>JBBQAT010000110.1:0-14521 GCA_038316625.1 Burkholderiales bacterium
GGTCGCAGGTGTGATCCTTCTGGGTACCTTCGTCCAGGGTCTGACTGGCTTCGGCCTCGCGCTGGTCTCGGTGCCCTTGCTGTCGTTGCTGCTTGACGTCAAGCAGGCCGTTCCAGTGGCCGGGCTGTTCGGCTGGATGATCACCTTTCCGCTGGTGTACAAAATGCGCCAGCACGTTCAGTGGCGTACCTGTCTGATCATGGTCGCCGGGTCGCTGCCTGGATCATGGTTGGGGGCGAACCTGCTCAAACTCATGCCGGCCAAATGGATTCTGGTGGCCATGGGCGTCGTGCTGATCGCTTCATCGATCCATTCGTTACGCAAGAAGAAGGTGGCTACAGGTGGCGAGTCCTCCAGGCCGCTTTCGGCGCTCGCCGGGTTCTTCTCCGGGACGCTGGGGGCCAGCGTCGGGGAGCCTGGGCCACCCGTGATCGCGTACGCGTCGATGCAGCCGTGGAGCGCCGATCAGGTCAAGGCCAGCCTGCTGTTCTTCTTCATGCTGCAAATGGTGGGGGCGATCCTCGGTTTCTGGAACAAGGAATTGCTCACCCGCGACGTGTTTTCTCTCTTTGCCTGGGGCGTTCCGAGCTTTCTCGTCGGCTTGATGGCCGGCATGAAAGCCTGGGATCTGCTCAAGGCGCGCAAGATCAATTACCACGGGATCGTTCACACCTTCCTGTTTTGCATCGGCACCTTCCTGCTCGTGAAAAACCTGTTTTTTCGCTGATCGGGCGGGCGTTAAATATTCATTGTCAGGAGACTCTTGAATGACACAATTGAAACCACGCATAGGCGTTGTCGCAGTCGGCCGGCCGACATTTGACGTCGAGTACGCCCACGAAATCTTCGACAAGGCATGGGCCAGCCTTGCCGCCTTGCCGGTCGAGATCGTCGGCGAAAAGGTGCTCCACTTCGAAAGCGATCCGGCGCTCGCGGCCTTTGCCGCCGCCAATTCGGCGGGCATCGACATGCTGTTGCTGCTTCAGGTGACGTTTACCGATTCCTCAGTCTGCGCTGAAATCGCCAAGGCGCTTGATGTCCCGCTCGTGTTGTGGACCTTCCCCGAAGAGCGTACGGGCGGTCGCCTGCGTCTCAATTCCTTTTGCGGCGTCAATCTCGCCAGCCATACGCTGAGCCGGATGCAGAAGACGCTGGATAACGTGCACGGTGCCCCCGATAGCCCGCAAAGTCTTGGACGTATTGAGGCGCTGGCGCGCGCAGCGGCCGTCGTGCGCCGCCTCGCCGGAGCGAAGATTCTGGTCGTCGGCGAGCATCCAACCGGCTTCGATGCCTGCAACTACGACGTGCAGATGCTCAAGTCGCGCTTCGGAATTGAATCCACGACGACACCGGTCAGCGATTTCATCGAGAGTGTCAAACAATTGCCCGACAGTGTGGCGGATGAGCCCTACGCCCGTCGCGCCAGGGATTTTCCGAATCTCGGCGCAATGGATCAGGTCGCCACACGCAAAACGCTCAAGGTCTATTCTGCCTTGCGCTCGCGTGCCCAGAATGAAGGCTTCGACGGCATTGCCTTGCGCTGCTGGCCGGAGTTCTTTACCCAGTATGGTTGCGCCGCCTGTGGTGCGATTGCGCTGATGAACGAAGATCGCCGCCCGGGCGGCTGTGAGGCCGACATGTTCGGCGTGATCTCCTCGCTGGTGCTGCAATGGTCATCCGACCAGGGCGTGTTCAATACCGATCTGGTCGATATCGACCCGGTCAGCGACACTATGGTGTTCTGGCACTGCGGTCAGGCACCGATCGAGATGGCCGATCCGGATGTGCAACCGCAGGCGACCATCCACTCCAATCGCAAGCTGCCCCTGCTTTCGGAGTTTCCGCTCAAACCGGGCCGCATCACGCTATGCCGCATCACGCAAGGCCAAGGCAAGCTGCGCATGATGCTTGCCGGGGGTGATATGCTTAAGGCACCGCTGGCCTATTCGGGGACCTCCGGCGTGGCGCGGCTGGACGTACATGCTGATCTGTTCCGTCAGCGTTTGCTTGATGCGGGTATGGAACACCACTGTTCGCTGGTTTACGGTGATCATCGTCCGGTACTGCGCCAGATTGCGCGTTATCTGGACCTTGAGCTGATTGAGCTTGCCTGAGCGCCCAAACCCGTGTGCCTCAACAACGTAACGATGGCTGACTGACGATGGATGGACTCACTGGAAACGCTCCGGTCGTAACGGGAAACCCCCGTTACGATCAATTGCTGATGCTGATCAATGCTAACGGCTACATGCGCATCGATGAACTGGCGTCCTTGCTGGACGTCTCCACTCAGACGATCCGGCGCGACATCCGGAAGCTGAGTGACGATGGCATTCTGTCGCGCTATCACGGCGGTGCCGGCCAGGCCTCGAGCGTCATCAACCGCGAGTTGGAAAAACGCGAGGTGTCGCAGACTGACGAAAAACAGTGCATCGCACGCGTCGTCGCCGAGCGCATCCCGGACGGCAGCACGGTCTTCCTGTCGGCCGGAACCACCATCGAGGCCGTCGCCAAGGCGCTCGATGTGCGTCAGAATCTGCGCATCATCACGACCTGCCTGCGCGTGGCCAACCTGCTGTACACGCGTCGGGATTTCGACGTCATGGTTCCTGGTGGCTCTCTGCGGCATCAAAACAGCGGAATCATCGGGCCTGCCGCCAAGGACTTTTTGCGTGGATTCCGGGCGGATTTCCTGGTCATGAGCCTTGGCGCGGTTGATCCCGACGGCACGATGCTCGAGTTCGATTTCAACGAAGTGGCCGTGATGAAGGTGATGATGGCCAATTCGCGGCAGATTTTTGTCGCGGCGGATCACACCAAGTTCCAGGCCTCGGCGTCCGTGGCGCTGGGCAATACGTCGGAAATCGACGTTCTATTTACTGACAAGGTGCCGCCGACGCCCCTGGCTTCGCTGCTGGAACACCAGACGGTCGAAGTCGTCTGTTGTTAACGCGCCGGAAGCCCCGCCAGTAGCCATTCTCGGGGTGGCATGCTGCGAGATGCGCATAAACATTGGCTCCCGTGGTGGCCGGTTTGAAGATGCCCGTGTTTATTGACTTTCAGGCTGGTTGAAAACTCAGCCTATACGCCGCAGGTGAATGACCACCGACAGTTGCGCCCCGAGCCAGCCCAGCGCTGCGCCAATGCCCGCCAGTGCCGCGATGCCGGCGGGTGACAAGCCGTGCAAGACAAAACTGCCGCCGTACAGCGCCACCAGTTCGCCGACCGGCTGTTCCAGCAGCAGGCTGCCGAGAACGACGAGCAGCGCGGCAAACAGCCCACCGAGTGTGCCCTGTAACGCGCCAAAATAATGAAATGGCCGGCGGATGAAGGCGTCGGTCGCACCGATCAGCCTGGCGACTTCGATCTCGGCCGCATGCGCGAGAATTTGCAGGCGGATGGTGTTGAAAGTGACCGCTACCAAGGCAGCCGCAAACAGGCCGGCAAGCAGGGTGATCGCCAGCTTGCCAATGCGCAGGAAAACGTCGAAACGCTTGACCCACGCTGAATCGAGCTGGACGTGGGCGACTTTCGGCCAGCCGGAGAAGGCCTTGGCCAGTCGTTCCAGCGACTCCGGCTGCGAATCCTTGGGTTCAACAATGAAGGCGTCCGGCAACGGGTTTTTCGGCAGGCTGGCGACGATCTCGGACATGCCTTCGGATGATTGCAGGTGTTTCAACGCCTCGTCCTTGGCGACGAAACGCCAGCTTCCCGGATTGGCCTCGCGCAGTCGCGATTCGATTTCGCTGACGTCCTTTTTGCTCGCCTCGATGTTCATGAACAGGCTGATCTGTTGAACGCCCGAGGCGCTGCCAGTGATGCCGCGCAGATTGTCGAGAACGACCCAGCCGGCGCTGGGCAAGGCCAGCGCGATGCCGATAACCAGCAGCGAGAGGGCCGTATTGAGCGGCGAGATAACCAGCCGGCGCAGCGCGTTGAGCAGGGCGGCGAGGTGTTGTGCAAAGAAAGTGTTCATGCAGCAACTCCCAGCAGGCGTCCGCGTTCGAGGCGCAGCACGCGCGGCGAGAAGCGCGCCATCCAGTCGGGGTCGTGCGTGGCGATGACGAGCGTGACGCCAACCTGATGGAAGGCGCGGAAAATTTCCAGAATGGCCGACGCCGATTCGGTATCGAGGTTGGCTGTCGGCTCGTCAGCGAGCAGGATGGCCGGCCGATTGACGACGGCACGGGCGATGGCCAGTCGTTGCTGTTCGCCGCCCGACAGGGCAATCGGATGTGTTCGTTCGCGATCAAGCAGGCCGACCTTGTCGAGAGCGGCGCGTGCTCGGCGAGTCGCTTCCTTGGCGGGCAGGCCGACAATGGCCAGCGGCAGCAGCACGTTATCAAGCACACTGCGGTCGAAAAGCAGTTTCTGATCCTGGAATATCAACCCGAAGTTGCGGCGCAGGTAGGGAATGGCGCTCTTGCGCAAGGCCGCCAGGTTTTGCCCGTTGACCACGATGCTGCCCGAGGTCGGGCGCTCGATGGCCGCGAGCAGGCGAAACACGGTGGATTTTCCGGCACCGGAGTGGCCGGTGATAAACACCATCTCGCCGGCCTCGATCTCGAAGCTGACATTCTTGAGCGCTTCAAGCCCTTCGGGGTAGCGTTTGGTGACGTCGCTGAAGGAGATCATTCAAAACTCACTCGAACAGCGCATCGACGAAGTCGCGGGCGACAAAGGGACGCAGATCGTCGATGCCCTCGCCGACACCGATGAAGCGGATCGGCTTCGGACACTGGCGTGAAATCGCGGCCACCACGCCGCCCTTGGCCGTGCCGTCGAGCTTGGTGACGATCAGGCCGGTAACGTTGATCGACTTGTCGAAGGCCTTGACCTGCTGCAGCGCGTTTTGCCCGAAATTGGCGTCCAGGACGAGCAGCGTTTCGTGCGGAGCCGTCGGGTCGGCTTTCTGGATGACGCGACGCACTTTGGCTATTTCATCCATCAGGTGCAACTGGGTCGGCAGGCGGCCGGCGGTGTCGGCCAGCACAATGTCGATGCCGCGCGCCTTGGCGGCCGACATGGCGTCGAAAATAACCGCCGCCGGGTCGCCGGATTGCTGCGAAATGACCGTCACGTTGTTGCGCTCGCCCCAGGTTTGCAGTTGTTCGCGTGCGGCGGCACGGAAGGTGTCACCGGCCGCCAGCAGGACGGATAAGCCTTGCGACTGGAAATGCTTGGCCAGTTTGCCGATCGACGTCGTTTTTCCCGCACCGTTGACGCCGGCGATCATGATGATGAAGGGGCGGTGCGACGTGATGTCCAGCGGCTGTTCGAGCGGCAGCAGAAGCTCGTGCAAAGCGTCGGAAAGCGCTTTCTGGATGCCTTCCGGGGTGTCAATCTTGTCGCGCTTGGCACGCGCCTTGAGTTCGCCGAGCAGGTGCTGCGTCGCGTCCATGCCGACGTCGCTGGTCAGCAGCAGGGTTTCCAGTTCTTCGAGTAGTTCGTCGTCGACTTTGCCGCGCGAGAAAATCGATTTGAGCTTGCCGCCGAATTGTGCGCGGGTGCGGGCGAGGCCGGCTTTCAGGCGCTCGCGCCAACTGGGTTCAGGGGCTGCAGTGACGGTTTCGGCGGGTTGTGCGGCAGGGGACTTCTTGAGAAAACCAAACATGGGGCCAACTTGTCTTGGAAGGGGTTCGGGGATTGCGGGGATGGTAAGATGCCATCGCGAATGACCTGCAAGCCAAATTTTAACAGAAGCCACCCCTCCCCATGTTTTACTCGAAACGAATCAGCCAGTTGCTCATCACGCGAGTGCGGCGGGTGGTGAAAGGGGCCGGATTTTGAATTCAGCGACCAAGATGAACACAGTACGTATTATCGGCGGCGAATGGCGGCGGCGTAACCTGTCCTTTCCGGATTCGGAAGGCCTGCGTCCGACACCGGATCGCGTTCGTGAAACCCTGTTCAACTGGCTGGGGCAGGATCTCACCGGGCTGTCCTGTCTCGATCTCTTCGCCGGGAGCGGCGCGCTCGGCTTTGAGGCGGCTTCTCGCGGAGCGGCCAGGGTGGTGATGGTCGAACATTCACCCAAGGTGTACGCGGCGCTTGATGCTAACGCCCATGTGCTGGGCGCTGCAGACCGTTTGCAGATTGTGCGTGCGGATGCGGTAAAATTCGCCTCCTCGTTGCGCGCAAGCGGTTCGCGGTTTGATGTGCTGTTTCTCGATCCGCCTTATAAACAGGGCTGGATTGAGCGTCTGACGCCCGTCCTGCCGGAACTCTTGGCTGAGGGTGGTGCGATTTACATTGAGGCCGAGCATGCACTGGATTCCTGTGGCGACTGGAAAACGGTGCGAAGTGGTCGGGCCGGGCAGGTTTTTTATCATTTGATGCGGAAGGGTTAGCCAGATGGCCCTGAACAAGCGGGTAGCAATCTACGCAGGTACCTTTGATCCACTGACACGTGGACACGAAGACCTTGTGCGCCGTGCCGTCAATCTCTTCGATCACGTGATCGTGGCGATTGCCGCCAGCCTGTCAAAGCATCCGTTCTTTTCCTTGGAAGACCGGGTCGAAATGGCGAAGGACGTGCTGGCACCTTACAAGAATGCGGAGGTCTGCAGCTTCGAAGGCTTGCTCATGGATTTTCTGCATGAGCGGAAAGCAAAAGTGATTTTGCGCGGCTTGCGCGCCGCGTCCGACTTCGAGTATGAATTTCAGATGGCGGGAATGAACAGGAATCTGTTCCCCGAGGTCGAAACCGTGTTCCTGACGCCGAGTGAGCAATACATGTTCATTTCGGCGACGATGGTTCGCGAAATTGCCATTTTGGGTGGCGATGTGAGCAAGTTTGTGCAGCCGTCCATTTGTGAGCGGCTGGCGAAAAGAGTAGCGGAATAACTTTAACGATCTGAAGGAAATGAAGCCATGGCTTTGATTATTACCGACGAATGCATCAACTGCGACGTGTGCGAGCCGGAATGCCCGAACGAGGCGATTTCGCAAGGTGCCGAAATTTACGAGATCGATCCGAACAAATGCACTGAATGTATCGGCCACTACGATACGCCGCAGTGTGTCGAAGTTTGTCCGGTTGATTGTATCCCGAAGGATGCTGATCATCCGGAAAATGACAATCAGCTGTGGGTCAAGTACGAAAAGCTCACGGGCAACAAGCGTCCGGCTTGATTCTCAAACAAAAAGACGCCGCTACCTGACGAGGGGGCGGCGTTTTTTTATCAGGCGGCGTTGCGCAGGCTCCGGCGGCCGATGGATTGTCTCAAGACCTGGTGAACGTCCTGTCCGACGCTTTCCAGCGCGCGAATCTGCGATACCAGATTGTTTTCGACGTGGGTCAGCTCGTTGATGCGGTCTTCGAGCGTATCGGTCGCCTGATGGATGCGTTTGATGCTTTCCAGGCGTCGCTTGAGCTGGATCTGGTGCTCGCGAACCTGCGTCTCCATCGGGGCCATGATGGCCTTCAGCCAGGATTCCGCGTCGCGGTTAGCGCGTTCAAATGCGTGTCTGACCTGAACAGCGACTTCCTCAAAGAATTTTTGCGTGACCTTGTTTTTCTCATGGGTCATGAGCTGGAACATGGTGTTGAGGTGCGTGTCGCACCAGTATTCAAGTCGCTCGATGTCCTTTTCGTAACTGATCAGCGAGAAACCGGTCGGCGTGCCGAGCTTGAGGCCGTGTTCGACCGAGAATTTCTTGTAGATGGCTTCCATCATGGTGAGGATTTCGCTGACTTCGCCATCCGATTTGACGAGATTGGCGCGCGAGATGTTGAAGAAATTCTTCATCGCCGCCGACAGAGTCTTCGAGAATGTCGCGTCGGTCATCGTCTCGCGGGTTGAACGGGTGAGTGAGCGCAAGGCGTCAAGACCCAGATGGCCAAAGAGCTTGTTGGTCAGTTGCGAGAAGACGCTGCGTACCGCGTAGTAGCGCTGCAGGCCGGACTCGAATTCCTCCTTCTCGATCCGTACCTTGCCCATCATGTATTCGACGACGCCCTTGTTCTTGCCGCGCAGTTCGGTCAATTCGCCCAGCTGTTCGCGCAGGCCGGCGAGGCGCGATTCGAGCAGGCCGCGCATACGCATGTAAATGTCGGAAAACTCGGCGTCGGTGTTCTCGTAAACGATTTCCTGCTTGGCCGGAATCAGCTCCTTGGAAAGCGCGAGTTCGAGGGCCGGCAGGCGGCTGCGCTCAAGCAAGTCCTTGTCGTCGTTGATCTTGGCGATCAGCGCTTTTTGTGCGGAGATCGGGAAAATCTGGCTGGTCGGCAGGTCAAGCGTCCACGCGCAGCTATTGGTCTGCTTGGTGATTTCGGCGTTGATCTCGTCTTCCGATTTGAGCTCGTCCCACATGCTGTCGATCTTGTTCAGTACGACGAGGCGACCTTTCTTGCGCCGGCCCGGTGCGCCGATGTGTTCGCTCCAGATCGCCAGGTCGGACTGCGTAACCCCCGTATCGGCGGCCAGAATGAACAGCACGGCGTGGGCGTTGGGCAGTAACGACAGCGTCAGTTCAGGCTCCGTGCCGATAGCGTTGAGGCCTGGCGTGTCGAGAATGACGAGGCCCTGCATCAGCAGCGGGTGCGGGAAGTTGATGCGGGCGTGGCGCCAGCGCGGGATTTCAACCAGCCCGTCTTCGGCCATTCTGACAACGGTTGTTTTCTTGTCGCCCGCTGAAAAACCGAATTGCTCGGCGACTTCTGGCGCAACGCGAATCACTTCGCTGACTGAACGCAAGGCTTCCTGCATGGCCTCCGCCGAGTCGATGTCGAGGGGGACGATCTTCCATTCCTCGGGGAAGCGCTTGTATTCGCTGATGCTGGTGCTGGATTCGCGGGTCTGGATCGGCAGCAGTTCGATGCACGGCAGCTTGTCCGAGTCGTACATCAGCTCGGTCGGGCACATCGTGGTGCGGCCGGCCGTCGACGGCAGCATGCGGCTACCGTATTCAGCGAAGAAGATGGCGTTGATCAGCTCCGATTTGCCGCGAGAGAATTCGGCGACAAAGGCCACATTCAGGCGGTCTTCCCGCAGCTTTTCGAGCAAGTGCGCGATACGCAGGTCGATCTGGGCGTCGCTGAGTTCGTTTTCGGTGATCCACTTCCGGAAAGCCCCAAGGCCGGCGGAGAGCTGAGTCCGCCATTCACTGTAGGCGGCGAATTGTTGGGCAAGTGACATGGCAAATTCCATCAGAATACATATTGCTGCACTTTATCACAAAGTCTTGCCCAATCAATCACATGGGCTGGCAATGTTCAAGTAGCTTGTTCAGCGCTGACAGCGTGCGCAGTAAAAGGTCGAGCGACCGCCCTGGCGGACTGATCGTAGCGGTTCGCCACAGTTTACGCACGGCTCGCCGAGGCGGTCATACACTGCGCAGGAAAGCTGGAAGCAGCCCGCACCGCCGTCGCTATGCACGTAGTCGCGAACGCTGCTGCCGCCAGCGGCAATCGAGGCATCAAGCGTTTCGCGAATGGCCGGAACGAGCGCGTGATAGCGTTCGCGGCTGATGCGATTGGCCGCGCGCAAGGGGGAGATTCCGGCGCGGAACAGACTTTCCGAGGCGTAAATGTTGCCGATGCCGACGACCAGATGGCTGTCCATCAGCAAGGGCTTGATCGGTGTGCTGCGTCGTCGCGTTTTCTCGTACAGCCAGTCTCCATCGAACTCTGAGCCGAGCGGTTCGATGCCGAGCACGGCGATCAGCGGGTGTTTTTCCACATCGCTACCTTCATGCCAGAGCAGGGTACCGAAGCGTCGCGGGTCGCGAAAGCGCAGTGCGGTATGGGCGAACACCAGATCGACGTGGTCGTGCTTCTGCGGCGGGGTGTCCGGAGCAACCAGGCGCAGGCTGCCGGACATGCCAAGATGCAGTATCAGCCAGCCGCCACCAAGGCTGCTTTCGCAGTCGAACAGAAGATACTTGCCACGGCGTAGAATGGTATCAACGCGAAGTCCGGCAAGGCGCGTAGTCAGCGCGGGCAGGAGTTCGTGACGCAGCTTTGGCGTCCGGAAAATGGCCTTGACGATGTGTTGCCCGGGCAGAAAGGGCAACAATCCTTGACGGCTAACTTCGACTTCGGGGAGTTCTGGCATTGCTGCTACCGAAAAAAGTCCATAACATGCATAAAACCATTATGACGCAAACGACTCCAAGCTGTAGTGATCTGATCAAGTCGTGCAAGGAACCCATGAAATCCATTCAACGCATTCTCTGTTTTTCCGCACTGGCGTTTGCCTTCAGCCTGCCTGCCCTGTCAGCCGGTAAAACGGTCCCGGCAAAAAAACGTGCCCCGGCTGTTCTTGAAGCAAGCCCTTCGGTGCCGGTTGAGCCACGGCCGGGGGATGCGCAATACGCTGATCAGCCTGGGCTGGGGGTTTATCAGGTCCTGATCGCCGAAATCGCCCTGCAGCGCGGCGATCTCGAACTGGCGACCAAGGCGTATTCCGATCTTGCCTTGCGTACCCGCGAGCCCAAGGTGCTTGAGCGGACAATCGAGGTGGCCGGGTTTGCCCGCCGCTTTGACCTGGCACTCGAAACGGCACGCTTGTGGCAGCAGGTCGAGCCGGGCTCGACCCGTGCCCAGCAAATGATGACCAGTGTGATGATCATGGCCAATCAACTGGACGATCTGGCACCCAATCTGGTCCGCATGATTGAGGCCGACAAGTCGTCCATTGGCGATAATCTTCTCGGACTCAATCGCATGTTTGCCCGCAACCCGGACCGTCAGGCAGTTTTCCGCCTGATCGACAAGGTTTGCCGGCCGTTCTTCGGTGTCGCCGAAGCGCATTACTCCGTGGCCATGGCTGCCAGTTCGGCGGGCGTGTTTGACCGCGCGCTGGCTGAAGCGCGTCGGGCACTCGAACTGCGCCCCGACTGGGAAATGGCGGCGCTGCTCCAGGCGCAAGTGCTGTCGCGGACATCGCCGAGCGAGGCCGTCAGTTTTTTGCAGGGCTTTGTCGAGCGTAACCCCAAGGCGCGTGACGCGCAGCTGAATCTGGCACGCGGGCTGGTCGGCGAAAAGCGCTATTCTGAGGCCAAGCATCATTTTGATCAGTTGCTGCAGACTTTTCCGGACAACCCGGAAGTGGTTTACCCGGCGGCCATCCTGGCGCTGCAGCAGAATGATCGTGCGCTTGCCGAAATCCATTTCAAGCATCTCGTTACCTTGAATATGCAGGACAAGAGTACGCCCTATTATTATCTCGGGCAGATTGCCGAGGACGGAAAGCGCAACGACGATGCGCTGGCCTACTACGCGCTGGTTGGTCCCGGTGAACGGTATATTCCGGCGCAAATGCGGCGTGCCCATATCCTGGTTGACCAGGGAAAGCTTGACGCCGCGCGTCAGCAACTCAGTAGCGCAAAGGCGGCGACACCCGAGGACAAGGTGCAACTGGTGATCGCCGAAGCCGGGTTGTTGCGTGAGGCCAAGCAGCCCCAAGCCGCCTTTGATCTATTGGAAAAAGCGCTGGCTGGCCAGCCTGACGATCCGGATTTTCTTTACGAAACGGCGCTGTTTGCCGAACGTCTTGGGCGCATGGATGTTCTGGAAACCAACTTGCGCAAGCTGATCGTATTGCGCCCGGATAATGCGCAGGCCTACAACGCGCTGGGCTATTCCTATGCCGACCGCAATATTCGCCTGCCTGAGGCACGCGAGTTGATCGAAAAGGCGCTCAAGCTGACGCCGGACGACCCTTTCATTCTGGATAGCCTGGGCTGGGTTCAATATCGTCAGGGCGATCTGGCGGCTGCTTTGGTTTCGCTCGAAAGCGCCTATGCCAAACGCGATGACCCGGAAGTCGCCGCGCATCTGGCCGAAGTGCTGTGGGCTCTCGGGCGCAGTCAGGATGCCCAGCGCACTTTGCGCGAGGCGCAGCAGAAATACCCGGCCAACGAATTATTGGCGGACGCCGTCAAGAAGTTTGCCCCCTGATCCGGATGCGATTCAATCCTGGTTTTGTGCGGGCGTGGTGCAGCGCCGGAATGCTTTGGCTCGTCCTGCTGCTCGGGGGGTGTGCTTCGCTCCCCGTGTCGTCGGTGGCTGTTCCGTCGCGCGATGCACTGGCGGCCTTCTCGCTCGAAGGCCGCTTCTCCTTGCGCCATGAGGACAAAAACTATTCGGGCCGTTTGAGTTGGCGGCACGAAGGGGAAAACAATACGCTGCTGCTCGCTTCACCGTTTGGTCAGGGCCTGGCTGAAATTTCCACGAACTCTAGTGGGGCACGCCTGACGACGAGCGACGGCAAGTCGTACGAAGCGGCCGACGCCGAAACACTGACAAAGCAGGTGCTCGGCTACCCGCTGCCGCTGGCACAGCTTACCGATTGGGTGCGCGGCCGTAATACGACCGCCGGGATTGCCGAACTCGACGGCTTTGGCCGTCCGCTGCGTCTGCGCCATGAGGGCTGGAGCATTGACTACGGCTACGACGGCGATGATCCGCTGGCACCGCCCAACCGCATTTTTGCCGAACGCGCGGGCGGGCTCGAACTGCGCCTGCGCATTGACGAATGGACCAGCTTGCCACCTGAAGAGAGCAAACCGTGATTACCGAAGCCAACTGGGACTGGACCAGCGTATATCCGGCTCCCGCCAAACTGAACCTGTTTTTGCACGTCGTCGGGCGTCGCGCTGACGGTTACCACCTTTTGCAAACCCTGTTCCGCTTCATCGATTACGGCGACAGCCTGCATTTCTCGCCACGCGATGACGGTGCCGTAATGCTGACCAATCCGCTGCCCGGTGTGCCGCCCGAAAGCGATCTGACAGTGCGTGCGGCGCGGCGGCTGCAGGTCGAGACCGGTTGCCGCCAGGGTGTTGAAATCAGCATCGAGAAACGCCTTCCGATGGGCGGTGGTCTGGGCGGTGGCAGTTCGGACGCCGCGACCGTGCTACTCGCGCTCAACCATCTCTGGCAACTTGGCTTGCCGCGTCAGCGTTTGCAGGAGATCGGTCTGACGCTGGGAGCCGACGTGCCGGTCTTCATCTTCGGGCGTAACGCCTTTGCCGAAGGTGTCGGCGAAGCTTTGCAGCCGGTGGATTTGTCGCCAGCCTGGTACGTCGTTCTGGAGCCGCCGGTGCAGGTGCCGACCGCCGTCATCTTTGGCGCGCCCGATCTCAAGCGCGACACCGCGATCATGCGTGCGGCCGACTGGATGCCCGGCGTTGGCGGCAACGACCTCGAACGCATTGCCACCTCCCGCTTCCCCGTCGTCGCCGAGTATCTGCGCTGGCTTGCCGGGTTCGGCGCGGCGCGCATGACCGGCTCCGGCGCCTGCGTGTTTGCCGAGTTTGAGCGCAAGGAAGCCGCCGAGGCCGTCATCCGCCAACTGCCCGCCGGAATGCGTGGCTGGGTCACGGGCGGGCTTGACCACCATCCACTGTCAAACCTGCTTTTGTAGGAGCGCAGATCCCTGCGCGATAAGCGTTTGATCAGGCGTCGCTGCAGCGCCCGTCAACAGGCAATCCCGGTGAGGCATGCCGCGAGACCCGCATGAACATTGGCCTGTACGGCCATCATGTTGAAGATGCCCGTGCTTATTGGCCTTCAGCCCTATAGGACATAAAACGCAATCGCGATGTAGTGCGCCAGGCAGCCGCCGATTGCGAACAGTTGCCAGATGCAGTGCCAGAGCCGGAAGCGGCTGTCGAAGGCGTAGAACACGATGCCGATGGCGTAGATCACCAGCGATATGATTCGCGCGTCGCAGCGCAGCTCGATCTCTTGCAGCATCCCGACTTCGCGTCGCCGTTCTGCCACCGCCTGCGATTCATCCTCCGCAGAACCTCCGCGCCCATCTTTGCGACTCAAATGCTCCGAAAGTCGAGGCGATTCGACGTACGCGAACGACACGCGCCGAATTGCTGCGATGCGGCGGGTGTTGATGTGACGAATCGAACTGGATTGTTCGGTCTCCGGCTGTTTTCGACCCAGAAGAGTCGCATGACGAAGGCAACCCCGCTGGCCGCTTGTCAATAATAAAGCTGCCGGTCAAATGGGCAGCATGGCGGTCTGGTCCTCGGCCTGAACGGTCATTGGTGCGCAGCTCCACCGCCGGCCGCAATGAATAGGTCACCGGCCATAGGCTCAGATTGAAGTTCGGACAACTGCTGGCTTGACATCAGACTAAATAAAAAGATGCATCTGTTGCATTTGAAAAAATATGGTGCTAATCTGTAGTTGTGCTCGAGCACGGTGTTTTTTCTAAGGCGCAATCGACCTGAGATTTGAAATCGTGCTCGAGCACCAATCGTAGTAATTGATTTTTGAATAATGTGTCCTGTCAATTCGATCAGGACTTCATTTAAACCAAAACCGTGCTCGAGCACGGCTACGTTAAAGGAGAGGGAATGCCCGCTATTTGGACAATGGGAGAGATGCTGGTCGAAATAATGCGTCCCCGACCTGATATCGTTATTTGTCAAGATAGTTGTCACGTTCATCACGCGGCCAGTTTTACTGTTTTATTCTCTTGTCGTACCGGATTGAGCCAGACGGTGGCCGGGCGTTCCCAGTTCCGAGTGGAGCCGCGCCAGCGCTCGGGCTTGG
>JBBQAT010000111.1:0-14339 GCA_038316625.1 Burkholderiales bacterium
GGTTAACAATCAATAAGTTGCAAAGGGGCTGTTCACAGCCCCTTGATTTGTGTAGTTTTCTGTCTTTTTGGGGTGGCTTATGGAGACGGAAGGCAAACTTCGAATGATGGACATCTTCGTTGGACTCCGTGATCCGAGGCAGGCCAAGAAAGTTGACCACAACCTGGTGGAACTGCTGGTCGTAGCCGTTTGTGCGGTACTCGCGGGAGCCGACGACTTTGTCAAGATAGTCAACTAATATCTACTAAAATATTCATCCAATTTACGGCTCCCCTACCAAAACGAACCGATATGTCTTACCGCGCTCTACCTCCAAAGCCGGCGGCAGACGTGCCACTAGGAATCGATCAGCCACCGCTTCTCGACTTAAATTTTCCGAACGACAACTTTCGAAAATTCTGAATTCACCCTTTCGACCCATAACTGCCCGACGGGTTGCTCCGAAGCGGCCGTTGGGTGCGACGCCTGATTTCTGAGTTTCGCTTCCACAAACCGGCCGTTGGGCAAATCGCGCTCCCGGCCATTATGCACAGTACCCCAAGCACTCTCTCTATAACGTGCAATGAGGACACATCCCGGTGCCCTGCGAACTTCAGGAAGGCCCGCAAGGCGGCGAGGCGTGCATTGCGGCTGCGAACCGTGTTGTGCCGTTCGTGTTCCAGATGATCGAGGAAAGCCAGGACCAACTCCGGCGTAATGTCGGCCAGCGTTATCACCACCGGCGACTTGCCCAAACGTGTTTGCGCGAAGTCGAGGAACAATACGAACGCGTCGCGGTAAGCCGCCACAGTGCAGGGACTCAGCGCCCGCTGTTGGGTCAGATGCTCGGCGAAGAAGGTTTGTACAAGGGCGGCGAACGACGGTGGCGTCGCGGGGCGAGTGACTTTACTCATCACCATCTCCCGAGTCCTCGGCAAAGCGCTCGAACTTGCCGCCGGCCAGCGCCATCAACTCCGGAACCGCTGTCAGATACCAGTAGGTGTTTGAGACCTTGGCGTGCCCCAAGTAGGTCGATAGCGAGAGCATTGCTTGATCGACATCGATACCCTGTGCATGCCAGAGCATCAAGCGGCGCACCGCGAAACTATGCCTCAAGTCGTGAATGCGAGGCCCATCGTGTTCGCCACGATTGACCCAGCCGAGTTTGTCACGCAGTTCGTTGAAGACGCGATGTACCTGCCGGTCACCTAGCGGTTGGCCGAGCAATTGGCCCCGTGTACCAACAAAGAACGGCATTTCAGTCGTTGTCCGGACTTGGCGAATTCGCAGGTCCCGGTAACGCTTCAGTGCTTCGACTGTGCTTGGGTGCAGTGGCAACTGCCGCGACTTGGCGAACTTGGTCTGTCGTACGGTCAGCATGGCGAACTTTAGATCGACGTCGGCGTCCAGCAGATCAAGCGCCTCTGATACTCGCAAACCAGCCGATGCAATCAGGCCGAACAGCGTCTCAAAGGTGGCGGGTCGCAGTCCGTCATGGGGCTGGAGTTTGCGTGCTACCGCCAGCAGGTCGGCGATTTCCTCTTCGCAATAGATGTGCGGTGCCATGCGCCCCGGAACGGGACCAAAGACTGTCTCGTCTGGCACTTCGGTACGTGGATCGAACTGCCGCAGGTAGCGGGCAAATGGACGCAGCAGTTTCAACCGGCGCGCCCAGGTCTGTGGATTGTCCCGGTTCCACTTGTCGTGCCGAGCCCACTCGGCCATGAGATCGACGTTTAAGCTGCCTCGGTGATGCACACTGGCCACGTAGCGTGCAAAGCTCGCCAAGGCCAGACCCATCGTCCCGAGTTCAAAGCCCAGACGGCGACGTTCGGCAAGGTAGTCATCCACTCTCGTTTGCAAACTGACGTGCGCACTCATGACGTACTCCTTGGCCACGGCAGTGCAACAGCGGCAAGTTTCGGGGTGTCGAGTTTGGCGTAGATCAGCGAAGTGTTCAGCGAACGGTGGCGCAGGACATCGGCCACTTCCTTGAGCGAACTGCCGTGCTCAAGAAGTCGGCAAGCCAGCGTATGGCGAAGTGCATGGGTGCGCGAATGGGGCAGCCCGATGCGCTGATAAGCATCTCGGATCACACGGGCGATGGCATCGGCACCGATCGGTTGATCATGAGGTGCGAGGCGTCGAACGAAGACCGCAGGGTTGCTCGTGATCGGTCGCTCGTGGCGCAGATAGTCGGCCAGCGCCTGGCCTGTGCTCTCCGGCAGCGGCAAGATGTCCTGCCGTCGTGACTTGGTATTCTTGAGCGTCACCGTACCTGCGCGCCAGTCAATGTCGGCCAGCTTCAGTTTGGCGATTTCACCACGGCGCAGTCCCATGTCGAGCGCACAGCGAACAATCGCGTAGCCGCGCTTCGGTGACGGCAGTGCCGAGGTGAATGACGCCAGCAGACGATCCACATCGGTGTCGCTGAGCGCGCGCGGCAGCGAACCCAGGTTCCAGTGAGCCGGCGATGAGATCACGCCCATCAGCGGCCCCACCGGATCACTACAGGTCACGCGGTAGCGGAAGTAATTACGTAGCGCCGAGGACAGCGAGGCCGCATTGGATGAGGTCTTTCGAAGATCCAGTTGATCAGCAATGAACTGGCGTACCTCCTCCGGGCGCAAGTCGGCAATCACTACGGGACTGTCGGCGAACTTGCACAGCAGCAAGCGCTGCACAATGCGAAGACGACCGCGGCGTGTGCCGGTGCTCAGTCCCTGGACGTCGCGCATGCGTTTGTCGTAACTGCGTAGCTCGCCCGCAACAGGCCCCGTTGGCGCTGACGGCCCGGCAATGATGTCCTGTTCTCGAAGCATGCCCAGGAGCTGGTTGCACGCGGCTCGCAGGTCGCCGTGGGTACGCACCACCGGCTTGGGACAGTCGCAGCGCGGTAGGTGCTTGTCAAGAAACTGCTCGACTGACCTCTCGTCCAGCAGCCGAACTGGAAGGCCACACTGGGTCATCCAGCGCGCCAGATGCGCAATCCCACCGAGGTATTTATTGGCGGTGATAGCGGAGTAGCGACCTCGTTCCAGTCGTACTTTGAATTCCTCGACGTACGGATCAAGAACAGTGTTGTGTAACCACGCCTTCGGCGTGGGGTGAAACGACTTGATTGAGTTCATGACGATCTCCAGAAGTGGAAATACCACTTCAGATGACCGCGAGACTTATGTACAGATTAAAGGCGCACCAAATGCTGAAAAGCCAATGCCCGTGCGACTCTTGTCGCTATCGTCGGAGCACTACTGCACATAATAGGGTACTGTGCATAATGGCCGTTATGGAAAGCTCTACATAACGGCCAACTGCTGCCAGTCACCCTCTCTCCAGACAGGATGCCTGAAGGACTGCTCCACATTGAAACCTGCCGAAAGGGCTATTCCGGCTAGTCGGCCTCAGCGGTCATTGAGGCGCCAAACCGCCAACGACTGCAATGCATCTGTCACCGGCCGCAGTAGAAATCAGCTCGAACGGTCGCTTGATGCTGACTTTGAAGAGATGCTCATCAACAGTAGTAGCTGCCAATACCGAAGCCGTCGACCATGCCGCTGAAATGTGTCGACGTGCGCGGGATGGCTTTTATCAGAATGTCGTCTCGACATTCAGGCGATACAAGAAGCCGCAAGTCGGCTCGTGCGGCAAGATCAAGCGGCCAGCTTGATGCTCTCAGGTGCCATCGACTGTTGGACGCGATCCCGCATTTCCTTGCCCGCTTTAAAATACGGCACCGATTTTTCAGCAACGAACACCAACTCGCCTGACTTGGGATTGCGAGAGATACGTGCCGAACGGTGGAGCAAGCCGAAAACGCCAAAGCCACGGATTTCGACCCGTCCGCCTTGTGCGAGGGCATCTCCAAGGCCATCAAGTATTTCCCTGACCGCTATCTCGGCGTCCTTGGCCATTAAACTGGGAAATCGTACGGCGAGGGTTTTGATGAGATCAGAACGATTCATCGTGGCTTGAAAAACGCGGCATCAGCGAAGAAATTACCAGCAAGACCGAAGCATGCAGGACAACAGCGAGCAGTCGCCAGAGTGGAATATCATCGCCTTCAATAAGGTCTTGCATAGTGTGCTCCGAGAAAACAGCAACCTACGTTGATTCGTGTCGAAGCTCCGTGCGCTAGGTCACACTCTGACCGGCTGAAATGCCCGACTCGTTTCCTGAAAAAACTCGTGGCATTCCCCATTTTCGGCGGTGGGGCGGACCTCCAGATACGCCAGGCAAACGATTTTCTCCATCCATCGAATATCGATGCAGTGGCGACAAATACCACATCGCTTTACATCTTCTGGCTCAGTCGATTGCTTTTCGCCGCTCATCTCGTCACCGATCCACTTCAATCATTTATTGGATTACTATATGACTAAAGTAATATCCGAAATAAGGAATAAATTCACGGTACACGGGGGGGAGGCTGACTTCAGCCCGGTTGATGCTGTGGTAGGGAAGAAAACGTGTACCGAGTCGTTACGTATGTAAGAAACCATCTGGGAAGCAGGATTTGCGATCCTGGACCATGGCTTGCATCAGAGAATCAAGCAGAATTCTGGGCTGACTTCTTACGGAGCCTCGGCTATAAGGTCCACGTAGAGAAACTGCAGGGGACCCTCACTGGAAACCACGCGTATTGATCAGCTGTCATGACCGGTTCTTTTCCCGCGATTCGATGCTGATCATTCCCTAAATTCCTGCTCATAAAACGAGCAGTGAGTGCGCTAGCTTCGATAGACCATTTGGCCGCTTCTGGGGCAGCCTGTATAGCCCAACGGTGACTTGACTCACCTGCGCCGCTCACGTTGCCGTTTCATTTTTCAAGCACGGATTGCACAAGATAGAGAACGATTACGTTGGTCCGGGACGGGTCGGGTAATCCGTCGTTTGCAACTAGCTTCTTATAGTTTGCTTGGGAGGTACGCCCGGATCTTAACGTCGGTGGTTCTGACATGATTTACAAGCCACCGTTCGATCATCAGAAGTACGTCGGATTGACGCATTGGCACATCGTTGATCATCGCTTCGTGAAGTTGAACACACTCGGCAAGAATTGCCTCGTGCGCCTTGATGTGCTTGGACAACTCGTCATCAGGCATTGGCAGCGAGCGCATTATGGCTTCTTCATGGTCGAAGTGCGCGCCAAGTGACGCCGCTATCTTGCTGACGATTGTTACGAACGTTTCCGAACCGTAGGCCGCATCAGGGTCGGCAAGCAGCCGCTCGAACTCATCGGTCAACTCGCGATGTTCGTCGTCAATCTGCGGAATCCCTATCCGCAGCAAGCCCAGATTGAGCAGTAGTGTTTCTTTCGCCATAACTGAATTCTCACTGTTCGTGACTTTGGTCAGTATAAGCCACTTTCTGATCATGGTTGAGCGACACGGGCCCGTGCGTTGAAGGGCAGATTCTCAAGGAATTGCCGCGACGCTCAACAAGTGTTCCCATGGCGGGGCCGCTTACTCATTCAAGGTTGATTGAAATACCGCACCCATCGAACGTCGGCAATAGCCGGATTCAAACTGCCATGCCGAAATTTTGGACGACAGGTTACGGATCTGGTTTCTGTCGTTGGCATATCAAGCCTGATCTATGGCAGTTCGACCTCAGCGGACGGTGGGGCGCTTGCAGCTGTTGCACTTTGATCGCGGTCTTTCCACTGACGACGGTGCGACGGTCTGCAACAGGTCGGCTACGGCTGTGACCCGAAACGCCAAGCGGTCGTTCGATCCAACTTTTTTCATCGCGGTAAATCTTGTCGTACAGGGCGTAGAAGCGGTAGCTGGATTCTGACTTCGCTTTTGCGTGTAACGCCACCCTACCGACCAACTGCGGCCCTAACGGATCCGAAAATTCGAGTCACCCGAACGGCCGGTAACCCATCCGCAACCGGTAGACCGATCCCACGAATCGGCCCGGACGGACACAACGGCCGTTGGCGGTTCGTCCAAACTCGGTCGGCAATGCGGCGCTTATCCGCTATTGGTCGCGAATCAGCCCTGAGCGGAAGTTCCGCGCCATTGGTCGGTGACGCTGATTTTGAAGAGGAGTTTGTCGTCAGTAGGATTGTGCGTGCTCGTCAGCATGCGGCCGGCGCGGTGAAAAAAAGTGATCAAGCTCTTTAACGCAGTTTTTCACCAGAGTCTGTCCTTATTCCGCTAGATCGGCAAATAGTGCGGTACTCAGATAGCGTTCGCCAAACGAAGGGATAATGACGACGATCAACTTGTCCGTATTTTCTGGTCGTTTGGCCACTTCCACAGCAGCCCACAGGGCAGCGCCTGATGAAATCCCAACCAACAGCCCTTCCTCTCGTGCCGCTCGGCGGGCGAAGGAAAAAGCATCCTCGTTATTGACACGAATTACCTCATCATAACTTTGGGTGTTGAGTACCTTTGGAACGAATCCAGTGCCGATGCCCTGAATCAGATGCGGCCCTTTGACACCGCCCGAAAGTACGGGCGAGGCGTCCGGCTCAACGGCGATGGCCTGAAAGGACGGCTTGCGTGCCTTGATTACTTCACTGACGCCCGTAATTGTGCCCCCGGTGCCGACACCGGAAATCAGGATGTCGACCCTTCCTTCAGTATCACGCCAGATTTCTTCGGCCGTAGTTTGGCGATGGATTTCGGGATTGGCGGGGTTGCTGAATTGCTGAAGGAGTAGATAGCGCGAGTCCGAAGCGGCGAGTTCCTCGGCTTTCTTGATTGAGCCGCCGATGCCTTCCTGACCCGGGGTGAGAATCAGATCAGCACCAAAGGCACGCAGCAAGACGCGGCGTTCTTTGCTCATCGTTTCCGGCATGACCAGTACGATCTTGTAACCACGTACCGCAGCCACCATGGCTAGCGCAATGCCAGTATTACCACTGGTTGGTTCGATGAGAATGGTATCCGGTTTGATCAGACCTTCTTTCTCTGCGGCGGCGATCATCGACTCGCCGATACGATCCTTGACGCTGTGTGCGGGATTGAAGAACTCCAGCTTGGCTGCGACCGTGGCACCAGCCCCTGCGGCCAGTCGATTGATGCGGACCAACGGGGTGTTGCCGATCAAGTCAATTACACTGTTGGCGATGCTCATGGTGATTCTCCTGTCTGGTTATTGATGACAAGCCGATGGCTTACGGTTGGAACGCGAAGCGGTTGCAACACCTACACGTCCGTAATTTGTTTTGCGATTCGTTTGTTGAGGAAGCAAGCAACGCTATGCAGTGCGAAAGGTTTTGCCGGATTATCATAAGCTGACCCCATTCGGCTCTCGACAAATCAATCGGCAACGAAACGCGGCGATGGCAACGGCCCTTGGCGTGGCTTTCAGTTTGTGCAGGAACCTGTGTTTTGATCCGCCCCGGTGATCAAATCTTCCCCCATTGAATGATCAGGACTTCGCCAATGCCTGCTCCAGGTCCGCGATCAAGTCTGCCGTATCTTCAAGACCCACTGAAAGACGTAGCATGGCGTCGGAAATTCCACGCCGAGAGCGCTCTTCAGGGAGCACATCATGGTGAGACGTTGTACACGGCTGCGTTACAAGGCTCTCAGTGCCGCCCAAACTCGGTGCCAAAGTAAAGAGCCGCAAATGGTCTGCAACCCGGGTAGCTGCCTCACCTCCCCCCTTTAATTCGATCGTTAGCATTCCACCGAAACCGTACATTTGGCTTTTGGCCAGTTCATACCCTGGGGAAGTGGGCAACCCAGGATAAAAGACACAAGAAACGCGTGGGTGTCGTGCCATCGCTTCAGCAATACATTGAGCTGCAGTATTATGTTGCCGCACTCTCACGACCAGAGTGCGCAGACTCCTAGACAGAAGAGCAGCTGTTTCAGGACTGATCGTTGAGCCGAGGTTCTTGCGCCAATTCCAAACTGGCCCCAACTGTTCTTTCGACCCCATAAGTGCGCCGGCAGTAAGGTCGCTATGCCCTCCCAAATATTTGGTCGCACTATGCACGACAAAATCGGCTCCAAGTTCAAGGGGGCGTTGGTTAACGGGCGAGGCAAAAGTATTGTCCACGGCCACTTTTGCGCCGAAAGCATGCGCCTTGGCGGCTATGGCACGAATGTCAAAAAGTTCAAGCCTTGGGTTTGTCGGGGTTTCAAAAAAGACGAGTTTTGCGCCACCAGCCAAGAGGGGGTCCAACTGGTCGATTTCAGAGGCTAGGATCAGATGCGTTTGAAGACCCAGCAGAGGCAATTGGGATGACAGGAGTTCCAGAGTGCCGCCATACGCATCGCCTACGCAGACGATGCCTTGCCTGCCATGAGTGAGAAACAAAGCAGTCTCCGCTGCCATACCCGAGCAGAAAGCCCAAGCGGCTTCAGCGTTTTCTAAACTGGTCAGCGTTTCTTCCAGCGCAACAATGCTAGGGTTGTATCCGTATCGCGTATAGAGACTCCCCAACTTTTTCCCTTCCACAATGTCAAGCAGGTCCGCCGTTGAGTCAAACGCAAATGTGGTAGTGTTGTATATGGGGGCATGCGGGCTACCCTGTGCATCCTTACCGGTTGGGCTGTGGATGGCACGGGTGGACAGGGCGTGGGAGGCATTGTTGCGGATGCCTTTATTTGCCAAACGCTCTCGCAACTGTCGCTCAGTGGTATGGCGTTTTGTTACATCGCGGGCCATTGCTACCGATCCGATGGCTTGGCCGTCCTCAACAGCAAGTACCGCAAAGCTCATCTCAACGTAGATGGCTGCGCCGCATCGAGTCAGTGCGCGTGTAACCGTCGCGCGTCCTCCATGTTGTGTCATTCCACGTGCCATTGCGCGATTGAAACCCGTCCAATGAGCAACGCGGAGTCGTTCGGGAATAATCAGGTCGAGGCTCTGTCCAATAGCCTCGTTCTTGGAATAGCCAAAAAGACTCTCCGCCGCCGCGTTCCAGCCACGAATAATTCCGTCCACATCCGAATGGATGACAGCATCGGCGAGTTGTTCTGTTATCAAGCGATGGATGTCGGATTGCATATTTTGGCTCACAGTCTTTATGTTAAGTTTCAGTCGGGAGATCTTCTTTGCGCACAATTTTCCAGGAGTACATCACGCTGGTTTCGCTGAATTCACGCCCGGTTTCCAAATCACACCACCAAATCTGCGACCCTGAGTCGAATCCACAGAAGCGCCAACGACGGTATTCGCCGCTACACAACTCAATCAGGTAAATGCCGTTGGGTTCTGGTTTGATCATCGTGAAAGCGATCTTTCTGATTCTGAGGACTTAGCGTACGGTCGAGTTCGTCTGACAGAGCAAATCTCATGTGTACTTTTCTAATCGATGCTCTCTCATGCAAGATCAAAAATAGGAAACCGAAATTTGTGTTACTGCGATCTCAGACGCACTTCCCGACGATTAGCTCTCGGCGTCATGGGGTGGTATAGCGCCCGGCCTAATAGTGGTGTCGCGACGGGCTAATTTCTTACGCAAACGCTCATTCTTTTCCACTTTAAAGAAGACGTAGCGGCCAGAAAGCGTGCAACCTTTCATGCCCGGGTCACAGGGCAGATTGTTGACCTTGGAGCACAAGTTGTTTGTTTCGTGTGGACAACCCCATGAACCAGCCATAATTCACCTCAATAATTCTGTTTAAAAAAACCGGCAACTCCACCTGGTGGGCCACGTATCAGCTCAGTAGCGGCATGGCCTTAAACTATTCGGCGTGCGAGCCGGAGCAGCGTTTCAGGAAATTCACAACGACGCACTATTCCATCCCTAGATAATCGAGTACGTCACGCAACTGCCTCAACTCCGGCTGATGCAGGCCGGCCACGATTTCCAGCAGTTTTTCTCCTTTGCTCAACAAGTGAATCTCCACCTGCCGCCGGTCCTCTAAACTGGGTTGTCGCTTGACTAGGCCGGCTTGTTCGCATCGGTCGATCAGCGCGACAACACCATGAGGTTTTCCCTGCAATCGTTCCGCAAGTTCTCCGACCGTGGCCCAAGCTCGCCCAGCTTCGCCTTTAAGATGCAGAAGCAACTGATATTGCAGCGACGTTATGCCATGGGAGGCGCATAAGTCCTCACTCACACGCAAGAAGCGGCGCAAGCGACGGCGGAACTGTGACAGCCGCTCATAATCGACGGCAACGGGGGGGAAAGATTCAGCGTGAGGCGAAAGGGCTGTTGGTATTTTAAGATTCATAGACGGTATAATATATCATTACATGATACAAATAACGATATTTAATCGCTGGCAAATGCAGAGAAATAGACTTTTGAAAAAATTGACAGAACCTGCGGAGGTGGCTGGTGTTCCCGAAAGTGCAGCATTTCGCACCAACGGCGAAATGGTGTTGTAACTGATGCGTCATTTGAGGCGTTACGGCTTGTACATTGCCATTGCAGAAATGGTGGCAATTTTGGGTGCTACGGCCAGAAAGCGAGGCCACGGATCAGGAAATGGAATCCGGCTGCAATGGCCCATGCCCTGTTGGGGGTGATTACTGCGAATTGCCAATCAAGCCGATTCAGTGCGATGGCTAGATCGTACTTTGAGTCCGTCGTCACCTTGAATTTCCGTATTTGCTTGCAGCGCAGCCCCGGCTTCTTGCGTATTCGTTTGATGCGGTGGATGAACCCCGTTATCCGACAGGTCACGAACCGGCGTGACCTCGGTGGCGTTGAAATGGGCCATTGCCGACTGTTCTTCCTGGAACTCGCCGTCAACGACGCTTTGTGTAACGATGGCCGCCCAGTTCGACGTAACGTCTGGCGCTGGAGTCGGTGAGTTTGAGCCGCACCAGGGCGTCGCGCCGTTGCGCTTCGGCCGCGGCGATGCTGCTGACCCGCGCCAGCGCCGAACCACCGGCCATGGCGAGCTGATCAAGGTCGATAGGGTCCATCTCGGCCTGCACTTGCCCGGCCTTGACGGCTTTGCCGACATCCACGGCAACGCTGCACGCGGCCGGCAATGGTCGGCCCGATCTGGTATCGCTGACTGACTTTAGTCCTTATGCTATAAATTCGACCAAGCGGCCAAACGTGCCTCAACTTAGCGCTAACTCGTTTGCAGTTGCGCGCAGTGAAGGCAATAGATGTAGCGCCAACACCAATTGAGCCCGCAACACGCGATGAATTTCTGGTTCGTCGCTGGTGGTTTGTGCCGTCAATGTGTGCTGTGTGCTGGTCTCGGCCAGCAAATCCACGTCCGGCATGGTCTGGCCCGAATCAAGTGCAACCGCCACCGTTGCAAGCGCCGTATTCAGACAGGCGGCCGCAGAAGCCACACCAACAACCGGCTCCTGAACGGCGATGCGGTGTGCTCCCAAAGCCGACAAGTAGTTCAACAGTGTGTGGGAAAGCACCAGAAAACGCGTTCCGGATTTGACGTTGCGCCGGATGTAACTCGGTTCTATAAAGGCCGCCGTCAATGCGCTGGAGAGCGCGGCATCCGCATTGTGCGCGTCACGACGCGCAATGCGGTAGGCCAGGTTGTCGTGTCGCCCCGCTACCCCGTACTGAGCCATAATTTCGTTAAGATAACGCGACTGAGTGCGCATGGCGTCGGCGGCCAGGCGAGGCAAACGCAAAGAATTCCAACAAGGCAATACCAGCCATACCGAGACTCCGGCGATCAGGCTGCCGGCGAGTGTGTCTAGCAGGCGCGGAACGATGAGACCAAACCCATCACCCACTTGGTTGAACGACAGCAGCACAAAGATCGTAATGCCTGCCGTAGCCAGCGTGTAACGGCTCGAACGGAACACGAAGAAATACACAGCTGCGGCGACAACAAAGGCTGATTGCGTAAACGGGTCAGGAACGAGTCTCAGCAACGCCCAGCCAATGACCAATCCCAGGAGGGTGCCAACGATTCGTTCCGTCAGCCGTGTCAGCGTCGCTCCATAGTAAGGCTGACACACAAACACGATCGTCAATAATATCCAGAAACCGTAGGTGTCGCCTGTCATCAGCATGAGCACGTATCCGGCCATCAAGGCCAGACTCAAGCGAATCGCATGACGCATGAGCGGTGCGCTTAGCGATATCTGCTTGATCAGACGATCCCGGAATTGACTCGCTGTTCGCGGCTGAAGATCTTGCAGCGTTGTGTCGTCCGGCATCCTGTGCCGCTCACTCAGGAACAGTCCGGAAATTTCCTGGTTCATGGCGCCGAGATTAGTGGCCAGCGCTTTAAGAGAGCGACGAGCACGTAGCTCGGTCTCTCCAGATGTTCCCACTGCCACTGTTTCTACATAGGAGATAGCGTTTCCCATGTCGTCCACCGCGTGCGCCGTTGTGCTGTTTCTGACCCATATTTCCTTCTTTCGGATGGCCTCGGCCAGCATCTGGCAATCTTTGCCAAGCAGGGCCAGCACTCGCTGGCAACGGTAAAGCATATCGCTGTGAAAGAAGGTATCCGCCAAAAGCTCATAGTGCTCGTGCGACGAGCTGGTGCGTTCATGCACGTCCTGCGCAACAAAAAACTGGTGCAACGCTTCGTCGAGCCAGCCGGGGACATGTTTCGTCGCCATTCGAAGCAAAAGACTTTCTTTGGCGGCATTGAGTGCGTCGACTACCCGGCCGTTGTGCAGAGCAAGCGCCAACCTGCGCTGCTCAAGGTCAATCCCGCGAACCGGTTCAAACATACTGGATTTCAACACCAGATATTTACCCAAAGATTCATACAGTTTGGCAAGATTATGCTCGATCGGCCGCATTGGAAAGGCTGCCGCCCACCCAACTGAGATCAGCCCGTACCAGGCGGTTCCTGTCAGGAGCAGGATTTTCTGACCTCTTGCAATCGCGCTACTTGCCTGAGGCTGGGTGGCCAGCGCGGCATAAAGGGCCATGATCAGCGTCGCTGATGCTATCGCACGATAGCGTTCGCCAAGTGCGCCAAGCAGAGTTAGAAAGAACGCGCCGGCAACAAACACCAGCATTAAATAAACGCGATACGGCAAGCTGATTTGTACCGTCCAAATAATCAGGGAAAAACAAAGAATCGTTACTAGCTGGGCCCGAAGTCGACCTCGCCAGTTGTCGTCCGTTTCAGCAAGGGCACTTGCAATGACACCCAGCAACAGCGGGATGACGGACTGAATCTGATCCATAGCCAAACATGCTGCCATGGTTCCAATTAAGGCAAATGCAACCCGCAAGGTGGATGGAGAAGAATCCTGAAACGCTTCATACCACCATGCCTTCCATCCGAAGCTACTTTCCATGAATGTTCCCTCCTTTGAACCGATAGAAACCAGAAATAGATGCAAATCGCTTGCATCTTCTATAAGGTGTATTTAGCATCCGTCTTTATGGACTCCAGCTCATTCATATTTCTTCCCGAGTTCCATCCATTTATATAGGAGATCATGCCGTGAACGCTACACGCAAACTGTGGACATGGCTTGCCGTCATTTGTGTTCTGTCTTTTGCCGTCTTGGGCTGGGTCGGAACCGAAATTTATCTGACGGCGCCCCCCATTCCGAAACAAGTCATTAGCACGAAGGGCGATGTGCTGTTTTCTGAAGGACAGGTCCAACTCGGTCAAGAAGCATGGCTATCCGCCGGTGGTCAACAGTTGGGCTCGGTGTGGGGGCATGGCAGTTATGTCGCTCCCGATTGGTCGGCTGATTGGTTACATCGCGAGGCGTTGGCCTTGCGCGAAATTCTGGCACAACGTGATTTTGGCAAGAAATTCGAACAGTTGGGTGAGGGGCAACAAGCGGAGCTGAACGGTTTGCTCAAGGCCGAAATGCGTCACAACAGCTACGATTCGAAGGCTGAAGAAGTTGTGCTCTCACCCGAGCGTTCTGAAGCCGTGAAACAGGTCGTCCAGCACTATATCAGCGTGTTCGGCGATGATCCTGCCATGGACAAACTCCGCGAACAGTATGCGATGAACGCTGGTTCTCTTCCGGATCAAAGTGACCTGCGAGCACTCCCTGCCTTCATTTTCTGGTCCGCGTGGGCGGCTTCGACGGACCGACCAGGTGAAACCAATCTGAGCTACACCAGCAATTGGCCACATGAGCCTTTGGTCGGAAACACGCCGACCACCGGTGCTGGAATCTGGTCGATCGCCAGCATCATTCTGATGATTGCCGCAATTGCCGGGATGATCTTCTACCATTCGATCAGCAAGGAAGAAGGCGATCCGGTTCCACCCAAGGCCGATCCATTATTTAACCTGAAGCCAACCCCGTCGATGAAGGCCACTAAAAAGTATTTTTACGTGGTAATCGGTTTGATTCTGGTGCAAGTCGGCATGGGGGTGTGGCCGCCGAGCTGAATCTGTCTTGTTCCAGCCGTGACGAACGGGCATTTTCTTTGTCGTCCGTCTTCTTCAGATAATCGTATCTGACGCGTCTTCTTCGGGTTTATTTCCGTTTTCTTCAAACTTCGCCTGAGGGCG
>JBBQAT010000112.1:0-14276 GCA_038316625.1 Burkholderiales bacterium
AACCATACTCAGAGGACGGGCTCTAGGGCACCAGTGCTCAGTCGGTCTTTGTCCGAAAGCAACACCTCAACGCTACCACAGCCCTGTTTCTTGCCAACGCCTTTCGACCTGCGGGCGAATATCCTACTCAGGACGAACGGTCTTTTTTGATCGTACCCGACGGGTGAGACGTCCGTTCGCCCTGAGCAGCCCGCATAGCGGGCGTGTCGAAGGGTTGTGTCCATTTCAACAGAGGTTTGTAGGATAATTTTTCGGGGTTCCTCTGCATCATTTGCCGTAAACGAAAAAAAGCCCTCCGGTTTCCCGAAGGGCTTTTCGTATCACAGGAATCGCTTACTTGGTATTGGTCTTTTCTTTGAATGCAGCCAGTTCCTTGGCGTAAGTCTGGGGAATGATCTTGTCCCAGAGTTCAGCACCCTTGATGCCGCAACGCGAAGGGATGAAGACCGGGTCAAGACCCAGCTTCTTCTGTTCTTCGTAGTCACGCAGCGTAGCAATACCCGGCTTGGTCAGCAGGACGATCACGACGATGTTGAACCAGGCCATGGCACCGACCGCCGCCGAACCGAAGTTCCACACCACGTCAACCGAGCTCACCGCACCGATAAAGGTCATCGCCACGATCGCCACACGGGACAGCATGATCCCATACTTGTAGCCAGGGCCACTCGTATTTTTCTTGAACAGATAGGCAATGCTGGAATCCGTGTAAAAGGCGTAAGCCAGCACGGTAGTAAAGGTGAAGAAGAACAGCGCGATGGCAACGAAGGTTCCACCAAAGCCCGGCAGGATGCTACCAACGGCCTCTTGGGTGAAGTTCGACTTTTCGATACCCGGCAGGTTTTGCACCAGGAAGCCACCGACGTTGGCCGGATCGGCCACGTTGAAGGCATTGGTCGCCAGAATCATGACGGCAGTGGCGGTACACACGAACAGCGTGTCAACATAAACGGAGAAGGCTTGCACCAGACCTTGTTTGGCTGGGTGCGAAACTTCAGCCGCACCGGACGCTTGTGCGCCTGTACCTTGGCCGGCTTCGTTGGAGAAGATGCCACGTTTGACGCCCCATTGAATCGCCAGACCGAAGACGGCACCGTAGGCGGCGTTCATGTTGAACGCACAACTGAAGATCAGTTGGAAGATACCGACGATCTTTTCAGAGTGGGCGAACAGAATGACGAAGGCCAGGATGATGTAGGCAATCGCCATGAACGGGACGATCATTTCAGCCGTTTTGGCGATCCGCTTGCCGCCACCGAAGACGACGTAGGCGATCAGGACGGCGTAGATGAAGCCGGCTACATAATCTGACATTCCCAGGGAATGGATGGCGGCCTGCGCAAAGGCGTTGGACTGAATGCCGGGAAGGGCGAGTCCGCAACCGAAGACGGTGAGGATGGCGAAGGCGATGCCGAGTGGACGGCTCTTCAGGCCTTTTTCCATATAGTAGGCCGGGCCACCACGGTATTCGCCGTGAATTTCTTCTTTCCATACCTGCGACAGCGCAGATTCAACGTACGCAGAGCCGGCACCAACGAAGGCGATGGCCCACATCCAGAAGACGGCACCCGGACCACCAAAGAAGATGGCGGAAGCAACGCCGGTGATGTTGCCGGTGCCAACACGGCCGCCGAGCGCCATGGCAAAACCCTGGAAGGACGATACCCCAGAGGCCGACGCTTTGCCGCTGAACAGTTGGTCGACCATGTCCTTGATCAGGCGAAGCTGCGGGAACTTCATGAGAATCGAGAAATAGATCCCCGCCAGAAGGCAGCCGTAAATCATGATCTGACTCCAGAAGAAGTCGTCTGCGGCGGCCGAGAAAGTTAGTAAATTCATAAACATGATCCCCTAAAATTTTGATGTTCTTCGATTACAGCATCCCTGGTATTCGTGCTTCTTTGCATCCTTTCACTCTCTGTTTATTTTTGAAGGCGCTCTCCTTCGCATGGGGTTATAAAATCGATTGTTCATTAAGTCTCGACGAATAATTCGCGAATATACACCTGCATTAATTTTTTTGTTAGCTCTAAAACATTGCTAATATCGCAAGACGAAATGCAATCAATGGCATCGAAAAACTCCCATGAGCCCCTTTACCCCCGATCTGCTTGAATGCCTGGCTGCCATCGTTGAAGAAGGCGGCTTCGAGCGCGCTGCAAAACGCCTGTCGATTACCCAGTCGGCCGTCTCGCAGCGGCTTCGTTCGCTTGAAACATTGGCCGGTACGGTTCTGATCATTCGTGGTCGCCCACTCAAGCCGACCCCTGCCGGACGCCTTCTGCTCAAACACACGATGCAGATACGCCTGCTACACACCGACCTCGAACATGAGTTGCTCAATCTCAACCCCGGCGCAACCGTCAGCGCCATCGGCGAAGAGCGCGTATCGATCGCCATCAACGAGGACAGCATCGCCACCTGGGCCATGCCAGCCTTCGACGATCTGGTGAAACAAGGGATGGCCCTTGAAATCATTGCCGACGATCAGAATTTCACGCAGGACTGGCTCCGTGAAGGTCAGGTTCTCGGCTGCGTAACCACCCTGAACAAGGCGCTGCGTGGCTGCAAGGTTGTCCCGCTCGGGGCCATGCCCTATGTGGCGGTCGCCAGCAAGGCAACAATTGAGCGCTTCTGTCCGGACGGATTGTCCCGACACAGCTTTCAGAAACTGCCTTTCATCGCCTTCGACCGCAAGGATTACCTGCAATCGGACTTCATCAGTCGTGTGTTTCGCCTGAAGCAAGTCAATCTGTACCAGTGTTTTGTGCCCAGTTCAGAAGGCCAGGTTCGCGCCGTGCTGGCTGGATGGGGAGCCAGCATACTGCCGGAAATTCTGGTGCGGCCGCACATCGAGACCGGGCAGTTGGTGAACCTGGCACCGGGAACTGTCATGCCCGTCAAACTTTACTGGCATTGCTGGAATCTCGATTCGGCCGTACTCAATTCGCTGTCAACTGCGGTCATTTCGGCGGCAAAAGGCGCTTTGTCGTAGCAAAGCAGGCGGCGAACTATCACAAGCGATCCAGTAGAAAAACATGCCGTTCGCCGTGAATCGTGTGCGCCTCAAACAATCGAAGGGCGTGAAAAGGAAACGTGGTGAGTTTTTGGGTTTACATTCTCCGCTGTTCCGATGGAAGCTATTACACAGGCCACACGGATGACCTGGAAAATAGAATCGCTCAACATTGTTCAGGCGCAATTCTGAGTTGCTATACCTTCAACCGGCGACCTCTAGCCTGTGTATTCTCGCAAGAGTTTCCTACGCGAGAGGAAGCGCTCGCCTCGGAACAGCAAATCAAAGGCTGGGGTCGCAAGAAGAAGGAAGCGATGATTCGTGGCGATTGGGCTGAGGTTTCGCGTTTGGCCCGCTCATCCTTGAAACCTCAGTAGCGCGAGCAACTACGTGCGCCTGGTTCGACAGGCTCACCACGAACGGGGTTTTGAGGCATTCCGGTAGCGATGAATCTCCGTTCACCCTGAGCAGCCCGCAAAGCGGGCGTGTCGAAGGGTTCGTAATCTTGCAAACGAGGTCTAGCCCGAAACGAGCAATGCGTGCGCCTGGTTCGACAGGCTCACCACGAACGGGGTTTTGAGGCTTTCCTGTAGCGATGAATCTCCGTTCGCCCTGAGCAGCCTGCAAAGCGGGCGTGTCGAAGGGTTCGCGCTCTTGAAAACAAAGGTTTAGTTCAGAATGGATGGAAAATGGTCACCCTCTTTCCGGCCAGCACTTTCAACGGTGCTCAACGCAACCGCGATATTTGACTGGAATTTGACGCCGGGTAATACTTGATCCGTTTTCTGCGGAACCAAGAACCCCGTCCGCAGGTCTGCAGCGCATCCTTCCAGAAAAGAGACCGTCATGCAAAAAAACCCCGTGAAATACCTGCAACTGCTCTCGGAAAAATATCCATCGATCCAGGCCGCGTCGACGGCAATCATCAACTTCACGGCCCTGTTGCAGTTGCCCAAGGGTACTGAACACTTTCTTTCCGACATCCACGGTGAAGACGAGGCTTTCCAGCACGTCGTACGTAATGGCGCGGGATCGATCATGCGCAAGATCGACGAGATGTTCGGCAATTCGATGTCGAAATCAGAACGGCGCAACCTGGCGACGCTGATCTATTACCCCGAACTAAAAACACCGTTGATGCTTAAATCGGTGCCGGACAAGGAGGAATGGAGCCGGCTGACGCTGGTTCGCCTGGTCAAGTTCTGCCGCCGCCTGAGTTCAAAATACCGGCGCGAAGGGGTCAGAAAACATCTGCCGAAGCACCTTTCGGAAACCATCGAGGAATTGCTGTACGACCAGGAAGGCGTCGAACACAAGGCGGCGTATTACCAGAGCCAGATCGACACCATCGTGTCGACCGGCAGCGCCCAGGCCTTCATCGTCTGCCTGGCCGAGCTGATCCAGCGTCTGGCCGTCGAACGGTTGCACGTCATCGGTGACATTTATGATCGCGGCCCGGGCGCGCACATCATCCTCGACGCGCTGATGGAACACCCGCAGGTCGACATCCAGTGGGGCAACCACGACATCCTGTGGATGGGCGGCGCGGCCGGCAGCGAGGCGTGCATCGCCAATGTGATCCGCGCCTGCCTGCGCTACGGCAATATGGAAACGCTGGAAAACGGCTACGGTATCAGTCTCTTGCCACTGGCCTCCTTCGCCCTCGAAACCTACAAGGACGACCCGTGCGAACTATTTGCCCCGCGCGTGGCCAAGGACAGCTCATTCACGACGCAGGAGCTCCGGCTGATGGGGCAAATGCAGAAGGCCATGGCGATTATCCAGTTCAAGCTGGAAAGCCAGGTCATCAGGCGGCGTCCGCATTACCAGATGGATGACCGTCTGCTGCTCGACAAGATCGATTACGAACGTGGCGTGATCAATCTGAACGGCGTTGACTACCCGTTGCTCGACACCTTCTTCCCGACCATCGACCCGAAGAACCCGGACGTTCTAACGGCTGAAGAGCAGATCGTGATGGAAAAACTGGTGCTTTCCTTTGCCAACAGCAAGAAGCTCCAGCAGCACGTCCGCTTCCTCTTCTCCAAGGGCAGTCTGTACCTGACGCACGACGGCAACCTGCTCTACCACGGCTGCATCGCCATGAACGACGACGGCGGCTTCCGCGCCTTCAACGTCGACGGCAAGTCTTTTTCCGGCAAGGAGTTCCTTGACCGCGTTGATCGTCTTGCCCGCCAGGGCTATTTTGCCACCGACAATCCGGAACAAAAGCAGTACGGGATGGACGTCATGTGGTTCCTCTGGTGCGCGCCGATGTCGCCGCTCTTCGGTAAGGAAAAGATGGCCACGCTGGAACGTTACTTCCTGGCCGACAAGGCAACTCACGCCGAAAAACGTAACGCTTACTACACGCTGCGCGATACGGAACAAAGCGCGCGCAAGATCCTGCAGGAATTCGGACTGAACCCGGATCGAGGGCATATCGTTAACGGCCACGTCCCGGTCAAGGTGGCCAAGGGTGAGAATCCGATCAAGGCCAATGGCCGGCTGATCGTCATCGATGGCGGGTTCTCCAAGGCCTACCAGCGTGAAACCGGGATTGCCGGGTACACGCTGATCTCCAATTCACGCGGCTTGCTGCTCGCCGCGCACCAGCCCTTCGAGTCGACGCAAAAAGCCGTCTCGGATGAACTGGATATCGACACCGAAACGGAAATCATCCACACCCATCCGTTCCGCATGCGCATCAGCGACACCGACCGCGGCCGGGTGATCCAGGAACAGATCGACGAACTGCAAGACCTGTTGCACGCCTATCGCGAAGGCGTGATCAAGGAACACAGCGTGCAATAAAGCATAAGCCTGAAAGCCAATAGATACGGGCATCTTCAACGACAATGCCGCGAGAACCGGATGAATGGCGGCTTTCGCGGCATTTGTCTTGCAGATCGCCGTTACATGCGGCTTTCCGGTTGCCGTAGGGTGTGAAACGCGTAGCGTTGCGCACCGATCCAACACCCCAACACCATCTCCACGTGCGCAAACAAGATTTGCGCACCCTACCGGGCTTGCTCCTAGCCTTCGACCTGCAGTTCGAACGATTTCCCGGACACTGAAACGCGGTAAGTCCTGGCGTGCTGACCACTGACGGGTGCAGCAACGACGACCGCGGCCGGCGCAGGAGCAGCGGCCTGAGCAAGCGGTGCGGGAACGGCAGCGGTAGCCGGCTTGTTCGGGTCTTTCTTCGGCACGGAAATCTTGAAGTTGCCCTTGAGGAAGTCGAGCCCCTTGTTGCCGCCCTTGGTCGCCAAGGCGCCAATGATGAAGAGGTTCTCGTCGGTCACGGGTAGATTGTTGTCTTCGAGGACCTTCCTGGCTTTGGGAATGCCCGGTTCGAGATCCTTGATCGGGTCGCCAGTAAATACCGGCTTCTTCATCTGCTCCGAAGCGATTCGTACGATTTCAGCATCAGGCGCAACCGGGGTTTTCCCGTAATATCCGAGGACCATGTTGCCGTAGCCATCGGTCATTTTTTTCCATGGACCGAGCATCACGTTGGCGTAGGCCTGCTGGAAGTAGAACTGCGAAACCGGGGTAACGGAAGTGCCGTAGCCACCACGGGCAACGCATTCCGCCATCGCCTTGATGACTTCGGGGTAGCGGTGGAAGGTTTTGTTCTCGCGCATCATCAGGGTGTTAGCGGTCAGCGCGCCACCAGGCATCGGGCTGAAGATTACGTCGGTATCAATGCCGAGCGCTTCCGGCGGGAACTCGTAATCCTTGAGGCATTCCTTGGCCACGACATTCGCTTCCATGATCTTTTCGACGTCGATATCGAGATCGTAGTCGGTGCCCTTGAGCGCGTGCCAGAGCGAGAACAGGTCAGGCTGTGCCGTACCGCCGCTCAGGGGTGCGCGACCGACACAAACGCCGTCGCAGCCGGCTTCAATCGCGGCGATGTACTGGGCAACGCCGGTGCCGCAGGTTTCATGCGTGTGCATGCGCAGCTCAACCTTGTCGCCGAGCAGTTTGCGGGCGGCCTTGAATGTTTCGTAAACCTTGCGCGGATTGGACGTTCCCGACGCATCCTTGAAACAGACACTTGAGTAGGGAACGCCGGAATCAAGAATCTGGCGCAGGGTTTCAACGTAAAACGCGGGATCGTGCGCCCCGGAACAGCCGCGCGGCAGCTCCATCATGGTCACCACGACTTCGTGCTCAAGCCCGGCATCGACGATGCACTGGCCGGAATAGATCAGGTTGTTCACGTCGTTCAGCGCATCAAAATTGCGAATGCGCGTCATGCCGTGCTTTTTGAACATTTTCGCATGCAGGTCGATCATGTCGGCCGGCTGCTGCTCAAGAGCCACCACATTGATGCCGCGCGCCAGCGTCTGCAAACGAATGTCCGGACCGACGGCGGTACGGAAGGCATCCATCATATCGAAGGCGGACTCGCCGCAATACAGGAACGGGGCCTGAAACCGGGCACCACCGCCCGCTTCAAAGTGGGTGATTCCCGCCGCTACAGCCGCTTCTACCGCCGGAATGAAGTCTTTGGTGAATGCACGTGCGCCAAAAATGGACTGAAATCCATCGCGGAAGCTGGTGTCCTGGAAAAGAATTTTCTTGGTCATGATGGGCCTGAATTTGAAAGCAAACGGGGGGTCATGATACATCATGGGCTGTGGTGTCCCTTCGTCAAAAATCGACCTTTTGCCAATGGCCAGGGTACATCCAGATACAAGTAAGCGGATGCACCTGCTCCTTCTGTCTAAATGGACAGTATTCATTGACCACGAATCTCGCGGGTGCCTATAATCGACGGTGGTGCTTGCTGTTTTCGATATGCGCGACATCGTGGTCCGGTTTTTCAGTGCGGACAACAATTTATGGCAAGCAGCGTTTTGTCTGACACAGGTGGACGAAGATCCACCCAGTATCATTCCCGCGTCATTTTCACCCCAAAATTTACCTCGGATGATTCAGCCGAGTTTTTCAGTTTTTTGAGCAAAGCCAGGGAGCATGTATGGCCATACGTAACGAACTATTGGATGAGTTGGCCGCGCGCCGTAAAGAGGCGAGTGCGGGTGGAGGTCTCGACAAACTCGAGAAGCGTCGCCAGAAGGGCTTGATGAACGCGCGCGAGCGCCTCGACTTTCTCTATGACACGGACTCGTTCCAGGAATCCGGAATGCATGTCGATCATGCGACGGCTGGACTGGAAGGCAAAAAAATGCCGGGTGACGGCGTGGTTACCGGGATCGGCAACGTCGGTGGACGGCCAATTGCCGCGTTCTCACAGGATTTCACCGTGTCGGGCGGGTCGCTCGGGCGCATGCATTCGCAGAAAATCTGCGACATGATGGAAAACGCCGCAAACCTGGGCATTCCCGTCGTCGCCATCAACGACTCCGGTGGTGCGCGCATTCAGGAAGGTGTTCATTCACTCTCCGGTTATGGCAAGGTTTTTTATCGCAACGTCCAGTTGTCCGGACTGGTCCCGCAGATTGCCGTCATTGCCGGCCCTTGCGCTGGTGGCGCGGCGTACAGCCCGGCACTGATGGATTTCCTGATCATGACCCGCAAAGGTGCCCAGATGTTCATCTGCGGACCGGAAGTGATCAAGGCGGCAACCGGTCAGGAAGCCCCAATCGAACTTTTCGGTACGGCTGACGCACATGCCTCGGTGAGCGGCAACATCCATTTCGTTGCCGAGGACGACAAGCAGGCGCTGGAAATCACGCGCCGGCTGCTGTCTTACCTGCCGCTCAACAACATGCAGGACCCTCCTCACCGCATCCCGGACGAAATCAAGGTCGTGGCGGATGACGGCATGAACGACATTGTTCCCGCCGAAGTCAAGACACCGCTTGATGTCACCAAGGTGATCGCACGACTGGTCGATGGCGGCGAATTCCTTGAGGTTCAGCGCGACTTTGCGAAGAACATCATCGTCGGCTTCGCGCGCATTGAGGGCATGGTCGTCGGCATCGTCGCCAACCAGCCGCTGGTCAAGGCCGGAACGCTCGATGTCGATTCGTCCGACAAGGGCGCGCGCTTCATCCGCTTCTGCAACGCCTTCAATGTCCCGCTCGTCAGCCTGGTCGACATCCCGGGCTTCATGCCGGGTCTGGCCCAGGAGCGTGGCGGCATCATCCGTCACGGCGCCAAGATGCTGTTCTCCTATGCCGCAGCCACCGTACCGAAGATCACGGTCATCCTGCGCAAGGCCTACGGCGGTGCCTATCTGGCCATGTGTTCCAAAGACATGGGTGCAGACGTCGTTCTCGCCTGGCCCACGGCGGAAATCGCGGTCATGGGTGCTGAAGGCGCTGTTCAGATCGTCTACAAGAAAGAACTCGAAGCGGCGGCTGACCCCAAAGCGCGAGCGGCTGAGCTGATGGACCAGTACCGTCGCGATTTCGCCTCGCCTTACCAGGCGGCCGAACACGGCATGATTACCGACGTGATCGCGCCTTCTGAAACACGGACAAAAGTGGCGATGGCGCTGCGTATTCTGCTAACAAAACGGCTGACCCGTCCGCCCAAAAAACATGGACTGATTCCTTTATGAGCCTATCAAACTCTCTCGTATTAGCCGCTCAGGACACGGCCACCGTTGTGGCCCAGACTACTGTCGCGGCGGTAACCGATGTGGTTGGCAAGGGTGGATTTGAAGCCAAGGCCACTGTGGGCCAACTGATCGAGTTCCAATTTACCGGCTTACTGGTCGTGTTCGTCGTCCTCGGTGGATTGACCGTCATGTGTGTCTTGCTGGCCTGGATACTCAAGACGGTTGCCCCGGATCAGTACTACTGCAGAAAAAAGGCCGCGCCTGAAACGCCGCGCGCGCCGGCGGCCACAACCACCCCGGTAGTGGCTCAAGCAGCGGTTCCAGCCAGTATCCATCCTGGCCTGGCCGATGAGGAACTGATCGCTATTCTGGCCGTTGCGGCGACTGAAGCCGTCGGTCAAGCGGTTTCCATCGTCAAGTTCCGCCACATGGGCAGCATGGACTGGACCTGGTCGGTGCAGGGTCGCGTCGGTCAACATACTTCACACAAGCTCTGAGTCGCTCAGGCTTCGATCAAGATAAAAGGATATTTGAAATGAAAATGCTCAGAATCACGCTGCAAGGAAAAACGTATGAAGTCGGTGTCGAAGTGCTCGACGGTGCGGCACCTGCGGCCTCCGTTGCCGCACCGGCCTACGTTGCCGCTCCGGTCGTTGTTGCTGCCCCCGTGGCGGCTCCGGTGGTGGCCACCCCCGTCCCTGTTGCTGGCGGTCATTCAGTGACCAGCCCGATGCCCGGCCTGGTGTTCAAGATTGGCGTGACGATTGGTCAGCAAGTTGCAAAAGATCAGGAACTTCTCGTGCTGGAAGCCATGAAGATGGAATCTCCGGTGTACGCCCATAGCGCGGGCACTGTCGCTTCGATCCTGGTCAAGGAAGGCGATGCCGTTTCTGAAGGCCAGGTCCTGATCCAACTCAGCTGAGGTTCATATGTCCGGAATCATTGAGCAATTCACCCTGATGATGACCCAGTCGACCGGGTTCTCACAGGTTACCGGCGGCATGATCATCATGTGGGCCGTCTGCGTCGTTCTTTTCTACCTGGCCATCGTCAAGGATTTTGAACCGCTGTTGCTGTTGCCGATTGCCTTTGGTGCCCTGCTGGCCAACATTCCGACGCTGGGCGTGCTAAACCCACCTTCAGTTGACGGTCTGGTTCAAATACCTGGCGGCTTGTACTACTACATCTCGCAAGGCATCACGCTGGAACTGTTCCCTCCGATCATCTTTCTCGGGGTAGGCGCGCTTACGGATTTCGGTCCGCTGATCGCCAATCCACGGACTCTCTTGCTGGGGGCGGCGGCGCAGTTAGGCATCTTCATCACGATGTTCGTTGCCGTATTGAGCGGGGTATTTACGCCGGGCGAAGGCGCTTCCATCGGCATTATCGGTGGCGCGGATGGCCCGACATCGATCTTTACCGCGAACAAGTTGGCGCCGCATCTGCTCGGGCCAATCGCCGTGGCGGCGTATACCTACATGTCGCTGGTTCCGCTGATTCAGCCGCCGATCATGCGGCTGCTGACGACCGATGCCGAGCGCAGAATCCGCATGAAGACCCTGCGCCCGGTCGGTAAACTGGAGCGCATCGTCTTTGCGGTGGTGGTGATGATTGCCGTGATCCTGGTGGTTCCGCCAGCCTCCGCGCTAATCGCCATGCTGATGCTCGGCAACATCTTGCGCGAATCCGGCGTCGTTGATCGCCTGACGAAATCGGCCCAGAACGAGATCATCAATATGACGACCATCTTCCTGGGAACGTCGGTAGGCCTGACCATGGGTGCAGAAAACTTCCTGCAACCCAAGACGCTGATGATCATCGCCATGGGTGTGGTGGCTTTCGGTTTCTCGACCGCCGGCGGCGTATTGCTGGCCAAGTTGATGAACAAACTCTCGCCGAACAACCCGATCAATCCGCTGATCGGCTCGGCAGGCGTCTCGGCGGTGCCGATGGCCGCGCGCGTTTCACAGGTGGTCGGTGCCGAGTACGACAAGCACAACTTCCTGCTGATGCACGCCATGGGCCCGAACGTGGCCGGGGTGATTGGCACGGCCGTGTGTGCTGGTTACTTCATCTCGCGGCTGGGTGGCGCGGGCTGATAAACAGACAGGCTCCAGCATAATCTCTGGAGCCTTCCTGCAAACCAACAGATATAAGCATCTCCAACGACAATGCCGCGAGAACCGCATGAATAGCGGCTTTCGCGGCATTTGTTTTGTAGATCGCCGTTTGACGCGGCTTGCAGCTCGTAGGTTGGGCTGAGCTTGCGAAGCCCAACCTACAGGGAACGCCTATCGCGGAGGCGTGACCAAGGAACACAGCGTGCTGTAGAGGCCTGGAAGCCAATAAATACGGGCATCTCCAATGAAAATGCCGCGAGAGCCTCATGGATAGGGGCTCTCGCGGCATTAATCTTGTAGATCGCCGTTCTATGCGGCTTGCAGGCTAGCGAATGACGCGGGCGCCCTTCCCTTTCATCGCGGCTTCGACCTCTTCAACGCGCACCATCGACGTATCGCCGGGCGTGGTCATGGCCAGCGCGCCGTGCGCCGCACCGTACTCGACGGCCGCTTGCGGGCCCTTGCCCTCAAGGAAACCATAGGCCAGACCGGAGGCGAAACCGTCACCACCGCCAACGCGGTCGTAGATTTCGAGGTTTTCGCGCTGCATCGATTGATACAGTTCGCCCTGATAGTAGAGCAGCGCCGCCCAGTCGTTGAGCGTGGCCGTGGTGGCCTTGCGTAGCGTGGTCGCGGCAACCTTGAAGTTGGGAAATTCGGCGACCGCCGTCTGGATCATCTTCTTGAAGCTGTCGGTCTCGATGTTGGTCAGGTGCTCGTCAGCGCCTTCGACTTCAAAGCCGAGGCAAGCGGTGAAGTCTTCTTCGTTGCCGATCATCACGTCGACGTGTTTGGCGATTTCGCGGTTGATCTTCTGCGCGCCTTCCTTGCCACCCTGGCTCTTCCACAGCGAGGCGCGGTAGTTGAGGTCGTAAGCGACGACCGTGCCGTATTTCTTGGCGGCTTCCACGGCTTCGATCACGGCTTCGGCGGTATTCGAGGCCAGCGCGGCGAAGATACCGCCGGTCTGGAACCAGCGCACGCCTTCTTCGCCAAAGAGCTTTTCCCAGTTCACTTCGCCGGGACGGATCTGTGAGGCGGCGGTATGGCCACGGTCGGAGCAGCCGAGGGCGGGACGGATGCCGAAGCCTTTTTCGGTGAAGTTGAGGCCGACGCGGGTGTTCTTGCCGAGGCCGTCGAAGTCGCGCCAGATGACGTGGCTCATGTCGACGCCGCCCTGCATGATGAAGTCTTCGACCAGCCAGCCGAGGTCGTTCTTCGGCAAGGCGGTGACGACGGCGGCGCGTTTGCCCCAGCATTTACGCATGGCGCGGGCGACGTTGTATTCGCCGCCGCCTTCCCAGACCTGGAAGTTGCGGGCGTTGCGCACGCGGCCGAAGCCGGGGTCGAAGCGCAGCATGACTTCGCCGAAGGAGACGCAGTCCCATTTCGTTTCGGATTCGGGTTTGATGATGAGTTCGGACATGGGGTTGTTTCCTTTCTGCTTTCTGCTTACTTGGCAGCCAGTTCGGCCTTGATGTTCTTGACCAGTTCGATGGTCTTGCGCACGTTGGCTTCGATACCTTTGTAATCACCCGCATCAAGCAGTTTCTTGGTGATCATGTTGGAGCCGATACCGCAGGCGACGATGCCGGCGCCGAACCATTTGCGCAGCGATTCTTCGGTCGGTTCGACACCGCCGGTGGGCATGATGCGTGTCCAGGGCATGGGTCCGAGGACGTTCTTGACGAATTCCGGACCACCCACCGTGGAGCCGGGGAAGACCTTGATGATTTCGCAGCCAAGTTCCTGGGCGTCACCAATTTCGCTGGCAGAACCGCAGCCGGGGCTGTAGGGGATGCCACGGCGATTGCACAGTTTGGCCGTTTCAACGCTGGTCAGCGGGCTGACGACGAATCGGGCGCCATTGGCGATGTAGATTGCAGCAGTCGGGGCGTCAACGATGGAGCCGACGCCCATGATGACCGATGGATCGGCCTTGGCGAAGTGTCGGGTGACTTCATAAAAGACGTGCGCAGCGAAATCGCCCCGGTTGGTGAATTCAACGCATTTGGCACCCCCATCCGCACAGGCCTGGATAACCTTTTTGCATACCTCAGCATCCGGGTGGTAGAACACCGGAATCACGCTCTGTTCGTAAATTGCGTTCAATACCGCCATGCGGTCTTTGGCTGCCATCGCTCAACCTCCAAAAAAAACTATAGGTAAAAATCGAACCCGAGTCGGGGCCTCACTTCCAATATTGACCTATTATCCCAAGAAACTCTCAAATATGGAACAGCATTTCATTTTTTAAATTTCACAGTGCTTTTATCTTTGCCCACACCTCATCGGCAACCGGAATTCCGTGTTCAAGATTAGCCTTGCGATTGGCCAGAGACTTCTCGCCGGGATAGAGCACTGGCTGCTCAGGATCGACCTGCTCGGATGCGTGCAAATTGTCCAGAACTTCATTGACAGCGGTCGCCATAAAGGCCTCGCCGGCAATGCTCTCGGCATCAATCGCGATGAACACCTGCGAAAGCCCGTATTCATCGCCGGCCAGTTCGCCGATGCGCAGCGTTGAGCGCCCGCCGCTCAGAACGGCGGCGACGAGATCCAGAGCAATCGACAGCGAAGAACCCTTCCAGTAGCCGATCGG
>JBBQAT010000113.1:0-14223 GCA_038316625.1 Burkholderiales bacterium
GTCAGCGTGACATCGTAATCCATCAGACTCTGCACGCCGGACACCGGTGCCGCCTTGTTAATGAAATACGGGAAGTTCATTTCGATGTGGCCGGTCTCGGCTTCGAGTTTTTTGGCCATCTCGCGCAGCATGATCGGGAAGTTCTCGACCGATATTTCGCGTTCCTGGTTGTTTAGGATTTCCACGAATCGCGACATGTGCGTGCCCTTGAAGTTATGCGGCAGGCTGACATACATGTTGAAAACTGCGATGGTGTGCTGAACACCGCCCGTGCGGTCTAGAACCCTGACCGGGTGGCGGATTGACTTGATGCCGACCCGGTTTATGGCGATTTGCCGGGTATCCGCCAGATTCTGGACGTCGACCATCGTGGCGGGGGATTTTGGGGCGTGTGGCGCGTTCATTACGATTCCTGTATGTTGTTCTATGCCGTTCGGATCATTGGCCGGAGGGTGGTGTCTTGCCATGATGAGCCTGTGCCGTTCGGATAATGCCATCCCTGTCCAGGCCGACTTCCGCCAAAAGGAGCGCCTGGTCGCCGTGATCAATGAAGCGGTCAGGAAGGCCCATGCGCACGAATTGGACCGGGCTCGCTATTTCATCCAGAACTCGCGCTACTTCCGAGCCTGCTCCGCCGATTAGCGCATTTTCTTCGACGCTGATCAGCAGGGAATGTTCCCGCGCGAGATCAATAATCAGATCGCGGTCGATGGGTTTGACGAAGCGCATGTTGGCCACGGTGGCATCGAGTTCGGCGGCGGCCTCCAGTGCTGGGGTGAGCATGCTGCCGAAGGCAAGCAGGGCAACCCCCTTGCCGTGTCGGCGGATTTCGCCTTTGCCAACAGGAAGCGCCGACAGCGTATTTTCGGTGGTGATGCCTGGACCGGAGCCGCGCGGGTAGCGGACGGTGCTCGGGCCGTTGATACGATAGGCTGTCGTCAGCATTTTCCGGCATTCTTCTTCATCGGCGGGAGTCATTATCACCATGTTTGGAATACAGGTCACATAGGACAGGTCGAAGGTTCCGTGATGCGTCGGACCGTCGGCGCCGACCAGTCCCCCACGGTCCAGGGCGAAAACAACCGGAAGATTCTGCAAGGCGACGTCATGCAACAACTGGTCATAGCCGCGCTGCAAAAAGGTCGAATAGATCGCCAATACCGGACGCATTCCCTCGCAGGCGAGACCGGCGGCAAAGGTGACGGCGTGCTGTTCGGCGATGCCGACATCGAAATAGCGTTCCGGGTACAGTTCGGCGAAGCGCACCATACCCGAGCCCTCGGCCATGGCCGGGGTGATGGCGACCAGTTTGGGGTCGGCGGCGGCCATGTCGCACAGCCAGTCGCCAAAGATCTGCGTATAGGTGGGCTTGCCGCCGCTCTTGCTACATTCGATGCCGACGTCCGGCTTGAACCTCGATACGCCGTGGTAAAGAATCGGGTCGGCTTCGGCCAGCTTGTAACCTTGTCCCTTGCGGGTGATTACGTGCAGGAACTGCGGCCCTTTGAGTTTCTGCAGATTCTGCAGGGTGGGGACCAGTGAGTCGAGATCGTGGCCATCGATTGGACCGATATAGTTGAAGCCGAGTTCTTCGAAGAGCGTTCCTGGTGTCAGAAAGCCCTTGACGTGTTCCTCGACACGGTTGGCGAATTCAAGCAGCGATGGGGATACGCCCAGGACTTTTTCGCCAGCTTTGCGGGCGGCGTTGAAGGCGCTGCCGGAAAGAACGCGTGCCAGATATTTGTTGAGTGCGCCGACCGGTTGCGAAATCGACATGTCGTTGTCGTTGAGGATGACGAGCATGTCGGCGTCAGCAACACCTGCATTATTCAGGGCTTCGAAGGACTGGCCGGCGGACATGGCACCGTCGCCGATAATGGCAACGGTCTTGCGCGTTTCGCCCTTGAGCTTTGCCGCCATTGCCATACCCAGAGCTGCGGAGATCGAGGTCGACGAGTGACCAACGCCGAAGGTGTCGTATTCGCTCTCACTGCGTTTCGGGAAGCCGGAAACGCCGCCGTGTGTACGCAGTCGGGCCATGCCTTCACGGCGCCCGGTAAGCACCTTGTGGGCGTAAGTCTGATGGCCGACATCCCACACCAACCGGTCGTCCGGCGTATTGAAAACGTAGTGCAGAGCGACGGTCAGTTCAACCGTGCCCAGATTCGATGAGAGGTGTCCTCCGGTCCTGGAAACGGACTCGACGAGGAAGCTGCGCAATTCGTCGGCAAGCTGCGGCAACTGTTTCCGCTCCAGTTCGCGCAGTTGAGACGGGTTGCTGATGGTATCGAGTAAAGGATAAGGAGTCATTGGTGTGCTGGGTCCGGCTGGAGCAATAATACATGTCCGTGAAACACGGCCATGAACATCGGCTAAAACTTGCGGTGGGTGATGAAATCGGTCAGTTCAATCAGGCGCTGGCCGCGGTCGCCGAAAATGGCGAGAGATTCCAGTGCCTGCTTCCTGAGGTCGTCAGCGAATTCACGGGCGCGTTCAAGGCCCATCAGGCTGACATAGGTCGGTTTTTCTGCGGCGGCATCCTTGCCAGCGGTTTTGCCCAGCGTGGCTGTGCTTGCTGTGCAGTCAAGGATGTCATCAACGACCTGGAAAAGCAAACCCGCGCGCCTTGCAAAGCGGTTCAGTGCGGTGCAGGCCTCCTCGCTCAGTGCTTCTCCGCACAGCGCGCCGAGCATGACGGCCGCACGAATTAACGCGCCCGTCTTGAGCGCGTGCATCAGCTCCAGTTCGGGTTGATTCAGCGAGTGTCCAACTGCAGCGAGGTCGATGGCCTGTCCGCCGGCCATGCCGCAGGAGCCGCTGGCATGGGCTAGCAAACGCACCATTTCGAGTTGCTGTTCGGGGCGGCCAAGATCCTCGCGCGCGAGCAGTTCGAAGGCAAAGGATTGCAGGCTGTCACCGACCAGCAGGGCCGTGGGTTCGTCGTACTCGACATGGCAGGTCGGGCGGCCACGACGCAGGACGTCATCATCCATGCACGGAAGGTCGTCATGGACCAGGGAGTAGGCGTGAATCAGCTCGACGGCACTGGATACGATCTCCAGGCGTTCTGGCTGACTGCAAGTCAATTCGCCTGCAGCAAAGGCGAGCAAGGGCCGAACGCGCTTGCCGCCGCTCAGGCTGGCATAGCGCATGGCCTGATGCAGGCGGGCGGGGATCGCTTCGTCCGGCGGCAGCAGGCGCGACAGCGTGGCCTCGATCCGCGTTTGAACGGCGCGCATCCAGTCGGGAAAGGGTAGCGCACTCACGAGGCGTCTCCGACGGTGGTGTCAAAATCCCGCAAAGCGCCATTCTCCAGAACCTGGATCTTGCGCTCGGCATCGCTGAGTTGTTGCTGGCAGTGCTTGAGCAATTCGCTGCCGCGACGATAGGCGGCGATTGACTCTTCGAGCGGTAGGCGACCGCCTTCCATGTTCTGAATAATCTGTTCCAGTTCAGAGAGGGCGGCCTCAAATTTCAGTTCATTCGCCATTGGCATGATCGGCTGTGAAACACCGTTTTCTCGCTTGTCGGCTGGGTTGGATCGTGCCATGAAAAAACTCTGACTAAACGCTGGAAAATAACTTAAGCGGGGCTTTCGGTCAAATGGAAAGCGACTAAAATGCTCTTTTCTCTCTGTTTGCCGTCACCTATTGTCGGTGGGCGGATACTTCGACGCCAAATCAACGTATTTTTGCCTATAACCATGCAATCCTTATGGATGATCGTGGCCAGCTTCTTTTTCGCCTGCATGGGCGTTTGCGTGAAGTTTGCCGCAGAGTTTTTTTCCGCACCCGAAATTGTTTTCTATCGCAGCCTCATTTCGCTGCTGATGATGCTCGTCATCGTTCGCCTGCGTGGCATTCCGGTGACAACGCCTCACTGGCGATTCCAGCTTTGGCGTAGCGTCAGCGGTTTTGCTTCGCTGCTGCTCTATTTCTACGCGATCATCATGTTGCCGCTGGCGACTGCGGTCACCTTGGCTTACACCTCGCCGTTATTTCTCGCGCTTTACTTGGGTGGGTTTGGCAAGGTTCGGTTGAACGGCGCGATGCTTGGGGCGCTGGCGCTGGGGTTTGTCGGTGTCGTGCTATTGCTGCGACCGACTTTTCATGCCGATCAGTTGCTCGGTGGTTTGATCGGACTCGGCAGTGGCGTGCTGGCTGGTCTGGCCTATTACAACGTCAAGGAGCTTGGGGAGCGGGGGGAAAACGAGGAACGGACGGTTTTCTATTTCACGCTGTTTTCGACCGTTGCCAGTGGGGTTTGGATGACCCTCTCCGAATTTCATCGTGTCGATTTCCGCGGGGGGCTGCTGTTACTCGGCGTCGGGGTCTTTGGCACCGTCGCCCAGCTGACGATGACGCGAGCGTATAAACGCGGAAACACCCTCATGTCCGCTAGCCTGGCTTATTCAACCGTGATTTTTGCCAGCCTTTTCGGTATGCTGTTCTGGCAGGAGACGCTTTCACTCGGTGCCTGGTCGGCGATTGCGCTGATCGTCGCCAGCGGTCTTGTCTCCACCTGGTTTTCGCGAGCGAATCCAGCCGAACAGGACTGATGCTACACTCCGAAACACACCCTAGGAGACTCTCATGATCGTTATCCAGAACCAGACCAAACGTGTAGAAGTCAATGTTTACGGCGAGTTTACCCTTGCCGATTTCAAAGAGTTCGAAGATATGGTCAACTACAAGGTCAAGTTCGAGGGGCCGGTTGATCTCTTTTTCGATTTACGCGAGATGGTTGATTTCACGCTGGACGTGGCTTGGGAGGATATTGTCTTCGCGCGCTCGCATCCGAACGATTTCAAGCGTATCGCTGTGCTGACCCATAGCCAGTGGGTGGCGTGGAGCGCCTGGTTGTCGCAGATTTTTGTCCGTGCCGAAATGCACGTGTTTGGTGAAGAAGCCGAGGCGCGCGCCTGGCTGGACGAAGGGGATGCTGGCGCATGAGTTATTCGACCGTCGTTTCCTGTGAAGTGCTGGCCGGGCATCTGAACGATCCGGACTGGCGGGTTTTCGATTGCCGTCATCAACTCTCGGATGTCGGCTACGGCGAGAAAGTCTATGCTGAGGGCCATGTGCCCGGCGCGTTTTTCATGCATCTCGACCGCGATCTATCGAGTCCGATGAATGGCCTGAACGGCCGCCATCCTTTGCCCGATCCGCAACTGTTGGCCAAGAAACTGGGTGCTGCGGGCGTAACCAGCCAGACACAGGTGGTCGTCTATGATGACGCTGGCGGCATGGTTGCCGGCCGCTTGTGGTGGTTGTTGCGCTGGCTGGGGCATGATCGCGTGGCCTTGCTTGACGGAGGCATCAACCAATGGATGAAGGAAGAGCGGCCCTTATCCGTTGATTTGCCAAAATCCGCGCCCACTGTTTTTGATGTTGCCCAGCGCGATTGGGTTGCAACGACCGACGAGGTGCTGGCGAACATCGATACGAAAGAGTTTTGTGTCGTTGATGCGCGTGCTCCGGATCGGTTTCGCGGCGAGAATGAGACTCTTGACCCGGTTGGCGGCCATATTCCCGGTGCGCGTAACCGCTTCTTTCGCGACAACCTCGATGCCGACGGCTTGTTCCGCACGGCAGCTGAGTTACGCCGCGAGTTCCTCGACTTGTTCGACGGCATCGAGCCTGAAAAGACCGTCGCGCAATGCGGTTCCGGTGTCTCCGCCTGCCACAATCTGCTGGCCATGGAAATCGCCGGACTGCACGGGGCCAGGCTTTATGCCGGGTCGTGGAGCGAATGGTGTAATGATCCAGCCCGGCCGGTGGCCCGTTGACGAAAATGCACTATCGGCCTGTTAGCCAATAGGCACGGCTGTCTTGAGATGGCTTGCCGTGCAGGCTAATATCCATGCGCTTCTCGCGGTATGTGATGTGTAGAACGCCAATCGATGAGCCTTGCAGGGCAGCTATAGGGTAGCGGCCAATCGCGTTCCCTGATCAATCGCCCGTTTGGCGTCGAGTTCCGCCGCCACATCGGCACCGCCGATCAGCCACAGGGGAATGCTGGCGGCGCGCAAGCCCGCTTCGAGTTCGCGCCGAGGCTCCTGCCCGGCGCAGACGACGACCGTATCGACCGGCAGGCAGCGTTGCTCCCCGTTCAGGCGGATGTGCAATCCTTCATCGTCGATTCGCTCGTAGGTGACGCCGGAGAGCATTTCGACGCCGCGCATCTTGAGCAGTGAACGGCGAATCCAGCCGGTCGTTTTGGCCAGTCCGCTGCCGACTTTGGATGATTTTCGTTGCAGCAGCCAGACCTGGCGGGCCGGCGTTTCTTTTTTCACGGGCCTGAGGCCGCCGCGTGCGGCATAGGCGGTGTCGATGCCCCATTCGGCCTGGAAGCGAGTCAGTGAGTTTTGGCCGTCGTGCGCGTGTGTCAGGAACTCGCCAACATCAAAGCCGATACCGCCAGCGCCGATGATGGCCACCTTGGAGCCAGCTGTCTTGCGTCCTTCGATCAGGTCACGGTAGCTCACGACCTTGTCGTGGTTGCTGCCTGGTATCTCCAGATTGCGCGGCACGATTCCAGTGGCCAGCACGGTTTTGTCGAAGCCAGCTTGCACCAGTTCGTCGACGTCGACACGCTGACCGAGCCTGAGTACGACCCCGGATATTTTCAGGCGACGGTCGAAGTAGCGCAGCGTTTCGCCGAATTCCTCCTTGCCGGGGATGCGGCGTGCCAGGTTGAATTGGCCGCCGATGACCGGTGCGGTATCGAACAGGGCTACCGCGTGTCCGCGTTCAGCGGCGGTGGCGGCGCAGGCCATGCCAGCCGGTCCCGCTCCGACGACGGCAATCTTCAGCGGTCGTGCTGACTTCTCGATGACCAGTTCCGTCTCATGGCAGGCTCGTGGATTGACGAGACAGGACGCGATCTGACCCTCAAATATCTGGTCGAGGCAGGCCTGGTTGCAGGCGATGCAGGTGTTGATCTCGTCGGCGCGACCGGTTGCCGCTTTGCCGACGAACTCGGCGTCGGCGAGGAAAGGACGCGCCATCGACACCATGTCGGCGGCACCGGAAGCGAGGATTTCTTCGGCAACATCAGGCGTGTTGATGCGGTTGGTGGTGATCAGCGGAATCCTGACCACGCCCATCAGTCGGCGGGTGACCCAAGCAAAGGCAGCACGCGGAACCATCGTGGCGATGGTCGGAATGCGCGCTTCGTGCCAGCCGATGCCCGTATTGATGATCGTCGCACCGGCTGCTTCAATGGCTTTGGCGAGAACAACGACTTCGTCCCACGTGCTGCCGCCCTCAACCAGATCAAGCATCGAGAGGCGGAAGATGATGATGAAGCTGGGCCCGGTCGTTGCGCGCACCCGGCGCACGATTTCGACCGCCAGGCGGATGCGATTCTCGAAACTGCCGCCCCATTTGTCGCTGCGCTGATTGGTTTTCGGCGCGATGAACTCGTTGATCAGGTAACCTTCCGAGCCCATCACCTCGACGCCGTCATAACCCGCTTTTTGCGCCAGGGCGGCACAGCGGGCGTAGTCGGCGATGGTTTTTCGGATGCCCCAGTCCGAGAGTGCTCGCGGCATGAAGCGGTTGATGGGGGCTCGAATCCTTGACGGCGCAGCGGCTAGCGGATGGTAGCCATAACGCCCAGCGTGCAGAATCTGCAACGCGATCTTTCCGCCTCCGCCATGAACAGCGTCGGTAATCATCCGGTGCTTGCCTACTTGCCAGGAGAAGCTGAACTGCGCTGCATGCGGGAAGGCGCGACCAGATAGGTTCGGCGAGAAGCCACCGGTGACGATCAATCCGACGCCGCCACGGGCGCGTTCGGCGTAGAACGCGGCCAGGCGTGAGAAACCGTCCGGAGCTTCCTCAAGGCCCGTATGCATCGAGCCCATCAGCACGCGGTTCTTCAGCGTCGTGAAGCCAAGATCAAGCGGCGCGAACAGATGCGGATAGGCGTTGCCGGGCATGCCGCGCGTTAGCCGGCGTTCATCGATTCCAGCGCACCGCTGAGCGCCCGTTCAAAGATCGCTTCCTCCTGGAGAATGGCGGCTTTGTCGTCACGTATCTGCCGAGCCAGCGCCTCGGGGGCGATCGAGATGGCCCGCGATGAGCGATGGTTGCTGAAGAGCAGAATGCCGCGCTGTGGGCTGATCCAGTTGAGCCGTTCGCGGTTGCGGTGGCCGTCCTCATCGAGAAATTCGACCCAGTCGCCGCGCTTCAACTCGCTGACTTGCCGGAATATTTCACGATCATCGGCACGCCAGATCGGAGCGGCACCGACGAGGATGATTTCTTCCACTTCGACACCGTTGTCGATGCTGCGCATCACCAGCAGATCGCCGTCGCCAGGCGGAGTGAATGATGGAGCAGACTCTGGCTGTACTGGTGTCGCGCTCGCCTCTGGGGTTGGAACCTCGCCCTTGAGCGCCGCCGAGTGGTATTTCACCAGTGCATCAAAAAACACCGTCCGTTGAGTAGCGCCCGCCTTGATACTGTCCAACCCCTTGTTCAACTCGGTCAGCAGGTTTGGCAGCAGGCTGATCAGCCGCAGGCGATCAGGCGGAGATTTCTTTGGCTCGATGCTCCAGAGCAGATCCTTCATGACCTCGCTGGCGGCTTTCCAGTGGGTTCCGTTGTCATCCTCCTTGATGGCTACGGCTTGCAGGACGCCGACCCAGTGTTCACCAAGGAAGCTGTCAATCAGCGCCGGCACGGTGTTGTTTGTCCGGAAGGACTGCACCTCACGTTGCGCGCGCTCCCAGGCTTCGGCTTCCTGCTCGCGTACGATGACGATATTGGCGGCGGTTAACGCCGTGCTGTCTTCCTCGCCTTCACGTTCGTTGACAAAGGAATCCAGTTCGGTGAGTGCGGTGCCGAAGACCTCGACATCGTTCTCGAACTCGGTCTGGATCCGTTCGACAAGCTCGGCAAGCTTGCAGTAGAAGGGATCGGTCTCGTCGACCGAACCACCCCAGCGAATGGAAATTCCGGAAACGCTGCCAAGGAAGCGGCGCGTCGGGTGCTGGCGGTCGGCGAAGAAGCCAGGGTTGAGCATGGCCACCTTGAGCACCGGGATTTGCAGGCGGCTGAGCAGCGCCTTCACTGCCACTGGAATGTGCACATCGTCGAAAATGAAGTCAAACAGCATGGCCACGATATCAATCGTTACGGCTTCAAGGCCGCCAACCTGCTTTGCGTTGTCCGAGTCGCGAACCAGACGCACCTGGTTGATGATCATGTTTCCGGCGTCAGCCGCCGGAGTGTGCTGCATCTCATTGAGCGATGAAAGCAGCAGTTGATTGACTATTGCAGGGTCGAGTGCAATCCCGTTCTGTGCTACGCCCGGTTGCGCAGTGGTCGCGGTGCCGGGTGTGGTGTTTTGGTTTCCATTCGGTGCCCCGGCCGTCATTGCGTTTGGTGTGGCGGCACCCGCGCGAGCTTGCGCTAGCCTCTGCAGCGCGTCAAGGATGCCCTCACCGGTGGCAGCAGACATCCCGGTAGTTGCCGACGCTGGCTGGGCGCTTGCACCCGTTCCGCCCGATGCTCCCGGCGACCCAGGTACAACGGCCGCCGCGCTTCTCCGGTAGGTTCGTTTGAGGTCAGGCAGGATACTGCGTTCAATCAGGTAGGCATTGATTTGCTGGTAGATCGCCGGCAGGCCGACGTGCAGATGTCGCTCGATCCGGCGCAGCAGGAGTAGTCGTTCTTCCGCACTTGAACCGATCGTGGCGCAGGCATCAGAAAGTGCGCGGCAAACGACGGGCGGAGCCAGCGGATTGGTGCTGTCGATCAACTCGTCATGGCCTAGCAATGCCGCGACGCGCCGGTTGAGCGTGTATAGCTCCTCGTCGCAGGATTCGGAAAGCTGGGCGGCGAATTCGCGAATGACGATGTGCTCGGAAAGGTCGTCGTCGGCCAAAAGCTGCAAGCCTTCGAAGTCCGGGATTTCGAGCGCCTCCTCACTCTTTTCGGTCTTGTTGTCCTGATTCTGGCAACGCTCGGCTTCGGCAGAAAGATCGCGGCGGAAGGTTTCAACCAGGTGCGTCCAGTCCTTTTCGATATCGGCGCGCAGATCCAGATAGCGCGTCTGTTGTAGCCGCTCGCGCGTTGAATCGGCCAGAACAAACAACTCTTCTGAAATCGGCGTGGCGACCTCATTCAGCCAGACACTTAGGTGCGTAACCAGAAGATCACGGCACTCACCGAGAATGCGATGTCCAGGATTGCGGTCCCTACCCAGACTGTTCAGTGAGACAACCCGATTTGCCGCAGAACTTGAGGAGAATTGGCTCATGACCTTGCCCTAAGTGAAAAGCCGCTCGTTGTCGGGCGGAAAGCATTCAGCAGGGTACGCATAGGCGTCAGGTCGATGAAATTACAGTGCCGGAAACCATGAATCACGATCAACCCCGCTTTCTGGTGGTTCCGCTGCCATTGCCTGTGCAGCTAAATTTGCCAGGCGGTAGGCCGGTTACTTTGCGTCGCCGTCTTTCGACGGGTTTGCCTTGTTTCAGAGGCCGGTTCGTTGTGCTGTATCGGCCATGGTCAATGGTACCGCCCTACTGCAGCGATAGCGCACGTAAACTAGATACTATCGGAAAACTGAAGGAAATCAATACCGCTTGTCGATCATGCGCGACAGTGCCCAATGAACATGTTCTCGTACCAGTTCAGACGGGTCGTCCAGGCGTGAATTGAGCGCGGCCAATGTTGAAGGTGACCCGGTGGCGTTACCCAGTGCAACGGCGATGTTGCGCAACCAGCGTTTGTGTCCGATGCGGCGAATCGGGCTGCCGGCTAGTCGGGTTTCGAATTCTGCCTCATTCCATGCGAAGAGTTCGGCAAGCGGTGTCGCGTCGAGGCCATGGCGTACGGCAAAATCAGGGTCGCCGAGTCGCGCAAAGCTATTCCACGGGCAGCAGAGCTGGCAGTCGTCGCAGCCATAAATCCGGTTGCCGATCAACGGCCGCAGTTCAACCGGGATGGAACCTTGCAACTCGATGGTCAGGTAAGAAATGCACAGGCGTGCATCAACCTCGTAGGGGGCAACAATGGCGGCTGTCGGGCAGGCGTCGAGGCAACGCCGGCAGGTCCCGCAATGCTCGCTGATCGGTGAGTCCGGCGGCAGGGGTAGGGTCGTATAAATCTCGCCGAGAAAATGCCAGGAGCCGGCACGAGTCAGCGACAGGGTGTGCTTTCCGCGCCAGGCGATACCCGATTGTCGCGCAAATTCAACTTCCATCACAGGCGCGGAATCCGAGAATACGCGATAGCCAAATGGTGTCAATGTTTCAACGGCTTGGAGTTCGGCAGAAATGCGCTCAGCCAGTTTCTGCAGCCGGCTACGGATCGTCTTGTGGTAGTCGCGGCCGAGCGCGTAGCGCGAGATATAACTCAGTTCATGGTTAGCGAGCACCTGCTCACTGGTCGCGGCCTGCGGCCAGTACGGGAGTCGGGCCGAAATGACCGACAGCGTACCGGGAACCAGGGTTTCCGGTTGCGCACGCAGTGCGGCGTGTTTGGCCATATAATCCATCTCGCCGTGGTGACCGAGTTCCAGCCAGCGCAACAGTTTCGGCGCTATGGCGGAAACATCGGCGGTGGCGATGCCGATCTCGGAAAAGCCCAGTTCAAGCCCCCATTTTTTAACGTTTTTAACCAGCGCGACCAGATCAAGGTGATCCCAGGTAGCTTTCGCCGACGCGCTCGTATCGGAGTTTTTCTCTTGCATAGCACGAATCATAATCCGGTTCCCGCCTCCTCCATGCTCTCGCTTCGCTTGACGGATGAGGCGGCAACCGTCGCGCTGGGGCGTGAACTGGCCCCTTTGCTGGTTCCCGGCATGGTTGTCTGGCTCGATGGTGATCTCGGTGCCGGCAAAACTACGCTCGCTCGTGCCCTCCTGCGAGGGCTTGGCCACACCGGTCCAGTGAAAAGCCCTACTTACACCTTGGTTGAAGTTTACGTAGTTTCGAGCATATACTTGTATCACTTTGATTTTTATCGATTCAATGAACCAGAAGAGTTTGAAGAGGCCGGTCTTGGCGAATACTTCCGCGAAAATGCAGTGTGCCTGGTCGAATGGCCCGAGAAGGCCGCTGGATACGTGCCGCCGGCCGATCTTGTGCTTGCCTTTCGTTTTGCTGCGGATTCACCAGAGTCTGGCCGTATTTTGGAATTCGTCGCCAGCAGTGAGGCAGGGCGGCAATGTCTGAGCGCACTCACGAGCCGCTGCCCCGGCGCCGGGAACTGATCAGATTTGCTGGTGCATCGCTGATCTTGCTGGTGAGTCCGGTCGGGCGCGCAGCGGTTGATCGCAATCCCGGAATACTTGCCGTGCGTGTGTGGCCTGCTGCCGATTACACGCGGGTCGCCATCGAACACAATGCACCGCTGAAATTCACCCACTTTACGGTCAAGAACCCGGAGCGTCTGGTTGTCGATCTTGAAGGCATCGAATTCAACAGCGTGCTTGAAAGCCTGTCCAACAAAATTGCGCCAGACGATCCCAATATCAAGCTGCTGCGCGCCGGACGCTTCAAGCCGGGCGTCGTCCGTCTGGTAATGGAACTCAAGAACGAGGTCAAGCCGCAGGTTTTTGTGCTGCCGCCGGTCGGCGAATATGGTCATCGTCTGGTACTCGACGTTTATCCGTTGGAACCGCCGGATCCGCTGCTGCAATTGCTTGAAAAGAATGACTCCTTGGACGCGATTGCAGGCGCTCAAGAGGAAAAGAAACCGGAGCAGATTGCTGAGATCAAGCCGGAAAAGCCGCGCCAGGGGAAACCGATTGTTGACCGTCTGGTGACCATTACACTTGATCCCGGCCATGGCGGTGAAGATCCAGGTGCCGTGGGTCGTGGCGGCAGTTATGAAAAACACGTGACGTTGGCTGTGGCCAAACGCCTGAAAGCGAAAATCGACGCTGAGCCCAATATGCGTGCGGTACTCACGCGTGATACGGACTTTTTTGTGCCGCTGCAGATGCGCGTGCAGAAAGCGCGTCGCATCCAGTCTGATTTGTTCGTGTCGATTCATGCCGATGCCTTTACTCGTCCCGATGCCAATGGCTCGTCTGTTTTTGCCTTGTCCGAGAGTGGTGCGTCCAGTTCGGCCGCGCGCTATCTGGCGCAAAAGGAAAACGCGGCCGATCTGGTCGGCGGCGTCAATCTCGACGTCAAAGACCCCATGCTTGCGCGCACGCTGCTCGATTTGTCGCAAACGGCTACGATCAGCGATAGTCTGAAGCTCGGCAAGGCCGTACTTAACGAAATCGGTGGAATCAACCGCCTGCACAAGGATAGTGTAGAACAGGCCAGTTTTGCTGTGCTCAAGGCACCGGACATCCCATCCATTCTCATCGAAACCGCCTTCATCTCGAATCCTGAGGAGGAGCGACGCCTTAACGACGAGGCCTATCAGGACAAGATGGCAGAGGCAATCATTGGTGGTATCCGCAAATATTTCTCCAAGAATCCACCTTTGGCGAAGTCCAGACTGGCGCGGCTTGAATAGCGATGATCAAAGAGCAATACGTCCGATTGATTATTGCTCAAATGGGGTTTGAATTTTTCACGGTCGCTGCTAGAATGCCGACCCTGCACTTGATTGATGGGTTGCAGAGCCGCTGTAGCTCAGTTGGTAGAGCAGCGCATTCGTAATGCGAAGGTCGCCAGTTCGACTCCGGCCAGCGGCACCAGTAATATTTAGAACTTGGCCAGACTTATAAGGTTTGGCTTTTTTCTTCCAAGAGTTCATGTACGTGCCGTGCTGGTATTACGGTGCTGTAGGGTGTCAGGCTCTGCCCATGTAGCTCAGTGGTAGAGCACTCCCTTGGTAAGGGAGAGGTCGGCAGTTCAATCCTGCCCATGGGCACCAGAAGGTTAATTCCTCGATAGCTCAGTTGGTAGAGCGCCGGACTGTTAATCCGTAGGTCCCTGGTTCGAGCCCAGGTCGAGGAGCCAGGTTTTACGCGGGAGTAGCTCAGTTGGTAGAGCGATACCTTGCCAAGGTATAGGTCGAGAGTTCGAGACTCTTCTCCCGCTCCAGTTTTTGGGGTTTAGGTTTTAAAGTTAGTTGTTGTTGTAACCGCAGGCGCAGGAAACAATCGGGCGCGGGGTGGAGCAGTTGGCAGCTCGTCGGGCTCATAACCCGAAGGTCGCAGGTTCGAGTCCTGCCCCCGCAACCAGTGAGCGATTGTTCGAGTGGATGATGCAAGATTCAAGTCCGGGTCCCCATCGTCTAG
>JBBQAT010000114.1:0-14043 GCA_038316625.1 Burkholderiales bacterium
GTTTATATCTTCCGCGATGCAGGGACGCATTCACAGGTCGAGCTGAAAGGCACCTTCGTCACCTTGCGCGAAAAGCATGGCGACAAGCCGCACTGGACCGAAGCCGAGAAAAATCACTACAAGGCGACCGATGCGCAGATCGACGCCGAGATTGCCGCCAAGCAGGCTGAGCTTGAATACACGCGCAACAGTCCGCTCTACCGGGATCACCGCGAGCAGCTGCTATCCCATTACAAGGATTGGCCGGGTTATCAGGCGGGCGTGCCAAATCCGCGCGAAGCGGCAAGAACGCTGCTCGCCAGCCTCGCTGAAGCGCATGACCTGCGGCTGGCAGAGTTCGCCGAACACATGCGCTCGAATGATCCCGAACATCTGGCGCATCTGCTGCTGGCACCGTGCCACCTTGAGCTTGAAGCGATCAAAGCGGCGCGCGTGCTTGAAGCCTCTACTTGAGAATTTCCAGAAGTTCCACTTCAAAAATCAGCGTCGAGTCAGCCGGAATGGTGCCGGGAACGCCACGGCTACCGTAAGCCAGATTGGGCGGGCAAACCAGCTTGGCTTTGCCGCCGACCTTCATCGTCTGCACGCCTTCGGTCCAGCAAGGGATGACGCGGTTCAGCGGGAAGGTGGCCGGTTGTCCGCGACCGTAGGAGCTGTCGAATTCCTTGCCATCGGTGAGCGTGCCACGGTAATGAACCTTGACTGATTCAGTGCTTTTCGGGCTGGCACCGGTGCCTTCCGTAAGCGTGGTGATCACGATGCCTGAGGCGGTTTTCGTTTCCTTGGCGGTGGCGGCGTTCGCCTGAAATGAGACGGCGAGCAGGAGGCTTGCGGTCAGGATGGCCAGTTTCTGCATGGGTGTGCCTTTGCGTTGAGGTTGGAAATAAACAGTGATTGTGCCGCAAATCAGAGCAAACCGGATTCGCCGCGACGTTGATTTCGCCAGGCTTGCCGCTGGCGTTCGGTGAGGAATGTCCAGGCCACGATTCGGCTTTTCTTCTGGCCCTGCGTCATTTCGATGGTTCGGCTGTCCTGCACGCCGGCCGTTTTCAGGGCACGATAAACCGTGGGCAGGCTGGTCGCCTTGGAAACCAGCGTGGTGAACCACAAGCAACTGTTCGAAATCTTCACGCTCTCGGCGATCATGCGGCTGACGAAACCTTCTTCGCCCCCGGCGCAGCATAGCTCGGCGCTCTGACCGCCGAAATTCAGCAGCGGCGCTTCGTCACCTGAAGCCGCCTTGCCCAGATTCTTCCATTTTCGTTCGGTGCCGGCGATTGCGTCGTCCATCGTCGCATGAAAGGGCGGGTTGCTCAGGGTGAGGTCAAACAGCTCGTCGGCCTTCAGTACGCCTTTGAAAACGGCCGAGCGCGAGGCCTGAAAGCGCAGTTCGATGGCGTCGCGGTGCCCGCTGTTGGCGTCGACCGTCTTCTGCGCGCAGGCTAGCGCGGTGCGGTCGATGTCGGTGCCGACGAAGTGCCAGCCGTATTCGCTGTGGCCAATCAGCGGATAGACGCAATTGGCACCGACGCCGATATCGAGCACGCGAATCGCTTCGCCATGGGGGATAACGCCACCATTGCTCTCGGCCAGCAGGTCGGCGAGATGGTGCAGGTAGTCGGCGCGTCCCGGAATGGGCGGGCAAAGGTATTGCGCGGGCAGGTTCCAGCTGGTGATGCCGTAATTCTGCGTCAGCAGGGCGCGGTTGAGCGCCCGGACCGCATCGGGGTTGGCAAAGTCGATGGAGTCATCGCCGTAGGGATTTGGCGCGACAAAAGCCGCGAGTTCCGGGCAGCAGGCGATCAGTTGCTTGAAGTCGTAGCGACCGCCGTGTTTGTTGCGCGGATGCAGGCCTTTCTTTTCGGCCGGCGCGGCGCGCGGGGTGTTTTTGGCGGGGGAGGGCGCGGCTGGCTTTTTTTGCATGAGGGTCTGCGGGCTTGTGAAAATCGGGTGTGGGCCGCATTGTCCCACAACGCGCTATGGCGCACAGCGGAACGGCAGATGCTCGGCCGCTTCATCCCGGTACGCTTCAATCGCGCCGCCCTGCTGTTCCAGATGCCGGCCGATCAGCGTGCGCATCGATGGGTCGGCAATCCAGTGCATCGAACTGACCACGGTCGGCGTGAAGCCGCGTGCGATCTTGTGTTCGCCACCCGCACCGGGTTCGAAGCACTGCAAGCCCTCGCGCAGGCAGTAGGCGATGCCCTGGTAGAAACAGAGTTCGAAATGCAGGCTGTGATAGTTGCCGTTGCACCCCCAGTAGCGTCCGTACAAGGTTTCATCGCTGCGAAAACACAGCGACACCGCCACCGGATCGCGTCCGTCGCGTGCAATAAAGACCACCATCCGCCGGCCCAAAGTCTGCGCCAGATCAGCAAAACACGCCGCCGAAAGCACCGCGTAGTTGTTGAATTTCTCGAAGGTCGAGGCGTAGAGCGCATGCAGAGCGGGCCACTCGGCGGGATCGACCTCGTCGCCGTGGCGGACCTCGATGACCAGGCCGCTCTCGCGCACCCGCCGCCGCTCAGCCTTGACCTTGCGCCGTTTCTCGGCGGTGAAGGTCGCCAGATAGTCGTCGAAATCGCCGCAGTTACCGGCCAGCCAGTGAAACTGCACGTTATGGCTGGTCAGAAACCCGGCGTCGTGCAGCGCTGTTTTGTCGTCCTCATCGGGAAATGCCACATGCCACGACGAGACGCCGTATTCCGTCGCTAGAGCCAGTGCCCCGTCGATCAGCGTTTGGCGAATCACCGGCGCGTTCGGTCCATCGGCAACCAGCAACCGTGGCCCGGCCGCTGGCGTATGCGGCAAGCCGCTCAGCAGCTTCGGGTAATACACGCGCCCAAGTTGCTGGTAGGCCGACGCCCATGACCAGTCGTGGATGAAGTCGCCGTGTGAATTGAAGCGGAAATAGAGCGGCAACAAGCCAACCTCGATACCCTGTGCATCGTTCGCCACCAGATGTTGCGCCACCCAGCCGCACGTTCGGCCCGCCGCCCCGTGGCGCTCAAGGATGACCAGAAAATCGGCGTTCAGGAAGGGGTGGTTCGGCGGGCAGAGCCGCGCCCACACCTCGCGCGGAATGGACTCGGCGGAATGGTGGATCGTGGTGGTGAAGGTGGGCATCGATGCGCTTTCCGTAACGACTCTATCCGAGCCGTTTGCAGGCGTTTTGGTTCCCTTGCGGGATTTTTACGGGTACACAAGGTGTATGCTATCGGCTTCCGTTTCAGCGTATTCGAACGGTGTCACTCCGCCTGCCGGGCTACAAGATTCTCCAAAACGCAACGATCAAATCACATGAATACTGAAACCGTTATTGCCTTTGCCGCCGTCGCCATCGTCGCGATTCTCAGTCCTGGCCCGGCCATCCTCCTGGCCCTGCGCAATGCGGTCGCCTTCGGTATTCGCGCTGTCGTCTGGTCTTCGCTGGGTAATGTTGCCGGGCTCTTCTGTGTGTCCGCCGCCGCGATGCTCGGTCTTGGTGTCTTGCTCAAGTCGTCCGCGTTGCTCTTTGGGCTGGTCAAGATTCTTGGTGCCATGTATCTCTTTTACATCGGTGTGAGACACCTGGTCGGTCGTACTTCGGTATTGAGCGTCCAAGAGGGCGAATCTACCAGCGCAGTCGTGCCAGGGCCTTACGAGCTGTTTCGCGAAGCTATTCTCATCGCCTTGACCAATCCGAAACCGATCCTGTTCTTTACGGCGCTTTTCCCGCAGTTCATCAGTGCGACAAAACCGCTGCTCCCCCAGTTTTTCATTCTTACCGGACTCTTCATGGTTTTGTCCTTCGTTACCCTGCTCGGTTACGCCATGCTTGCCGAGCGGGCAAGGGGACTCTTGTTGCGGCCGATCTTCGCCCGCTGGGTTGACCGGGTGGTCGGTACGGTCTTTATTTCGTTTGGAACGGCGTTGCTTATGCTTCGACGTCAGGCAAGCTGAGATGTATCAGGCTTTACTACCGGCTTTCGGCGCTTTGCAAGGGGGCGTGAGTAAAGCGAGGCGCGCGGCCTGAGGGCGAATGTCTCAGGCGCATTTTTCGAGATTGACTTAGGCGTGGTCGGGCATCCGGTAGTTGGCGCGATAACCGAAGCTTGACGAGCCTTCCAGGTAGTCGTGCTCAATCAGTTCAAGGCGCAGCCAGTAACTGCCGAGCGCCAGCAATGACATCAGCCAGAAGAACACGGTGAGACCGTTTGCATTGGCGAGGTATTCTTCGACGCCAAATGCCGCTGTGATAACAAGCATCCCGATAAGCAGGGACGATACGATGCGTTTTGCCACGACGGAATGCGTTGAAGTAGTAGCAGCGTTTGAGTTCATTGGTGTTTCCATTCAGTTAGTTTGCTTGATTTTGTGCCAGATGAAGCCTTCTTTCATCTAGCGAAACGGAGCTTATCGAATGACGCGCGTTGAGTCAGTGGCCTTTTCCCCCGCCATTTGTAACGATGCGTGACGCAGTTGTACGGTTGGTACTCGGAATCGCTTGTATCCGAAGCCAGCCCTTGGGAGAATGAGCCGATCAATGATCGCCAGAGAGAAATCCGAATGACCCATGTCCTGCCCGCGCTGACCCCGCTTGAAGCACGCATCCTTGGTGTGCTGGTGGAAAAAGAAAAGATAACTCCCGACGCCTACCCGCTGACCTTGAACAGCCTGTCCTCGGGCTGCAATCAGAAGACATCGCGCGACCCGGTGATGTCGCTGAGCGAAAGTGAGATCCAGGCCGCGCTGGAGGAGTTGCGCAGCCGCGTGCTGGTGCTGGAAACCTATGGCGCATCGGGCAGGGTGCTGCGTTACGCGCAGAACTTCGGCAAGGTTTATGGCTTGCCGGCGGCCAGTGTTGCGCTGCTTGCCATCCTCATGTTGCGCGGTGCGCAAACTGTCAGCGAGTTGCGCGCCAATTGCGAGCGGCTGTACCGTTTTGACGATGCCTCCTCCGTTGAAGCCTACCTGGAAGAACTCGCGGAACGCAGCAGTGGTGCGCTGGTGGTCAGATTGCCCAAGCAGGCGGGCTCGCGTGAACACCGCTGGGTGCATCTGCTGTGCGGTGAGCCGAGTCTCCCGGTAGAACAAGGCAGGGTGCGCGACACGGGTTTGAGTAGTCATGCCGCGCTGGAAGAGCGTGTCGCCCGGCTTGAGCAAGAGCTTGCCGAACTGCGCGAAAAGATAAGTCAGATCACCGGGTGATTCACGCGCCAGGCGCTGATTCAAAAAGGTAGTTCTTTATTGCTAGGGGTTTGTATGTCAGACGCTCGACAACAGAACGATAGTCAGGACGAAAAGGTTTCCGTTATGCTCAAGCTCGACGCAAAGGTGTACGAATCTTTCCTGCAGAAAGCGCAAAAGGCCGGGGTCGAGATCGAACCCTATTTGAGCTCAACGCTTTCCATCGTTCTCGGATGCCGGGTATTCAACACAAACTACGCGTGCTCACCTCAGCTGGTCGTGGCGGCGGGTGGTGTGGATGGCACGAAAGAAACGGCCTGATATAAAACATTCTCCAATTCAGCGAACTGCCTTGCCACGGCCTTATCCAATGCAGCATGGCCAGTTCCGTTTATGCTTGGAATGGCGTGCTACGCAGAGAGGAGAATGACCATGAGCACTTCGGCCTGCAATCTGACTGAAAGAAGCTGCCAAGCTTGCGAAGGCGGTGTTTTACCGCTGGGGCAGCAGGACATCGACCGCTTCTTGGTGGGTTTGACTGGCTGGACGCAGTCGGGCAGTGAACTGCATAAAACCTATGAATTCAAGAACTATTACGAGACGATGGCCTTTGTGAACGCCACGGCCTGGGTATCCCACCGCGAAAACCACCATCCCGATCTTGAGGTTGGCTACAAACAATGTCGCGTCCGCTATTCGACGCACGCTATCGGTGGGCTGTCTGAAAATGATTTCATTTGTGCCGCCAAGATAGACGCTCTGCAAGCGTGCTCAAACCCATGATGACGGATTTCGATCAGATCACTTCACTGACACTAGCGCATTACAACCAGCGCGCCGAGGATTTTCGTGCCGGCACGCGCGATCACGATGTCAGCCAGAACATCGACGCCTTGCTGCGACATGTTGCCGGCGAGCCGCCGTATACAATTCTCGATTTCGGGTGCGGGCCGGGGCGCGACCTGAAGACCTTTACTGCGCTTGGCCATCTGGCCGTCGGCCTTGAGGGGGCAGAACGCTTCGCGCAGATGGCGCGCGCTGATAGTGGCTGCGAGGTATGGCAACAGGATTTTTTGACGCTCAATCTGCCGGATGGGCGTTTCGATGGCGTCTTTGCCAACGCTTCACTGTTTCATGTGCCAAGCCAGATCTTGCCGTGCGTGCTGAGACAATTGCATGCGACGCTGAAGTCAGGCGGCGTACTCTTCTGCTCCAACCCGCACGGGGCGAATGTCGAAGGCTGGAACAACGGACGCTATGGGAGCTATCACGATCTCGACGCCTGGCGCGGTTTCATGACCGAGGCGGGTTTTGTTGAACTTGAACACTACTATCGCCCATCTGGTCTGCCGCGCGAGCAGCAACCATGGCTGGCAAGCGTGTGGCAGAATTGAGTACATGTGCATTAATGGCCGATGGGTCACGTTCGGGAGCCGTATGAAATCATTCACCACGACGGTTTTTTGCGCACTACTGACGTTGAGTGCAGTGGTGCAGGCTCAGGGCGTCTTCGTCACCCAAGGGGACAACGGCCCGGTTTTTTCCGACAAGCCGCAACCCGGTGCCAAGGAGCTTACCTTGCGGCCGCTTAGCGTTGTCGCGCCGCCAAAAGAATTCAAGGTGGTGGCCCCGCCCACGCCGCCGGCAGCGCCGGCCAACCCGGATGATGGTAAAACAACGGATGCCCTGCCGTTTTCGTACCACAACTTTTCGGTTGTTTTTCCTGAAAACAACGGCAGTATCGTGGCCAGCACGGCGGTCGTCGAGGTGCGAGTGGCCGTTGATCCTCCGCTACAACTCGGTGAGGGGCATGCTTTTTCAGTAAAGCTCAACGGTCAGGTGATCGGACAGCGCTTTACCGCCACTGAATTCATGATCCCACCGGAATTCTGGGGCGACACCTTGCCGCCTCCCAATCAGACGGTGCAACTCGACGCGAGCATTGTCGATGCGAACGGGCAGGTGTTGAAAAAAGCCGCCCCCATCCGATTTGTCTTACGTTACGCCCCGATCATGAATCGTCCCCTACGCCCTGTCCCGCAGCCGAATTTGCGCCCGAAACCATTGCCGAAGCCGACGCTGGAGCCGACGCCAGAACCCGAGCCGGCGGCTTTTACGCCGAAGCGTCTGGGGAAATAGGGCTGCGAGGCGCGTCGATTGGCGATCTTAGCGGCATGGCCATGGGAAGCCGCGTAAACATTGGGTTCCACGCTAGTGGTCCTGGAGATGCTCGTATTCATTAGCATGCAGGCCTTTAAGAAAACCCGGGTAGCGGCAGCGTCGTGTGTTTTTGATGAACGGGGGCCAGCGTCCCCTGGAAAAGCGCTTCGATCACCGGTGGTTCCCACCACGGTTCGTTCATGAAGCGCAGGCCGGCTTCCTCGACCAGCGTACCTTTCCAGTAATGGTTCGAGACTTCGTCGAGCGTTTCCAGATTGAGGCTGTGCGGCAAGCGCAGGTAATCGAGCCAGCTCGAATCGTGAAACGAGACGACATACGGCCCTTGGCTATGGGCACAAAACAGGTATTTGCCAAAGACACGGCCCGGATGCTTGGCGCGGAAATTTTCGGCGTCGACACGCGTGGCAAAGAGCAGCAGCGCGTGCAGGCGACTGGGGAAGTCGTTGTAGAGTCGTTGCCGGTAGTATTCGAGGTGGTATTCGGCAAAATAATTCTGCACCGAAGTGAATTGATCTTCGGGCAATGAGCTGCCGAATGGGTTGCCGGTGAGCACGTCCCAGCCGGGCAAATCAGCCTCGGGGTCGAGCCACGCGTAGAGTTCAAGCGTCGCGTTATCTTTGATCAGATGATCCATCATGGCATGGCAGCATTCGGGGGAAGCGTCGGCGTTATTCTCCCCCTTCCTCGGGCTTTCAGGTGATCGCTTTTGCCAATTCCAGCACCAGGCGAACTGCTCCGGCCATGAGTAGCGCGCTGATCATCGAAACCGCCACTGAAAACCAGGCTTCCTTCCGTCCCAGCGTCTTGAGCATTACGGCGAAGGTCGACAGGCACGGGACGTAGAACGTAAGAAACACCAGAAAGGTGAAAATCTGTGTGTAGTTGAGCAGCGGCATGATCTCGAACGTGCCGAGTGCCTGATAGATCATCAGCAGCGACAACTCCTTGCGCAGGACGCCAAACAGGATCGGCACACCGAGTACAACCGGCAGTCCGAGCCACCATGAGGTGACTGGAATTAGCGCCGTATTGATCAGCGCGTCAGCACCAAAATGGCTGAGCAGTGCCAGGACGATGCTGCCGATGACCAGCAGCGGCGTCACGATGGTGACGATGTCCTCGGTTCGTTCCCAGGTCTTGCGCCAGACCTTGCCCCACACCGGCAACGAGTAGGCGGGAATGGATAGAACCATGCCCGGTGCGCTATCTGAATAGCGACGTGCCAGCAGCTTGCCGAGCAGGGCGATCACCAGCAGGGTCATCAGGAATATCGCGAACACGCCCAGGCCGCCGAGATACTTGCCGCCAATGGCCAGAATGATCGCCGAACGCGCCGAGCAGGGTACGAAGGTGATCAGGATGGCCGATACGACGCGTTCGCGCCGTGATCCGCTCGTGGCAGCGGCGGAAATCGCCGGCACGTTGCAGCCAAGCCCGATCAGGAAGGGAACCGCGACACCACCGTGCAAGCCGATGTGATGGAAGCCTCGGTCGACGACAAAGGCAACGCGGTGCATGACCCCCGATTCTTCCAGCGCAACCAGCAGCAATACCAGCGGCAGCATGTAGGGGATGACGATGCCGACCAGTCCGACCAGCCCGTCGGCGACGGCGCGACCGACAACGCCCGTGGTCGATTCGGGATGCCATTGCTGCACCCAGTTCGCCAGCTGCGCCGACGACCACGAGTCGAGGTGGGCACTCATTTCAAAGACGATCAGCAGAACAAGGGCGAAGACCATCAAGCTGCCGAGCAAGCCCCAGCGCGGGTGCAGGAACAGTTCATCAAGCCAGCGCCGCCAGCCATCGCCGGAATCGGTACCACGTGGGCTGGTGACCTCCTCAAAAAGCACGGCGGCGCGATGGTGTCGGTCGGCGTGCACCTCTTCAGGTAGCGGTCGCGGCAGGGTCTGTTCAGCTTTCGCTCTGGCCTGTGCAATTTCGGGCGACAGGGCCGGGAAGTGGGTGTTCAGCGCGTGCAGAAAATAGTCGTCGTTTTCCGCCAGTTGTGAAAGCAGGAGCGCACGCGGCACCTGAAAAACTTCTTCGATTTCGGGCCGTGAGATGACGGCCTTGAGCGGTTTCAGACTTTCGGCGATATGCCGGGTCGGCGGTTGCGGTAGCGGGCAGGCTTTCTCCCGTGCCACGCCGAGAACCGCCTCGAAGAGCGTCGAAACACCCTTGCCCATGTGCGCGATGGTCGGGATGACTGGTGCGCCCAACCGTTCACTGAGCGCCTGCACGTTGATGAACAGCCCCTTCTTGCGCGCTTCGTCGACCCGGTTCAGGGCGATCACCAGTGGGCGGCCGAAAAGACTCAATTCAAGGCTGAGTTCGAGATCCTTTTCCAGCGTCGTGGCGTCGACCACCTGAACCAGCACGTCCGGCGCGGGGAAATCGGCGTTCTCGTTGGATACTTCGTGCGCGGCAGCGAGCGGCCATTGGTCGCCCCACAGCAGGTACATGAGCACGACCTGATCGTGTTCGCTCAGGTAATGCAGCGAATCAATGGACGGCAAATCGACCAGGGCGATCTGGTCGAGCCCGACGTCAACGACACACTCCTGGTAAGCGCCGCCAACGCCGGCCAGACGCTCGTGACGCGCGACCGGACTCGATGCCGCTTCAAATATCGTGCTTTTGCCAACACCGTAGCGACCGATCAGCGCCACGCGCGGTCGTTTGCTACCGCGTAAAAGGGGGCCGTGCAGCGGAATCGCGGTCACTGAAGGGCGGGCTGTTGTTCCTGTCTGTGCCATTGATTGAGTTGAGCGCGCCTAACGTGAGAGTTGCTTGGGTAGAAGAAAACAAGCCTGACACGCACATTCGATTGCCGCGCAAGCGTTTCGGTTCAGTGGATCGGAACGTGGTCCCGGTCCGGGCGCTGCGACGGATCGACGTGCGCCATCAGATTGAGAACCCTGTGCCGTTCGATGACACGCTGCCTGACATTGACGGCGATGTCGTGGCCGGCTTCGACAGTTTGCGCCGCATTAACCTCGATATGTGCATCGACAATGATCAGGTCGCCCATCTTGCGCGTGCGCAGGTCGTGCGTACCGAGCACGCCGGGGGTTTCGAGGATGGTCCGCCGAATGGCCTGAACTTCCTGCTCGTCGGCTGAGCGGTCCATGAGGTCGTGCAGGGCGTCCCAGCCGAACTCCAGGCCCATTTTGCTGACCATCAGGCCGACGACCAGCGCGGCGATCGGGTCGAGGATCGGGTAGCCCGAAAGGTTGCCGATGATGCCGAGCCCGACGACCAGCGACGACGCGGCGTCCGAGCGGGCATGCCAGGCGTTGGCGACGAGCATGCTGGATTTGACACGCTTGGCCACGGCCAGCATGTAGCGGAAAAGAAGTTCCTTGGCGAGCAGCGCGCCGAAGGCGACCCACAGGGCAATGATATGCACGGTCTGGATGCTGGCCGGTGCCTGCAGTTTTGTGAACGCCGACCACAGCATGCCGGCACCGACGGCTAGCAAGAGCACACCCAGTACAAGCGATGCCGCTGTTTCAAAGCGCTGGTGGCCATAAGGGTGGTCCTCGTCGGCTTCCTTCTTGCTGTGGTGACTGGCAAGAAGGACGACGAAATCAGCGACCAGATCAGACAGAGAGTGGATGCCGTCGGCAATCAGGCCCTGTGACTTGGAAAAGACGCCAGCCACGATCTGCAGGATCGTCAGCACGAGATTGACAACGACGCTGATCCAGGTGCTCTTTGAGGCCGCTGCGGCACGTTGAGCGACGCGGGTCTCGGCGTCGTGGGAATCATCATCAATATCGGAGTACTGCAAGTGATCCGTCCTTGTTCTCAGGGTGGTGAAATGCAATGCTGGCGGTCGTGGCGTACACCGCCATGCCACAAGGCAAGATGCTAAACTTGATCTGTAGCAAGCAAATCAATTTAACACCAAATCCTGATCGTACAAAACCTCGTCGGGGCGCGCCTGGCGTGGTCTTGACCTTGAACAATTCTTCGTTGCTTCTCCCACCTATGCGCTCTGCCTCCCGCCGCACCTTGGTGCAGGCCGTGATTGTTTCCTTGCTGATCCATGCGGTGATCTTGTTACGCGTGGTCGGCCTGTCGCCGGTGCAATTCGACGCGCCGGCGGCGGCGATCAACGTGGTGGTGCGTCAGGAGAGCCGTGGCGCTCCGTCAAAACCGGTCAGTGCGCCAGCGGCAAGACCTGCAGCGGAACCCGTCAAACCAACGTCGCCGGTCGTCCGCAACGCTGCGCCACGACAGATTGTTGTTTCCGAGTCTTCTGCAAATATTGTCTCTGTTGCGCCTCCCGCGCAGCCATCAGCACCCGATGCGAGTTCGCAAGCGCCGCCAGTTTCGCCTGCTCCTCAGGTCGGTGGTGGTGTGTCAACGACGGTGGTTGTACCGACTCCCGCGCGTGAGGGTGTCAGTGCCGATGATCTTCGTCACTATCGGCTGTCTTTGGCAACGGCGGCAAAGCGCTTCAAGCGTTATCCCGCCCTGGCCAGAGAACGCGGTTGGGAGGGCACGGTCGACGTTGCGCTCAATGGTGGTGCGCTGCTGCCAGAGCCGGAAATCGTGCTGCTTCGTTCGAGTGGCCGCACCCTTCTTGATGAGCAGGCGCTGGCGATGATGGCGCAGGCAGTGCATGCGACGACCGTGCCCGAAGGGATGCGAGGGCGGAATTTCCGGGTTCAGCTGACGATGGAATTCAGCCTGGAAAACGATCAATAGCCGTCTGGCGGTGCCAGATCGTCCTCGTGGAAGCGGAAATGGCCGGCCCGGCGATCCGCAAAGTAAGCTTTGAGGCATAGCGCGACGCTGCGGAAGGCGAGTTCATTCCACGGGATGTCAGCTTCGGAAAACAGCGCAGTTTCAAGGCTTTCGGTACCGGCGGCAAAGTCGGTGTCGAGGAGTTGTCCGCGATAGAACAGGTGAACCTGGCTGATGTGCGGGATGTTGACCAGCGAGAAAAGCTCGTCGACGGCAATCCGTGCGCAGGCCTCTTCCAATGTTTCGCGCAGGGCCGCCTGGGTTGTTGATTCGCCGTTCTCCATGAAGCCGGCCGGCAGCGTCCACAGGCCGTAGCGCGGTTCGATGGCGCGGCGGCAAAGCAGAATATCGCCCTTCCATTCCGCGACACAGCCGACAACAAGCTTCGGGTTCAAGTAGTGAATGGTCTCGCAGCGCGGGCAAACATGGCGCGGCAGGTTATCTCCCGCCGGAATGCGGAATTCAACCGGTGCTCCGCACTGGGTGCAGTAGTTCATGAGGCTGAGTCTTTGTTCATTGGCCGATTCTATCTCATCTGCTTCGGGCGAAAAATGGCGTCAGAGCATGGCGCGTAGAGTTTTTTTTCCTCACGGGACGCCATCCCGCTACAATATTCCTCGACAATCGGTATTCATGATCCGGCGCATACGTTGCGCGGCATGACAGGGAGAGCTTCAATGTTTCTAATCGTTGGCTATGTCATCATTCTGGCTTCGGCGCTCGGAACCTACTCGGTGCACGGGAGCTTGGCGGCGTTGTGGGTGCCGCTCGAGTACATTGCGATCGTTGGTCTGACTATCGGCGGCTTTGTAGCCGGTAACGACATCAAGATCATCAAGCTGACGATTGGCGCGCTGCCCGGCCTTTTCAAGGGCTCGAAATTCACCAAGGTTCTCTACGTTGATCTGCTGGCGATGCTGTTTGAGGTGCTCGCCAAAGTGCGCAAGGAAGGTTTGATGTCAATCGAGAATGACGTCGAGAATCCGCACGACAGCCCGATTTTTGGCAAGTATCCAGCGCTGTCGAGTGATCACCATGTGATGGAGTTCATTACCGATTATTTGCGCATGATGGTTGGCGGTAACCTCAACGCGCTTGAAATCGAGAATCTGATGGATATCGAAATCGAGACTCATCACCACGAAGTCATGGTTCCTGGTCATATCATGGCCAAGTTGGGGGACGCAACCCCCGCGTTTGGTATCGTTGTAGCGGTGATGGGCGTGGTCAACGTGATGGGTTCGGTCGGCGAGCCGCCGGCGGTGCTTGGCAAGATGATTGGTGGCGCACTGGTCGGTACCTTCCTCGGCATTCTGATTTCCTACGGATTTATCACACCGGTCGCCACCTTGCTTGAGCAGAAGGCTGAAGAAGGCTCGAAAATCTATCAGGTCATCAAGGTTGTTCTGTTGGCGTCAATGTCGGGCTATGCGCCGCAAGTTGCCGTCGAGTTTGGCCGGAAGGTGCTCAGCTCCGGGGTTCGTCCGACCTTCACCGAGCTTGAAGCGGAACTGAAGGCGCGCAAGGGCAAGTAGCCTTTTTGCCTGACAAGGATTCTGAATGAGCGACGACGTACGCCCGATAGTCATCAAACGCATCAAGAAGGTGGCGGGCGGCCATCACGGAGGGGCGTGGAAGATTGCCTATGCCGACTTCGTAACCGCGATGATGGCGTTCTTCCTGCTGATGTGGCTGCTCGGCTCGACGGCGAATGGCGATTTAAAGGGGATTGCCGATTTCTTCCAGAATCCGCTCAAGGTCGCCATGTCGGGTGGTTCGGGTGCGGGTGACGCAACAAGCATCCTTAAAGGCGGCGGGAAGGATCTGACCAGCAGCTCCGGGCAGGTCAAGAATGGTGACGTGGAGGCAAAGAAGAAAGGCGTTACGATCCGAGAGGCCCAGGCGGAGCAACGCAAGGCGTTTGAGCAACTTGAG
>JBBQAT010000115.1:0-13944 GCA_038316625.1 Burkholderiales bacterium
CTCGGCCTGGTGCTCTCCCCTCAGCCTGTTCCCGCTCCCGCATGATGCCGACAATCTCCCAATATGCATTTCTAACCCACTGAATTTAAATGAACAAATTACTGTTTCTTGAGAGCCTGTCGAAGGATGGGCCGCTTTTCGAAATTCAACTGAGTTATTTAGGATTATTATCACTGGACGGAGTTGGCAAAAACATATGTAATGCTGTTACTGCATGAAAGTTGTTTTAATAAGTCTGGCTTATAATTTTTGGTGCGGCCGGAGGTGATAGATTGGTGTATCTGTTTCCACATGAAAGAGTTCCTTTAAGTAAATAAAAAAGGCTAGAATCGCGAGTCGGCAAATAGTCATGCGCTCAGGGTACGGGACGAAATCCTGAATCACCTGAAGAATCCATGACCATCACTGCGCAAAGATTTCTCATTACCAAGGTAGACAACATGGATACAAAGCAGCAGTTGGAACATCTCCTGCAACTTCAGGCAGAAGCACGTCTGGGCGGCGGTCAGGACAGGATCGATAAACAGCACGCGGCCGGGCGGTTGACGGCGCGCGAACGGATCGAGATGCTGATGGATCCGGGCTCGTTCGAAGAGTTCGATATGTTCAAGACCCACCGCTGCCAGAATTTCGGGATCGGTGAAACGGTCTTCCCCGGCGATGGCATCGTTACCGGCCACGGAACGGTCAACGGCCGAATCGTCTATGTCTATGCGCAGGATTTCACTGTCCTCGGCGGTTCGCTTTCGGAAACGATGGCTCAAAAGATCTGCAAGGTCATGGATCTGGCGATGAAGAACGGAGCGCCCGTCATCGGTCTGAATGACTCGGGGGGCGCGCGGATTCAGGAAGGCATCGATAGCCTTGCCGGCTTCTCGGATATTTTCCTGCGCAACGTGATGGCTTCCGGTGTCGTTCCACAGATTTCGGCAATCATGGGGCCATGCGCTGGCGGTGCGGTGTATTCACCGGCACTGACCGACTTCGTCGTGATGGAGCGGCTCAATTCCTACATGTTCCTGACCGGGCCGAAGGTCGTTAAATCGGTCTGCCACGAGGACGTGACCGTCGAAGAACTCGGCGGTGCCGATATGCATTCGACGCAGAGCGGTGTTTCCGATTACGCGGCCGAGTCGACCGCTGACGCGATCAATTACATCAAGCGCCTGCTCTCGTTCATGCCGCAGAACAATCTGGAATCGCCTCCGATCGTGCCATGCACGGACCCGATTGATCGTCACTCCGACGTTCTCAGGGACATCATTCCGGCGAACGCTAACGCGGCGTACGACATGAAGAAGGTCATTCTGGAAACGGTCGATAACGCTGACTTCTTCGAAATCAAGGAGCAGTTTGCGCCGAACCTGATCGTCGGTTTTGCCCGCTACAACGGTATCAGCGTCGGTATCGTGGCCAATCAGCCAGCCTATCTCTCCGGTGTTCTCGATATTGACTCGTCGATCAAGGGCGCGCGCTTTGTCCGCTTCTGCGACTGCTTTAATATCCCGGTGGTGACTTTCGTTGACGTTCCCGGCTTCCTGCCCGGTACGGCGCAGGAATTCGGCGGTGCCATCCGCAACGGTGCGAAGATTCTCTACGCTTATGCCGAAGCAACGGTACCCAAGATCACGGTGATTACGCGCAAGGCCTACGGTGGCGCGTATTGCGTCATGTCGTCCAAGCACCTGCGTGGCGACATCAATTACTCGTGGCCGACCGGCGAAATCGCCGTCATGGGTGCAAAGGGTGCCGTTGAGGTGCTCTATGCCCGTCAAGCCAAGGCCTCGGGTGATGCCAAGGCTTATCTTGCGGAGAAGGAAGAGGAGTACCACGACAAGGTCTCCAATCCGTATCTCGCGGCAGAGCGTGGCTATATCGATGACGTCATCGTTCCGTCGACAACGCGTGCGCGCATCATCAAAGCCTTGGGCCTCGTGCAGAACAAGCGCGATACCAACCCGATGAAGAAGCACGGAAACATTCCGTTGTGATGTGACGATCCTGCCTTCAAGAGGAATGACGATGCAGAATAAAGCAAAGAAGATCACCGCTGCCCTGGCGGCGGTGCAAATGTATCTGGAGCAGGAAGAAGCGGCCCTGATGCTGGCGCAGCCGGTCATTTCGGCTCGGCCTGCGGTCGAGCCGGGCGCCTGGGCTCAGTTCGGTCGAACCGACATGATGGCCGGACGCAGGATGGTCCAGTTACGCGCCTTTTCCGGCGCACGATAGATTTCAGATTTCAGTCTTTAATTTTCGAGTCTTAGTGGAGCTAAAAAATGAGTGATAACGTAGTAATGACCGCAATGAATTATGCCGCCGACCGTCCGAAAGCGGCCAATCCGGTAAAGATCATGGATCTCTCCCTGCGCGACGGCCACCAGTCCCTGTTCGCCACGCGTGGGCGTACCGAGGACATGATCCCGGTTGCCGAAATGATGGATGAGGTTGGTTTCTGGGCGCTGGAAACCTGGGGTGGTGCCACCTTCGACACCATGCACCGTTTCTTGAACGAAGATCCGTGGGAGCGTCTGCGTACGCTTAAACGCTATGCCAAGAAGACGCCGTTCAGCATGCTGCTGCGTGCCCAGAATCTGGTCGGCTACCGCAATTACGCCGACGACGTGGCCACCGCCTTCGTTGACCGCGCCGCCGAGAACGGCATGGACATCTTCCGTACCTTTGATGCGCTGAACGACTATCGCAACTTCGAAACGGTTGTCAGGCAAATCAAGAAGAGCGGCAAGCATTTCCAGGGTTGCATGTGCTACACGATGACCGAGCCGCGCATGGGTGGTGATGTTTACAGCCTCGATTACTACATCGGCAAGGCCAAGGAACTGGTCGACATGGGTGCCGACTCCATCTGCATCAAGGACATGGCCGGCATGATTGCGCCGTACGACGTCTATGAGATGGTCAAGGCGTTGAAAGCAGCGGTGACGATTCCGATCCATCTGCATAGCCATTTCACCTCCGGCATGGCGTCGATGAGCCAGCTCAAGGCCATTGAAGCAGGCGTTGATATCCTCGATACCTGCATGACGCCGTATGCTTATCGCACCTCGCACCCAGCCATTGAGCCGCTGGTGATGACGCTGCTCGGAACCAATCGTGACACCGGTTTCGACATCCGCAAACTGGCGGAAATCAATGAAGTTCTCGAGAAGCAGGTGATGCCGAAGTACAAGCATCTGCTCGACGATTCCAAAGTTTCGATCATCGATATCAATGTTCTTCTGCACCAAACGCCGGGCGGCATGCTGTCCAATCTGGTCGGCCAGTTGCGTGAAATGGACGCGCTTGACCGAATCGACGAGGTCTACAAGGAGCTGCCGCGTGTTCGCAAAGAACTCGGCCAGATTCCGCTGGTCACCCCGACCAGCCAGATCGTTGGTGTGCAGACGGTTAACAATGTGCTGCATGACACGCCGGAAGAGCGTTACAAGATGATTACCGGTCAGGTCAAGGATCTGTGTTACGGCTTATACGGCAAGACAGCAGTGCCGATTGACCCGGAAGTGCAGAAGAAGGCATTGAAGGGTTATCCGCGCGGCGAACAGCCCATTTTCTGCCGTCCTGCTGAAGTGCTGGCGCCCGAGCTGGAAAAGGCCAAGGCTGAAATTGGCGATCTGGCGGCTGATATGGACGATCTGCTCATTTACGCCCAGTTCCCGGTCACCGGCAAGAAATTCCTGGAGTGGAAGTACGGCCGTGCTGAAGTTCCTGCTGCGGTCAAGCCGATCACGATGGAATTTGTCAAGAAACAGGACGAACTGGTCAAGAAGGCCAAGTCTGGCGAACTCGTGGAGCGCAAGTCCGCTGTTCCGGAAAAATCGGAACGCGTACGTACGTTCAACGTCTTCATCGACAACGAGCACTTCAGCGTTGATGTTGATCCGACGGGTGACGCACCAGTTGTCGCCGCTGCACCGCGCGTGGCTGTGGCTGCGGCACCTGCCCCGGCTCCGGTTGCCGCAGCACCTAAAGCGGCAGCTTCAGCTCCGCCTGCGGCACCTGCCCCGGCCGCTGATGCTCACGGCACGCGTCTTCTGGCTCCAATGCCGGGGATGGTCATCAAGTACCTGAAGAACGTGGGCGATGCGGTGACCAAGGGCGAGGCTGTCGTGGTTCTCGAAGCCATGAAGATGGAGAACGCGCTTGTCGCCCCCTGTGACGGAATCGTCAAGGAGATGAAGTTCAAGAGTGGTGACACGGTGCCCAAGGGCGCTGTGCTCTGCGTTATCGGGTGATGGCCGCTCTTTTCATAACGTAAGGATTGCCCTCGGGTTATCTTTACGGTGTGGACGTGGGATAATGAACTGGGAATGAGGAGCGTTATGCTCCTCATTCCCTTTTTATCATCAAGCGTTTTGATGGTATTTGCCGAATACCGTTGGTTGGTCGGGAAGCAACTTATGAAAGTGAAGCCATAGATGCATCACGCAGAAATTCAAAGCAAGTCGCAACAGGCCGCGTTGGCCCTGGCGGCTCTCGGCGTGGTTTATGGCGATATTGGTACCAGTCCGCTATACACCATGAAAGAGGTGTTTGCCGGATTGCACGCGATTCCGCTGACGCCCGAAAATATACTCGGTATTGTTTCCCTGATTCTCTGGTCGCTGATCATCGTTGTTTCGATCAAGTACGTCGTCTTCATCATGCGGGCAGACAACCGGGGTGAAGGCGGCATCATGGCGCTCATCGCGCTGGCGCTGCGCGGTGCCAAGGGTAATGCGAAACTCGAAAAAGCCATTATGCTGGCAGGGCTTCTTGGCGCCGGAATGTTCTACGGCGATGGCATGGTCACGCCAGCCATTTCGGTTCTCTCGGCACTGGAAGGCCTGGATGTTGCAACTCCAGCGCTTCGCCCCTTCATCATTCCGCTGACCTTGATGGTGCTTTTCGTCCTTTTCTATTTTCAACGCCGGGGTACCGCTTCAGTCGGTGCATTGTTCGGTCCGGTGATGATGGTTTGGTTTGCCACGCTTGGCATACTGGGACTTGTCAATATTGCAGCGAGCCCAGGTGTGCTCAAGGCGCTCAATCCTGCGTATGGCCTCGATTTCCTTTTTGAGAATCGGGGTATAGCCCTCGTTGCCATGGGCGCTGTCGTGCTTTCGGTTACCGGAGCCGAGGCGCTCTACGCCGATATGGGGCATTTCGGAAGCAAGCCGATCCGTCAGGCTTGGTTCGGCTTTGTTCTGCCATCACTGATGCTTAACTATTTTGGGCAAGGCGCATTGTTGCTCGTTAAGCCGTCTGCGGTGGCGAATCCCTTTTATCACCTCGCGCCGGAGTGGCTTCTTTACCCGTTGGTCGGCCTGTCCACGCTGGCGACGGTGATTGCTTCGCAAGCCGTCATTTCGGGGGCTTTCTCGGTCTCCCGGCAGGCCATGCAACTGGGTTTCGTGCCGCGTTTCGAGGTCCAGTACACCTCTGAAAAAACACAAGGTCAGGTCTATCTGCCGGGTGTCAACTGGGGGCTTTTCCTTGCGGTGGTCATTCTGGTTCTCGGTTTCAAATCCACCAATAATCTTGCTGCCGCCTACGGTATAGCGGTAACCGGCGACATGGTTATCACCTCGGTTCTGGCCACCTTTGTTGCTGCGAAAAGTTGGGGATGGGGTTGGGGGCGGGCGATCGCGCTGTTCGCCGTCTTTTTGGCGGTTGAGCTGACCTTCCTGTTCGCCAATGTTCTGAAAATTCCTGATGGCGGCTGGTTCCCACTTGCGGCCGGTTCATTAGTCTTTTTGCTGATGAGTACCTGGAAGCGCGGCGTGCAATTGCTGAACGAGCGTACGAGCGGTGAAGCGATCGATCTGGAAACATTTATTGATGCCCTTCTTGTTTCCATGCCCTCGCGCGTGCCTGGCACGTCGGTGTTCATGACTTCGCGCAATGATCGCGTGCCAAATGCCATGCTGCACAACCTGATGCATAACAAGGTGCTGCACGAACGGGTGCTGATTGCCTCCGTAGAGGTGTTTGATGTGCCCTATGTGCCGGAGATTGACCGCGTCGAAATCAGAAAGCTGAAGGGTGATTTTTACAAAGTGACCGTGCAATACGGTTTCAAGGACGAGCCGGACATTCCCCTGGCCTTGACGTTTTGCGCTGATCAGGGAGTGAACATCGAGATGATGGAAACGTCGTTCTTCCTCGGCCGTGCCACCCTGATTCCGAAAGTCGGATCAGGAATGGCGTTGTGGCGCGAAAAGCTCTTCGTCGCGATGTTCAGAAACGCCAGCAGTGCAACGACGTTCTACAAAATCCCGAGTAATCGCGTGGTGGAACTCGGGACGCAGGTGGTGTTGTAGTGTTGTAGTGCTGTAACCCTTAATCCATCGCTTCGTAAAGTGGAAGCGTAAGGAAATCCGGATAATCTTCCGAGAGCGACATCGTGTCGAAGATGACGGCCGCCTGATCGTAGGTGGCCGATTCTTCTCCTTGGGCGGTGATGGTGGCTTTTACATTGGCCAACTCTTCCGGAATCATCGCACGAACCATTTCCGCCGTGACCTTGCGCCCGTCGTCGAGAATGCCCTTCGGCGAAACGACCCATTGCCAGACCTGCGAGCGTGAAATTTCGGCGGTCGCTGCGTCTTCCATCAGGTTATGGATCGGTACGCAGCCGTTGCCGGCCAGCCAGCTGCCGAGGTAATGAATGCCGACGTTGATGTTGTTACGCAGACCGGCTTCGGTGATCGGTCGTGAGGGTTGGAAGTCCAGGAACTCCGCGGCGGTAAAGGTTTCGCTGCGCTGCTTTTCCAACTGATTAGGGCGTTCGCCAAGCACCTTCTGGAATTCCTCTGCAGCAATCGTCACCAGTCCAGGATGTGCCACCCAGCCACCGTCAAAGCCGTCGTTGGCGTCCCGCGTCTTGTCGTGACGGATGCCGGCGAGCGCCTTTTCGTTGGCTACCGGATCGTTCTTGATCGGGATCAGCGCGCTCATTCCACCCATCGCTGGCGCGCCACGCTTGTGGCAAGTTTTGATCAACGCTAGCGCGTAGTTGCGCATGAACGGCACCTCCATCGTGATGGCGCTGCGCTGGGCCAGGCAGAAATCCTTGTTCTTCTTGAATTTCTTGATGCACGAGAAGATGTAATCCCAGCGCCCTGCATTGAGACCGGCGGAATGGTTGCGCAGTTCATAGAGGATTTCATCCATCTCGAACGTGGCGAGGATAGTTTCGATCAGTACGGTCCCTTTGATCGTGCCTTGTGGCAAGCCGATGAGGTCTTGCGCCATGACGAAGATGTCATTCCACAGGCGCGCTTCAAGATGCGACTCCATCTTTGGCAGGTAGTAGAAGGGACCGGCCCCGCGCGCGACCTGCTCCTTGGCGTTATGGAAGAACGCCAATCCAAAATCGAAGATACCGCCCGAAACGCGTTCACCGTCGACGGTGACGTGTTTTTCGTCCAGATGCCAGCCGCGCGGACGAATCTGCAACGTGGCGACTTTGTCGTTGAGGCGATACGCTTTGCCTGCTTCGTTGGTAAAGGTCAGTTGGTAGCGGATCGCCTTGTAAATATTGATCTGGCCCTGGATCTGGTTGTCCCATTTCGGGCTGTTTGAGTCCTCGAAGTCGGCCATGTACGAATCCGCGCCGGAGTTGAAGGCGTTGATGATCATCTTGGCGTCGACCGGGCCGGTGATTTCGGTACGGCGGCGCTCGAGTGCCCTCGGCAGCGCCGAAATCTTCCATTCGCTTTCCCGGATGGTTCGGGTTTCCGCAAGGAAATCGGGCATCTCGCCGGAGTCAATTCGTGCCTGCCGCATTACGCGGGCTTGCAGCAATTTCAATCGACGAGCATTGAAAGCGCGGTGCAGAGCGGCGACAAACGCCAATGCATCAACTGTGAGAACGGATTCAAAGCCGGGTTTGATCGGTCCGAGGATCAGCATGCCGGCAGGCAGGTCTTGGTTCATTCGGTGGCACCTATGTCAGAGTTAAGATTGTCGTGTGATGATTCGACATGAAGCTCGAGGCATCAGGGTGCTGTTCTCTTGGTATTGAGTGTTGGCCTATGCTGGCCAATCGTCCAGAATGAAGATCGGAGGTCTGCATCGGACAGGCCGAAGCCCAGGAGGTTCAATCCGCGCTCAATATCAGCGGGGAGGTAAAGAGGCGATTCAGTTGGTGCGTCAGGCCGCACCGTAAACGCGTCGGCTGTCCGGGGGCGTCGATTGGCCATCAGGGCCGTAGAGGTCGAGCGATTTTTTACCGCTCTGCAGCGCTTCAAGCGCCTTCGAAATGTATTGCAAACGCATCTGGATCAATTCGCCATTGAGGCGATTCAGCTCTCGGGCTTCACTCGCTAGAGAAAGGATCTTTTGCCACGCCTTCCTGGCGTTTTGTTCCTCTGGATACTTAATACACCAAGCCTCAATGCCTGCGCGGTCGGCGGCAAATCCCTGGGCAGCCAAAGCGGTGTTGCGCTGCTCTGCAAGGCTGTTCAGGTGGACGGAAAACTTGCTCTTTTGTTCGGCAAACTCGGGCAGATTGTCGATGTTTCCATTGCTCAATGACGTCTGTTCAAGCTTGAGCAGGCTGACGAACTGCTGGACAGCCACAACCTCTGCCGTCATGGCCTGCAGAAAGACGCCTGCTTCGGCCAACATCAGGCCTGCCGCTGGGAATCCACCAGTTCCTTGGCGGATGCGATCAGGCGGTCGGCTATGGCTCCGGCGTTGATCGTGAAACGGCCATCCGAGATTGCCTGTTTAATCTCCGAAACACGCGCAGCATCAAAAGACTGCTCGCCATCAGACGCACTGAGCTGAGTCGAAAGAGTGCTTAACTGCACCTCGTTGCTGGTTGCCGATGCGGCCTTGTTGGCCGTCGAAACTGGTGGCTCCTTCAGACGGAGATCACCTACGGGTTTGGTCGAACTTTCGATCTTCATGGTAGTGCCTCAATTGGTTTTCTACTTACACGTGCTATCGGCAGAAACAGGTCAAACTTTAGCATTTATTTCTGAAATAAATCATGGCTGTGAAACTCAATGGGTGACTTCAACCACCCCGCCGGGCCGCGCAATGCCGCTGACCGTTTGTCCGGAATTGGTTCGGACCTGAACTACCTGCCCGGCAACCGCGTTGTTGAGCGCCTTGCCTTCACTGCTAACGGTGAATCCAGGACCATTTGATTCGGTTTTGACACTCTGTCCCTGCTGGACCGCCCATGGGGCAATAAGCAGGTCGCTCCGAATGGGTTGTCCGGCGGAAAACCCGTTCTTGACCGTTTTGCCAACCGCTTGTGCCTGATCGGTAAGGACGTTCGTGGGAAGTGTGTTCAGATCACCACTCCGAACGACGATATCGGCTTCACCAATCAGGTAGCCGGCCGGCATTGCCCGTGCGGAGATGATGTAATTCCCGCTGACGTTAACCTGAACCGGAACATAGACCGTCCACGCTGAGGGACCAAGGCAGCGAACCCCGACCGTGCTCTTTCCCCAAAGTCTGCTTCCTGCGGGAAGGAATGGCTCGAAGGCATTGCATGGCGATAACTGGGTACGCGTATCGAGTTGTCCGATGCTGTAAGTGACTTTGCCGGGCAATCCCTGCGTTTGAATGCGCAAGTAATCGTCCAGCGTGCTGTTAAGGGCATTCTGTGCATATGCAATCAGAGGCACCAGGAGCAACAACCAGACCATTCCGAAATACGTGCGGCGATGATGAGTCAGGCAAAAGGGATTCATGCCGCTATTTTGCCTGATCACTGCGCAATAGCGAAAAAATCCGTTTGGAGCTGGTCGGCGTACGGTGCGGTCGGCCGGCAATATTTGCCGTTGGTTCGGCAGAGGGCGGGCATGTTGGCCGGAAAACCGGTCTTTTGCTGCGTTGTATCCCATGGCACAGGAATTGCGTAAACGCTTCGTGTGCAACAGTCTATCCGGAGCCATTGTGGTCAGCAAAATCGATAACGCGCTTTCCTTTCAGTCTCAAGCCTTGGGTTTGCGTGCCCATCGGCAGCAAATTCTGGCCGGGAATATAGCGAACGCGGATACGCCCAATTTCAAGGCGCGGGATTTTGATTTCTCGACGGCGCTTAAAGAAGCGGTCGCAGGTCGGAGTGGCGGCAGTCTTCCTTTGGCGACGAGCAACTCAGGGCATTTGCCGGGCGGCGCAGATGCCGGGCCGGCTCGTCTGATGTATCGGACGCCATCGCAGGCCAGTGTTGATGGGAATACGGTGGATATGGACATCGAGCGAGCCCAGTTCTCGGAGAATGCCGTGCAGTATGAAGCGGGCCTGACCTTTATTACACATCAGCTCAAGATGCTGATGGCTGCGACACAAGGGTAATCATCATGAGCGTATTCAATGTTTTTCATATTGCCGGTAGCGCCTTGACGGCGCAGGCCATGCGTCTCAACGCCGTAGCCAGCAACCTGGCGAACGCGGACAGCATTGCCGGCCCGGACGGCAAGCCTTATCGCGCCAAGCAGGTTGTTTTTGAGGCGACGCCAATGGGCGGTCAGGCCGCGCAAGGCGTGCGTGTCAAGCAGGTCGTCGAGGATGCCAGTCCGGGGCGCTTGATCTATGACCCACGCAATCCAGCCGCTGACGAGAAGGGCTACGTGATGATGCCGAACGTGAGTGCGGTCGATGAAATGGTCAACATGATCTCCGCCTCGCGCTCGTATCAGACTAACGCCGAAGTCATGAATACCGCCAAGCAGCTACTGCTGAAAACACTGACGCTTGGCCAGTAAAACTGAAACTCCAAGGAGAACCCTATGGCAGCCGTACAAGGAACAAGCACCGTTAGCGATCCGTTTGCAGCAATCAATGCAACAGGAAAAAGCACAACATCAACGTCTAAAGTTGAAGAGCCGCAAGATCGTTTTTTGAAATTGCTCGTAACCCAGCTGAAGAATCAGGACCCATTGAACCCGATGGATAACGCCCAGATGACCAGCCAGCTGGCCCAGATGAGCACCGTTTCCGGTATCGAGAAGCTCAATACGACACTCAACTCGCTGGTGGATAACCTGGGCACCAGCCAGTCGATGCAGGCGGCGGACATGATCGGCAAGAGCGTGCTGGTTCCGGGGTCGCAGCTTGCCTTGAAGAGTGGCACTGCGTTTGCCGGCATCAATCTTGCCGCTGCGGCCGATCAGGTCACCTTGAAAGTCCTGGACAGCACGGGAGCGGTCATTCAGACCCAAAAGCTGGGCGCGCAAAAAGCCGGGGTTCTCGATATTGCATGGGATGGGACGACGGATGCCGGGGTCAAGGCGGCGGATGGCGCTTACACGTTTACGGTCGAGGCAACGCAGGGCAGCAACGCGGTCACGGTTGATGCGCTGCAAGTTGGCACGGTTTCTGCTCTTGTTCGGTCACAGAGCGGATTCCTGCTGGATCTCGGGGCGCTCGGACAAGTCGATTTCAAGAACGTACAACAGATTATCTAGGAACAGGAGCAAGAAATGTCATTCCAACAGGGCTTGAGCGGACTTAACTCCTCGTCGAAGGCGCTCGATGTGCTGGGCAACAATATTGCTAACGCCAATACAGTCGGCTTTAAGTCGGCAGAGGTCCATTTTGCGGATGTTTTCGCCAATTCCTTGTCGGGTGGTGGCGCGTCGCAAGTCGGTATCGGCAGCACTATTTCGGGTATTCAGCAAACCTTTAGCCAGGGTAACGTGACATCGACCAACAATCCGCTGGATATCTCGATCAATGGCGGCGGCTTTTATCGAATGAACCAGAGCGGGACAATAACCTATACCCGGAATGGTCAGTTCCATCTTGATAACGCTGGGTATATCATAAATGATGCACAGATGCGCTTAACGGGGTATCAGGCTGACGCCAACGGCATTATCGCACCGTCCAGCCCCGTTGATATTCAGTTGTCTGCAAGCCAGATCAATCCGCGTGCAAGCAGTGACCCCTTGGTAGGGGCGAATAATGTAAACGCTTCTTTAAATCTTGATTCGCGGCTGGGTGTTCCTGTGACCTCACCCTTCGATTTCGCCAATCCGCAGACCTATAACTATTCGACGGCCTTGTCGGTGTATGACACGCTGGGTGTTTCGCATACGATGACCATGTATTTTCAGCGAGCTGCTGTGGGAGGTCCGTGGAATGTCTATGGCACGATGGATGGCGCGACGCCACAGGCTTTCCCGACTCAACTTACTTTTAACACGTCAGGTGTGCTGACCGCTGGTGCCGTTCAGGCTCTGCCTGCGTGGCACCTCACGACAGGAGCTACTCCCGGCGTTGCTACATGGTCACCTGGCAATATAAACTTTACGGGAACCACCCAGTTCGGGAGCGCTTCAAGCGTCGATAAATTGACCCAGGGAGGTTATGCCTCGGGTAGCTTGACCGGATTGAACGTAGGTTCTGATGGCATCGTTCAAGGGCGGTACAGCAACGGACAGTCACGCAATCTGGGGCAAATTGTGTTGGCGACCTTCGCCAACCCGAATGGATTGCAGTCCCTGGGCAATAATCAGTGGGCGCTCAGTTCGGTCTCGGGGCCGGAACTGGTGAGTGCCCCGGGAACGGGTAGTCGCGGTGTTCTACAGTCTTCGTCAATTGAGGAATCTAACGTTGATTTGACGAAACAATTGGTCGATATGATTACCCAGCAGCGTAACTATCAGGCCAATGCACAAACCATCAAGACACAGGATCAGGTGCTGCAGACGCTGGTGAACTTGCGCTGATCTTTAGTCTGAGCTGAAAGAAAAGTCATGGATCGTCTGATCTACACCGCGATGACCGGTGCCAAGCACGCCTTCCTGCAACAGGCCGGCGTTGCGCACAATCTGGCCAACGCCTCGACCACTGGTTTTCGCGCCATGGAACACAAGTTCCGGGCGGTTCCGATTCAGGGCGAGGGCATGCCGACGCGTGCTTTCGTGGTCGACGCTTCGGTGAGCGACACCTTCGATCCGGGGCCGATGATGGCCACCGGGCGACCGCTCGATGTCGCCGTGCAAGGATCTGGCTGGATTGCCGTTGAGGCGGCTGACGGGCAGGAGGCCTATACCCGGGCCGGTAATCTGCAGATCAACGTCAATGGTCAGTTGCAGACAGCCAGTGGCTTGAATGTACAGGGCGACGGTGGCCCAATCGCGATTCCGCCGGACAACAGCATCACCATTTCGCCCGATGGCACGGTTTCTACCGTTCCTCTGTTTGGTACGCCGAACAACGTCAGCGTGGTCGGGCGTATCAAGCTGGTTAACCCGGTGGAAAGCGAACTGGTGCGCGGTGACGATGGGCTTTTCCGCACCCGGAGTGGTGAGGCGGCGACGATTGATGAAAACGTCAAGATCGCTTCCGAAACGCTGGAAGGCAGCAACGTCAATCCGGTCGACTCAATGGTCAACATGATCAGCCTCGCCCGCCAGTTTGAAATGCAGATCAAGATGTTGCAAACGGCCGATGCCAATGCCAACAAGGCCAGCCAGATTCTCTCGATGACCGCTTAACACAGGACAACAACAAATGATCCGTTCCCTCTGGATTGCCCGTACCGGCCTGGATGCTCAACAAACGAGTCTGGACGTGATCGCCAACAATCTGGCCAATACAAGCACCAATGGCTTCAAGCGCGCGCGTCCGGTCTTCGAGGATTTACTCTACCAAACGCTGCGCCAGCCAGGCGCTCAATCTTCCCAGTCAACGCAGATTCCGGCCGGGTTGCAGTTGGGTACCGGGGTACGGCCCATATCGACCGCACGAACCTTCACACAAGGGTCGTTGCAGCAGACCGGCAACGACCTTGATGTGGCGATCAACGGTGCGGGCTTTATGCAGGTTTTGCTGCCCGATGGTACGACGGCGTATACCCGCGACGGTTCTTTCCAGAAGGACACTCAGGGTCAGCTGGTGCATTCAAGCCTTCCACATCAAATACACCACCAAGCCCCGAAGCAAATAACTTGCCCATCGCCTCGGTCAGTTGCG
>JBBQAT010000116.1:0-13841 GCA_038316625.1 Burkholderiales bacterium
GAGCAAACGCGCGACCGGGCGAACGCTGTACGTGCTCGACGAGCCGACGACCGGGTTGCATTTCGCTGATATTCAAATGCTGCTTTCGGTCTTGCATGGCCTCGCCGATCGCGGCAATACACTGGTGGTTGTTGAGCACAACTTGGACGTCATCAAGACGGCCGACTGGGTCATCGATCTTGGGCCCGATGGCGGAGACGGTGGCGGCAGGATCGTTGCCGAAGGTGTACCAGCCGACATTGCAAAAGTGGCCGACAGCTACACCGGCATCGCGCTTGCGAAGGTACTCAACAAGTCCAAGCAGAAAAAACCGACGAAGGTTTTGGCTGTTACAAGTCCGAAGCAACCGGCACGGACTCATATCACGGTTGAAGGTGCCGAACAACACAATCTCAAGTCCGTGAATGTATCGGTGCCGCGCGATGCGATGACTGTTTTCTGTGGACCAAGCGGCAGCGGCAAGTCGTCCCTCGCCATGCACACTATCTACGCCGAAGGTCAGCGGCGCTACGTCGAATCGCTGTCGGCTTATGCCCGTCAATTCCTGCAGCGTATCGACAAGCCGGATGTCGATCTGATCGAGGGACTATCACCGGCCATCTCCATCGAACAGAAGGCGACCAGCCATAATCCGCGTTCGACAGTCGGTACCGTCACCGAGATCCACGACTACCTGCGCCTGCTGTTTGCCCGCGCCGGCACGCCGTACTGCCCCGAACACCAGCAACCGCTCGATTCGCAAACCGTCTCGCAGATGGTCGATCACGTGCTGGCGCTACCTAACGAAACAAAACTGATGATCCTGGCGCCGGTCGTTGCCAACCGCAAGGGCGAACAACTCGAACTCTTTGCCGAGCTGCGCGCCCAGGGATTCGCCCGTTTGCGCGTCGACGGGAAAATCTACGAAATCGACGCTTTGCCCAAGTTGGCCAAGACGCACAAACATACGGTCGATGTGGTTGTCGACCGCCTCAAGGTGCGCGATGACATGCGCCAACGCCTTGCCGAATCGTTTGAAACCGCGCTGCGTCACGCCGATGGGCGCGCCATTGCCTACGAGATGGATACCGAAAAGGAACACCTCTTCTCGGCCAAGTTTTCCTGCCCGGTGTGCTCCTATTCGCTGCAGGAACTTGAACCACGCATCTTCTCGTTCAACAACCCGATGGGGGCCTGCCCGACCTGCGACGGGCTGGGCGTCATCCAGTTTTTCGACCCCAAACGCATCGTCGCTCTGCCTGAACTGTCGCTGGCGGCCGGCGCCATTCGCGGCTGGGATAAGCGTAACCAGTTTTACTTCCAGTTACTCACCTCGCTGGCGGCGCACTACGGCTTTGATGTCGAAACCCCGTTTGCCAAGCTGCCGGAAAACATCCAGAAGGTCGTTCTGTATGGCTCGGGGCGCGAAACGATCTCGTTCATCTACCTCAACGAGCGCGGCAACAAATCGATGCGCGAACACGCTTTCGAGGGCATCGTCTGCAACTTCGAACGCCGTTACAAGGAAACCGACTCGGTCGCCGTACGCGAAGAACTCGCCAAGCTGATCAGCAACAAAGTCTGCCCGAGTTGCGAAGGCGCTCGCCTGCGTGAGGAAGCGCGCAACGTACGCATCGGCTCGCATACCGACGCGCTCAACCTGCATGAAATCAGCCGTCTGCCGCTAACTCAGGCCCGCGAGCATTTCCTGAACCTGGAACTGGCCGGCAACAAGGCGCAGGTTGCCGAAAAAATCCTCAAGGAAATCACCAGCCGCCTGCAATTCCTGATCAACGTCGGCCTCGACTACCTCTCGCTCGACCGTTCGGCTGAAACACTCTCCGGCGGTGAGGCGCAGCGTATTCGCCTGGCTTCGCAGATCGGTTCGGGGCTGACCGGCGTCATGTACGTTCTCGACGAACCGTCGATCGGCCTGCACCAGCGTGACAATGAACGCCTGCTGCAAACACTCAAGCAACTGCGCGACATCGGCAATACCGTAATCGTCGTCGAACACGACGAAGACGCCATCCGCAGCGCCGATTACGTCGTCGACATCGGCCCCGGAGCCGGCATCCACGGCGGTTTTATCGTCGCCGAAGGTACGCCGGAGCAGATCGCCGCCAATCCGGCGTCGATGACCGGCGACTACCTGTCCGGTCGACGCCGCATCGAAGCCCCCGACACACCGCGCCAGCCCGACCCGGCGCGCCAATTGAAGTTGAGCGGCGCGCGCGGCAACAACCTCAAGAACGTGACGCTGGAATTGCCGGTCGGGCTGTTCACCTGCATCACCGGCGTGTCCGGTTCCGGCAAGTCAACATTGATCAACGACACGCTTTACGCCGCCGCTGCAAGCCATCTCTACGGCTCGACAACGGAACCTGCCGCGCACGACGAAATCGTCGGCCTCGACCATTTCGACAAGGTCATCAACGTCGACCAATCGCCCATTGGCCGCACACCGCGCTCCAACCCGGCTACCTACACCGGATTGCTCACCCCGATCAGGGAACTCTTTGCCGGCGTGCCGGAATCGCGCTCGCGCGGCTACGGCCCCGGTCGCTTCTCGTTCAACGTCAAGGGCGGACGCTGCGAAGCCTGCCAGGGCGACGGCGTGATCAAGGTCGAGATGCACTTCCTGCCCGACATTTACGTTTCCTGCGATGTCTGCCACGGCAAGCGCTACAACCGCGAAACGCTCGAAGTGCACTACAAAGGCAAGACCATCCACGACATCCTGCAGATGACCGTCGAAATGGCGCGCGAGTTTTTCGACGCTGTCCCGGTCATTGCGCGCAAGCTGCAAACGCTCGTCGACGTGGGTCTTTCCTACATCACGCTCGGTCAGGCCGCGACCACCCTCTCTGGCGGCGAAGCCCAGCGCGTCAAACTGGCACTCGAACTTTCAAAGCGCGACACCGGACGCACGCTTTACATTCTCGACGAACCGACCACCGGCCTGCACTTCCAGGATATCGAAATGCTGCTGAAGGTACTGCATCGACTGTCCGATCACGGCAACACGGTGGTCGTCATTGAGCACAATCTGGATGTAATCAGAACCGCCGACTGGATCGTTGACCTCGGCCCCGAAGGTGGCGATGGCGGTGGGCAAATTCTCGCCACAGGTACGCCGAAAGTAATAGCCAGGGCCGCGTCAAGCCATACCGGGCGTTTTCTGAAACCACTGCTGTCACGAAGCAATTAAGCCTTCAGTAATGGCCGGAGTCTCTTTCAGGCGTAAAAAACAACATAATTTCTAACTTCTTTACCTTTTCTGCCCTCCCCCCCCTTCCCATCAAGCGCATGAAGTGCAAGAATCCACGCGGAGTACCAGTGAGGCCCTCAACAATCAACAACAGGAGATACTATGAACAAGTCTGAATTCATCGATTCAATTGCCGCCAAAACCGAACTGTCCAAGGTTGCTTCCGGCAAAGCGCTGGATGCCGTCATCGAAACGATCGTGCAAGCTGTTGCCAAGGGCGACGGCGTAAGCCTCGTTGGTTTTGGCTCCTTCAAAGCCGCTGCCCGCGCCGCACGCGAAGGCAAAAACCCGAAGACCGGTGAAAAGATCAAGATCGCCGCGACCACCGTGCCGAAGTTCTCTGCTGGTGCCACCTTCAAGGCCGCCGTTGCCACCGCCAAGAACAAGAAAAAGAAATAATTCAGCGTCTGGCGAATAAAAAGGCTTGCTACAGTGCAAGCCTTTTTCGTTAACACGCCCTGATATTGCACGACTAATTTGCTAACAGTAAATACAAAGCACGTCATCAATTGACGCAATCAGGGCAGCCGCGTAGAATTTTCGTTTTATCGGGGGCGTAGCTCAGTTGGGAGAGCGATTGGTTCGCAATCAATAGGTCGGCGGTTCGATCCCGCCCGTCTCCACAGATTAAAAAAGCCGTTGATTCGTCAACGGCTTTTTCATTTTTGTCCTGGCTACCGACTCGGTATCAAGACTACGCCAAGTCGGCCACTCAAGTAGCGGGCACATCAGCGTGCCGTTAGCGCCTTAATGATATCAATCGACGGTATCAGTAAATACTGAAGCGGTACGCGGCGACCAGCCAGATCGACAAAATAAGAACCGATGTAAAACGATTGGCGAACACGGAATCAACAAAGTCAACAGCATTTCTTTCGTTCAATTTCATTACCTCTTGTATGGTTATTTACGACGCGCCAGAATCAAAATTCCATTCTTCCAGCGGCCGAAATGATATCGCCGGCTAATCTGCTCGTCTGTTGTCGTTTTCTCTGAGTTTTGTAACAAGCTGTCACTTTGGAGCGAACATTTCGAGCACTGGGCAGTACGGCAAGAGCCCTGCAAAAAAATAGAAGGACTCGCCAATACAAAGACTATCGCTCCATCGCCAACCGTGACAGCAAACCCAACAGAAAGTCCTCCAGTGGTAAACTCCGACCCGAAAAACAAAAAAGGTCGGACATAGTCCGGCCTTTAGCTTTCCGGTAATACGCCGGAAACAGGCCCGCTGGAGACCCCCGTGCAATGAGTTACACCGCAGAATCCATTTCCGTTCTCAAGGGACTGGAACCCGTTCGCCATCGCCCCGGCATGTATACGCGCACGGACAATCCGCTGCACATCATGCAGGAAGCCATCGACAACGCCGCAGACGAGGCGCTGGGCGGTTACTGCAAGCGCATTCAGGTCACGTTGCACAGCGATGGCTCGGTAACGATCCAGGACGATGGGCGCGGCATTCCGGTCGAGATTCACCCGGTTGAAAAAGTGCCGACCGTTGAAGTGGTGTTCACCCAGTTGCACGCCGGGGGAAAATTCAACAAGGGCGACGGCACCTCGGCTTACCGCTTTTCCGGTGGCTTGCATGGTGTTGGTGTTTCGGTGACCAATGCGCTGTCTACCCGCCTTGAAGTCGAGGTTACCCGCGACGGCGCACGTCACCAGATCGCTTTCTCTGGCGGCGCAGTGATCGAGCCGCTGCAACGGATTGGTGATGCACCAAAGCGAGCGAGTGGCACGCGTGTCAGAGCTTGGCCGGACACCCAGTTTTTTGATTCGCCCACGATCCCGGCCGCTGAGTTGGAACGCCTGCTGCGCAGCAAGGCAGTTCTTCTGCCGGGCCTGGAAATTTCGCTCAGAATTGAAAACGGCGAGACAAAGGTCTGGTGCTTCGCCAGCGGCATGCAGCAATACCTCGCCGAACAGCTCGATGGCGAGTTGACGGCTCCGATGTTCACCGCCGAGAAATACGCCCAGGCCGGTGATGAAAACTTCCCGGTGGGTTCCGGTGCCGCGTGGTCGATTTGCTGGACATCCGAAGGCAATCTGGCGCGCGAATCCTACGTCAATCTGATTCCCACCTCCGCCGGCGGCACGCACGAAACCGGGCTGCGCCAGGCTGCTTTCGAGGCTATCAAGAGTTTTGCCGAGCATCGTGCCTTGCTGCCCAAGGGCGTCAAGCTGGCCGCTGAAGACGTCTTCTCGCGCGCCAGCTATGTGCTCGCCGCGCGTGTGCTTGACCCCTCGTTTCAGGGGCAGACCAAGGAGCGACTGAACTCACGCGATGCCGTGGCGCTGGTTTCGCGCATGGTGCGCGACCCGCTTGAATTGTGGCTCAACGAGCACCCGGACGACGCCAAGAAGATCACCGAACTGGCCATCCGCGCCGCGCAAGCGCGTTCGCGCGCCGGGCAAAAGGTCGAGAAACGCAAGCAGTCGGCCGTTGCCATTCTGCCCGGCAAGCTTTCCGACTGCCAGAGCGAGGACATCCGGCGTAACGAGCTGTTCCTGGTCGAGGGCGATTCGGCCGGCGGTTCGGCCAAGGCCGGCCGCGACAAGGAATTGCAGGCGATTCTTCCTCTGCGTGGCAAGGTACTCAATACGTGGGAAGTTGAAGTCGGCAGCCTGTTCGCCAACCGCGAAGTGCACGACATCGCCGTGGCGCTCGGCATCGATCCGCACCCGCCCGGTGCGCCCGCTAGCGTGCTCGACAACCTGCGCTACGGCAAAGTGGTGATCATGACCGATGCCGACGTCGATGGCAGCCATATCCGCGTACTGCTGTGTACGCTGTTCTACCGCCACTTCCCCAAGCTGATTGAGCACGGCCACCTGTATTTCGCCCAGTCGCCGCTGTATCGCCTGGACGTACCGGGTTACGGCAAGAACCGCCCGCCGCGCAAGCTGTATGCACTGGACAATGACGAGCGCGAGGCGATCATGGACCGCCTGCGCCTGGAAGGCATCAAGCCGGAAGCGGTTTCTCTTTCGCGCTTCAAGGGCCTTGGTGAAATGAATTCAGAACAGCTCTGGGAAACAACCATGTCACCCGACACCCGTCGCCTGATGCGCGTACGCTTGCCGGTGGCCGACGACGCCAATCCGGTGATGAACATGCTGATGGCCAAGAATGAATCCGCCGGACGGCGAGCCTGGATGGAAGCCAACGGCGCGCTGATTGGAGCGGAGATTTGAGATGACTCACAAACACGATGACACCGCGACGCCCGACCTGTTTGCCGACCTGCCCTTAGCCACAACAAGCGACGCCGCGCCTCCCAAAGCCGCTCCGCCCCCCTTGACATCCGCAGAGATAGCCATCGAATCAGCCAGCGAGCCCCTTGCTTCGGAACCTCCTGAAACCTTGGACACGCCCGCCCCACCCGCCCCCCCGATCAGTCCAGCGCTGATCGAAGAGGAAGACGGCGAAAGCATCCTGCTGCACGAATCGGCCTCGCGCGACTACCTCGAATACGCCATCGCCGTCGTCAAGGGCCGCGCCCTGCCCGACGTGAAGGACGGCCAGAAGCCGGTGCAGCGCCGCGTGCTGTTCGCCATGCGCGAACTCGGTTTGATGGCTGGTGCCAAGCCAGTGAAGTCGGCGCGTGTCGTCGGCGACGTGATCGGTAAATACCATCCACACGGCGACACGTCCTCCTATGACGCGATGGTGCGCATTGCGCAGCCGTTCTCGCTGCGTTACCCGCTGGTTGATGGACAGGGCAATTTCGGCTCGCGCGATGGCGACGGCGCGGCGGCCATGCGCTACACGGAGGCACGCCTGAGGCCGATCGCCGAACTGCTGCTCGGCGAACTCGGCGAAGGCACCGTCGACTACCAGCCCAATTACGATGGCTCATTCCAGGAACCGGCCTTCCTTCCCGCCCGCCTGCCTTTCTCGCTGCTTAATGGCGCCTCGGGGATTGCCGTCGGCATGGCCACCGAAATGCCTTCGCACAACCTGCGTGAAGTCGCTGCGGCGGCAATTTTCAAGTTGCAAAATCCCTCCGCCGGCGTTACCGAGCTGATGGAACATATTCCCGGCCCGGACTACCCCGGTGGCGGCCAGATCATCTCCACGCCAGCCGAAATCGCTGGTGCCTACAGCAGCGGCCGTGGCAGCCTGCGCGTGCGCGCCCGCTACGAGTTCGAGGAACTGGCGCGCGGTGCCTGGCAACTGGTGATCAAGGAACTGCCGCCCGGCGTTTCCAGCGCCAAGATCCTCACCGAAATCGGCGCGCTGATGAACCCGCAGCCCAAGCCGGGCAAGAAATCCATCGAGCAATCGGCGGCGCAGTTGAAGGCGCTGTTTGCCTCGCAACTCGACCGTGCGCGCGACGAATCGGGCAAGGATGCCGACATCCGGCTCGTTTTCGAGCCAACCAGCTCGCGCCTGGATCGTGAGGATTTCGTGGCGCTGCTGCTCGCGCATACCAGCCTTGAAACAACGGCACCGATCAATCTCGTCGCCGTCGGCATCGACGGCCGTCCGTGCCAGAAAACCCTGGCCGACCTGATTGGCGAGTGGTGCCAGTTCCGCGTCACGACGGTACGCCGGCGAACTGAATTCCGTCTCGCAAAAGCCAACGACCGCATTCACATTCTCGAAGGCCGGCACATCGTCTTCCTTAACATCGACGAAGTGATCCACCTAATCCGCGAGTCGGACGAACCCAAGCCGGCGCTGATCGCCCGCTTCCTGCTCTCCGACCGGCAGGCCGAAGACATCCTCGAAATCCGTCTGCGCCAACTGGCTCGGCTCGAAGGCATCAAGATCGAGCAGGAACTGGAAAAGCTGCGCGGCGAGAAGGAAGAACTGATCAAGCTGCTGGAAAGCGACACCCTGCTGCGCCGCCTGGTGATCAAGGAAATCAAGGCCGACGCCACCAAGCACGGCGACGACCGCCGCACCCTGATCCAGCCAGCCAGCATGGCCTCGCGTTCCGAAGTTGCGGCCGTTGCCGACGAACCGGTGACGCTGATCGTCTCCGACAAAGGCTGGGCGCGCGTGCGCCAGGGCCACGGCCTCGACCTCTCCGGCGTCGCCTACAAGGATGGCGACGGTCCTGGCTCGTCGTTTGAGTGCCGCTCGGTCGACTCGCTGGTCATCATTTCCACCGAAGGCCGCGCCTTCACCCTGGCGGTTGCCGCATTGCCCGACGGCCGTGGCATGGGTGCCCCGCTGCCCTCCTTCATCGAAATCGGCAGCGGCAAAATCGCCCACGTGCTTACCGGCAAGCCCGAAGAGGAGTTGCTCGTCGCCAAAACCTCCGGCTACGGCTTCATCTGCACCTACGGCGACCTGCTCTCACGGCAAAAAGCCGGCAAAGCCTTCCTCACGCTCGAAGACGGCTGCACCATCCTGCCGCTGACTCGCGTCGCTGGCCACGACCACATCGCCGCCCTCTCCGACGACGGCCGCCTCCTCGTCTTCCCGCTCGACCAGATGAAACGGCTTTCTGGCGGCAAGGGTGTGCAGATCATCAATCTCAAGGGCAAGGAAACGCTCAAGGCGATCATCGCCGCCAAGGGGCCGGTGGTTAGCATCAAGGGAAGCTTCCGCACCAAGCCGAAAGTGCTGCTTTCAGAAGAAAAACATCTCGGGCTGCGCGCACGACGTGGTGCGGCGGTGGGCTTGGTTAATCAGCCGGTGATTGAAGCACTGCCTGATCCGCTTTCACCGAACGTAAGCTGAATGCGCTGGGAAAAGTCGGCGAAGGCTGCCTGGGCCGCGTAGTGGCAAGTTCCACAGCCGCGCCCGGCGCGATGGCGTAGCGCAGGGAACGGGGGCGAAACCCTCCCCCTCCGAAACCCGCATGCCTATTGCCTCACAGAGCGATATATCGCGAAGACGCGCGTATTCATTGCCCTCCAGCCCGACCCCTCAACACATTTCGCAAGCCTGGATCGCACTACTCTGCTGATTCCGAAACCAGTCGGTAAGAAACTCCAGGAAAACCCGCGTCCGCTCGGGCATGAACCGGCGGCTCGGCAAGGCCACATACAGGCTGAAGCGGCCTGATATCCACGGTCGCAGCACACGTACCAGTTCACCTCTTACCAGGTGCGGCGCGGCCAAGTCGACAGCGACTGAAGTGATTCCGGCACCGCCCAGCGCCGCGCGGAGGAGTGTTTCGGTATGGTTGATCCAGAGGCTGGGTTCCACGGGCAGATCGAGTACCTGGTCTTCGCGTTCCGAATTGAGCAGCCGCCAGACGCGTTGCATCAAGCCCGGAGCACGCAGGCGAAGCGTTTCGTGTTCCGCGAGATCCTCCGGCTTCAGCGGGGTGCCCCGACGTTTGATGTAGTCCGGCGAGCAGACCAGGATCCCTTCGGTCATTGATATCTTGCGCGCAATGATGTCGCCATTGAACGCTTCGCTGGCCCCCATCAGCGTCAGGTCGTAGTCTTCGATGGCCGGGTCTTCGTGCGTATCGACCTCGATGTGAAGCTGGATTTTCGGATAACGGTGCCGGAACTCGGCAATCAGCGGTGCCAGGGCGTAGGTGGCGAGCACCGGCGGTGTCAGTATGCGCAGAACCCCGGCCAGCTCTTGCGTCTCGGAACTCGCCGCGCTGTGCGCTTCGTCGATGTCCTGCAAAATCGAGCGCACCCGGTTCAGATAGGTTTCGCCAGCGCCACTGAGTGATACGCGTCGCGTCGTACGGTGCAGCAAACGCGTACCGAGATGGCTTTCAAGATCGGCGACCAGGCGCGTCACGACCGCTGGCGACATGTCCAACGCCCTGGCCGCAGCGGCAAAGCCGCCCTCGTCAATCACCTTCTGAAATACGCGCATCGAGAGCAAACGGTCCATGGTGCCTCAACTCAGTAATTCAAGACCCTTATTATTGCGCATTTCGCAATGTATCAATGACTATATGGCCGTTTTTCTTGCTTATTTTAATCATTAATATTCAACCCATCGACGAGCCCACACCAAAACAAGCTCTTCGATGCCGGTGAAGCAAAAGCCAAACCGGATAACTTCAACACTAAAACCTAAAAGGACTTTCATCATGAGAACATCGAAAATTGCAACCGTCGCCCTCCTCCTCGCCGCTCTCGGTTCGGGTTACGCAACTGCAGCGGATACCACCACCCAGGGTCTGAGCCGTGGGCAAGTCCTGGCCGAACTGGCCGACGCGCAGCGCACCGGTGACATTGTCGACGCCAAGACTGGCCAGAAGCTCAACGAGCTCAACCCGAGCGCCTACCCGGCCAAGGTGGCCGTTCAAGGCAAAACGCGTGACCAGGTACTGGCCGAGCTGGCCGAAGCGCAACGTGCCGGCGACATCATCGACGCCAAGACTGGCCAGAAGCTCAACGAACTGAACCCCGGCGCTTACCCAAGCAAGTCCGCCACACAAATCGTGACTCGGGAACAAGTTCTGGCTGAATTGTCCGAAGCGCAACGCAACGGCGACATCGTTGACGGCAAGACGGGAAAGAAGCTCAACGAACTGTATCCCCATTCTTACCCAAGCCACTCCTGATCCCTGTGATCGACTGAAGTAGCAATGAACAGAAACGGCCATTCGGGGAGATCGGACAATCCGGTCCGACGTTCCCCGCAATGCCGGTTTCGACCGTATTAGAAAAACATCAGCACGCACGAACCCGAGTTGCTCCGCTATAGTGGCTGGTAATCACGTACACGGAGAACCGCCATGCGCCGCCCTCTCCCTATTCTCCTCCTGGCCAGCCTGACGATTTTGCTGGCAGCCTGCGCGCTCCAACCGCCCGCACCCAAAACCATTGTTGTCAGCGAAGCGCGGCTGGCACAACTGATCAGTGGCCAATTCCCGTTCAACAGCCCGATGCTTGAAGTATTGGATGTTGAAATCAGCACGCCCCACATCACGCTCGACCCGGTTGCCCGAAAGTAAGCTTTACAGCATCGGATGATTGGCTGGATATCCGCATGTCTATTGGCTTGCAGAGCATCGAAGAGGGCCACCTGGCCCTCTCTGGCAGACTATCTATCACGGAGAAAGAACGTATAGCAACCGTCATTCCGGCGAACGCCGGAATCCAGAAGTGAACCGCTGGCTCTGCATTTCCTTCGGTCAGATTCCGGGTCAAGCCCGGAATGACGAAGTTTTTTCACCGAAGCGTTGAACCCAGATTATCCAATAGGCGAAATTTAGTGCAAAAGTCCGTTCGTGGTGAGCCTGTCGAACCATGAACAGCCCTTCGACAGGCTCAGGGCGAACGGATTTTGGGCTAATGGATAATCTGGGTTGAATATAACTTCCTACTACTTCATCTCGATGATGAACTGATCACGCGCCCGGCGTACCTTCTTGAGGTTGACCAGCCAGTCACCTTCGGTTTCGCGGTACCCCAGCGGAATCATTACCACGGAACGCAGACCGCGTTCGCCTAGGCCAAGAATCTCGTCAACCTTGATCGGATCGAAGCCTTCCATCGGCGTGCTGTCCACCCCTTCGTAGGCCGCCGCGATCAGTGCGGTACCTACCCCGATGTAGGCCTGACGAGCGGCGTGCTGATAATTTGTTTCGGCGTCGCGTGCCGGGTAGGTGGCCAGCAATTGCTTGCGGTAGTTCTCCCAGCCTTCGTTTACGTTCCCACGCTCCTCGTTAACCAGGTCAAACATCATGTTGATGCGTTCGACGCTGTAGTTGTCCCAGGCGGCGAAAACAAGCAAATGTGAGCAATCGGTGATCTGCTGCTGGCCCCAGGCGTGGGGTTTGATCTGCTGACGCAACTCCGGGTTGCTTACCACGATGACATCGTAGGGCTGCAGACCGCTCGATGTAGCGGTCAGACGCACCGCCTCGAGGATGTGCTCCACCTTTTCCTCGGGAACGGGTTTGGCCGGGTTCATTTTCTTGGTGGCGTAACGCCATTGCAGCTTCTGGAGAAGATCGGACATGGGTGAAATTTCTTTCTTGAGTCAATGAACTGGTCATATGGGGGTTTGGCCCCCGGATTTCAAGTGCATGAAACCATGCTTACCAGGACAGGCGCGGCTCTCAACGAAGACCTGCTCCGGGAGCCGCATGCCTATTGGCTCACAGACCATCTATTGCGAAGATACCCGTATCTATTGGCTTCCAGAGCATCAATGATCCGAGACTCCGGCTTTGGCCTTGAGCCCCCACGCGACTCGCGTCCCGCCGGCGACCGTGGCACCAACGGCCCAGAAGACGCCTGCCATACCGACCACCGCACCCGCCGTTCCAAACAGCATCGGCATCACCACGCTGGAGGCATTGATCATCATCATGCGCAGGCCCAGCGCCTCGCCGTGGCGATGCGTCGGCGTGATCTGGTGCAAGGTACTCAAAATCATCGGTTGCACCGAGCCCAGCGAAAACCCGAGCAGGACCGAGCACAGTCCCATCAGCAACGGTGAATGCAGCAGCGGGTAGAGGGCGAGCAGGAGCGCCGTTGCCGCCATCGCGGTCACGATGACCGCCCACTCCTGCACACGCGAGGCGAGCAAGGACATCAGCACGCGGACGAGCGTGGCGGCAACGGCAAAGGCGCCGAGAATCGTGCCGATCACCGAGGCGCTGAAACCACGCTCGTGACCAAGCACGGGCAAGACAAAAGTATGTACATCCCAGCACGACGACAGCATCCAGCTGATCAGCAACAGCCGACGCATCTTCGGCTCGGACAGCAGATCCCAGGCGCGCAGCTTGGCGGAGTTTTCCACACGACTTTCCTGCGGCAACTCCGGCGTATTGCGCACCATGATCCACGACGCCAGCGGCAGCACCGCCATCAATGCAAATGCCGCGCGAAAGCCGGCATGATCGATCATCAATCCGGCAAAAAACGGTCCAACAAAATTCGAGATCGCCGGCCCCATCGCCAGCCAGCTGAAAACCTGCTTGAGTTGCGTGTTGTCGCTCGCCATGCGCCCCACGTGGCGCTGCAAGGCGATCAGCGCGCTACCGGTCGCGCCGCCGGTGAGAAGCGCGGTAACGCACAGCACGGGAAAAATCGGCCACACCACCGCCAGACCCGCCCCCAGGACGGTAAATCCCACGCTGATCGCCACGGGTAGTTTCAGGCTGTGGCGATCAGCAAAGCGGCCGGCAGGCAAGGAAAGAAAAACCGAGGTCAGCGAAAACAGCGCCAGCAGCAGCCCCACCGATGCGGGACTATACCCCTGGCGCAGCGCCAGCAAGGGTGCCGCCATGCGAATGCCGGCCATGCATGCGTGAATGCACACCTGCACGGCAATCAAGCGCGCAAGGGCCATGTTCAGCCGAATGTCAGCCTTCATCAGCGGGCGCGAAACTCAGAGCTTGTGAAAAATTCCAAAATCCACCGCAGAGGCACAGAGGAGACACAGAGGAAAAGCATTGTTTCCAAGGATTTTCTCTGCGAAATCTCTGTGTCTCTGTGCCTCTGCGGTGGGTGTTTTGCATTAGATGGGTATCCACTTCACGCACGCAACAAATCGATTCACCAAAAAACTGCAAGACACCGTTCGGCCTGAGTAGGATATTCGCCCGCAGGTCGAAAGGCGTTGGCAAGAAACAGGGCTGTGGTAGCGTTGAGGTGTTGCTTTCGGACAAAGACCGACTGAGCACTGGTGCCCTAGAGCCCG
>JBBQAT010000117.1:0-13841 GCA_038316625.1 Burkholderiales bacterium
TTCCGGCTGTCCATTGCCAGCACTAATGCGCCGGACATCCTGGCTCAACTCTCGACGGTGCTGGCGGGCGAGGGACTGTCGGTCTGTAACCTGGTGAACAAATCAAGGGGGGAACTGAGTGTTACCTTGGTCGATGTGGGAAGCGCGGTGCCGCAAAAGGCCATTGACTCGCTGGCCGCCATCCCTGGCGTGCTGCGCGTGCGTTATCTGCCGGTCTGAGCGTCTGCCCCCATCCCCCTTTTCAGGAGATTCCCGTGACTTCTGCTCCATCCTTGATCCGCCCTTTCCCCGCCCTGCGTCCGCGCTCAGAGCATGCCGCCGCTGTTGCCGCACCGCCCTACGACGTGCTTTCCAGCGACGAAGCCCGCGTGCGCGCCGCCGGCAAGCCGCATTCATTCCTGCACATCTCCAAGGCCGAAATCGACCTGCCGCCGGACGTCGACCACTATGCGCCGGAGGTCTACGCCAAATCCGCCGAGAACCTCAGGAAGCTCATCGCCGACGGCATCCTGATCCGCGATGCCAAGCCTTGCTACTACGCTTACCGTCTGGTCATGGGCCAACACACGCAGACCGGCCTGATCGCCGCCGCGTCGGTCGCGCACTACGACACCAACCGCATCCGCAAACATGAATTCACCCGCCTGGACAAGGAGGACGACCGTGTCCGCCAGATCGAAGCGCTCAATGCGCAGACCGGCCCGGTACTGCTTGCGCATCCGGACAGCGACGAGGCGGAGCGCCTGGTGGCGACGGCGACCGCTGGCACGCCGATCGCCGACCTCACCGCCGACGATGGCATCAAGCACACGGTCTGGCTGATCGACGACGAAGCCACGATCGCGAAAATCACCGACGTGATCGACGCCATGCCGGCGCTCTACATCGCCGACGGCCACCACCGTTCGGCCGCGGCCTCGCGCATCGCCGCCGCGCGGCGCGGGAAAGGGCAGCCGGAATCGGCCGAATACTTCCTCGCCGTGATCTTCCCGGCCCGGCAGATGCGCATCTTCGATTACAACCGCGTCGTGCGCGATCTCAACGGGCACAGTGTCGAGAGTTTTCTGAAGGCCGTTGCCGAACGCTGCACGGTCACGCCGAACGAGGGGCGCGCTGCACCGCAAGGCACCGGACAGTTTGGCCTGTATCTCGACAAACGCTGGTATCACCTGGCGATCAAGCCGGAACTCGTACCCACGCACGATCCGGTACGTTGCCTCGACGTATCGGTGCTCTCCGAGCAGATCCTCGCCCCGCTACTGGGGATCGCCGATCTGCGCCGTGACACGCGCATCGATTTCGTTGGTGGCATCCGTGGGTTCGGTGAACTAGAGAAGCGTGTCGACAGCGGCGAAATGGCCGTCGCCTTCGCCATGTATCCGACGCAGCTCAGCGAACTGATGTCGGTCGCCGACGCCGGCGAGGTCATGCCGCCGAAATCGACCTGGTTCGAGCCCAAGCTCGCCGACGGGTTGGCATCGCACGTGCTGGACTGAGCAATTAGATGGCCGGCGTCCTTTGATAGCGGGCGCTGTGCCATCATGTCGCTCTTGAAACGCGGAAGCATTCCAACATGTTCTCCTGGATAAAGAGACGACTGTTCAAGCGCACAATCCCGCCGGAAATTGCGCAAGCCAAAAAACTCATCCGTGCCATCGATGGCGGCGGTATTCCTCTTTATCCCGGCAAGGTCAATGCCATCGCTCGCAATCTTGGGCTTGAGGTTTCAACGCGCGCCCCGATTGAGCAAACCATCGAACGGATTCGAGCCTGTCTGGATCGTATCTAAGTTGGTATTCAGTAGCCTGCCTGCCGATCAACCCGACCGGTAACAGGCCCGCCATTGGCGAGCGCCCGCAGGTTGGCCGCGATCTGCGCCACGGCTTCCTCGGGAATGGTGTTCGCGGCGACGTGCGGCGTGATGATCACGCGCGGATGTCTCCACAAGGGATGGTCTTCGGCGAGCGGTTCTTCAGCAAAGACATCAAGCAGCGCAAAGCGCAGGTGGCCCTCGTCCAGATGCTTCAGCAGTGCCTCCTGGTCTATGAGCGAACCGCGCCCGGCATTGATGATGGCGGCGTCTTTCGGGAGCCATCCGAGGCGTTCGTTATTGAGCAAGTGCCGGGTTTCCGGCGTGGCGGGGAGAACGCTGAACAGCACCTCCGTTTGCGCCAAAAGATCGCGCAGCGCCGTCTCGCCGTGGACGCAGTCAAGCGCATCGATTTGCCTTGGTTGACGGCTCCAGCCGCGCACTCGATATCCCATGGCGGCGAGTGTCCGGGCGACGTGCGCGCCGAGTTGCCCCAGGCCCAGAACGGTCACCCTGATATCTTTCGCCAGTCGTGCTGACTGTGGAAGCCAACGATTGGCGCGCTGTTGCTGCTGATAGATATCCATTTGCCGCTGGTAGTGCAACACGCCATACAGGCAGTATTCGCTCATCTGCTGCGCCATGCCGGCGTCGGTGAGACGGATGATCGTCACTGACTCGGAAATGTCGTCGCGGCGCAGCAGTTTGTCGACGCCGGCACCCAGGGCGAAAATGACCTGCAGTTTTGGAAAGCGGCTGAAGAGGCCGGCTGGCGGCATCCAGATGGCCGCGTGAGTGACAGCTTCCGCATCAACGTCCTGCGGCCAGCAGGCGATATCCAGGTCGGGCAAGGCGTCCCGGAATAGTCGGAAGTAAAGATCCTGCTGGTCCGGTGAATAGAGATAAAGCATGTTTCTTCCTGACAATCTGTTGTGAGTCGGAACGGATTATAGCGGTGCTTGAGCGGGCGATTTGTTGATCAACATACGATCAATAGATATAATGAGAATATTAGAATAATATTATGTGGTGATGTGTTGGATGCCGCTCCATGCCCTTGAATATTGATGCGATGCGCACGGCGGCGAGCGCGCCTAAAAGCTGCATTGCCCCCAAAAGAGTAACCGTGCATGACTATTGACTGGATTCACTTCACCCCCTTCAGCGCTCTGGCCGGTGGCCTGCTGATCGGCCTGTCGGCGGCGCTGCTGCTCCTATTTGAAGGCCGCATCGCCGGCATCAGCGGTATTGTCGGCGGCTTGCTTCAGCGCCGTCAGCCGGGCAATTTTGCGTGGCGGATCGCCTTTGTGGCTGGTCTGGTGGCCGCGCCTCTGCTTTATCAGGTTTTTGCCAAATTGCCCGAAACGCGGCTTGACGCCGATTGGAGCACCTTGGTCGTGGCCGGGCTGCTGGTCGGCTTCGGAACGCGCTTCGGTTCGGGTTGCACCAGCGGTCATGGCGTTTGCGGGCTTTCCCGCCTCTCCATGCGTTCGCTTGTCGCCACCCTGAGCTTCATGCTTGCGGGCTTCCTGACGGTTTACCTCGTTCGTCACTTTCTTGCCTAGTAGTCAGTCATGTTGAAACAGATAGGCACAAAGCTTCGTCATTCCGGGCTCGACCCGGAATCCAGTAGTGCACCGCTGGATTCCGGCTTTCGCCGGAATGACGGTTTCTTCACGCGTTCCAGTATGACTGCCTACTAGAGACGTTCATGAGCATTTTATTTTCACTCTTGGTCGGGCTGGTTTTTGGCTTTGGCCTGATCATTGCGGGCATGGCCGATCCGGCCAAGGTTCTCGCTTTTCTTGATGTCACCGGACGCTGGGACCCTTCACTCGCGCTGGTCATGGCCGGCGCGATTATCGTGGGCATTGTTGCCTACCGGCTCGCCGGGCAACGCGATTTGTCCTTGCTTGGCAAGCCCATGCGCGTGCCGACCGTCGAACATCTTGATCGGCGACTTGTTATCGGCAGCGCGCTCTTCGGTATCGGTTGGGGGCTGGCAGGCATTTGCCCGGGTCCGAGTTTTGTCCTGCTTGGCGCTGGCGTCGCCAAGGGCTTTGTCTTTGTAATTGCCATGCTTGCCGGCATGGCCTTGTTTGAGTTTTATCAGCATCTCAGCCAAGCGCGTCGTACTCGCGCCTGATCAAATCACCACCACTTTCCAGGAGAAAACAGCATGTATTCCGTCAACGTAAGCAGTTCGCCCGTGATCAAGGTTTCCAGCGCCAAACATGAAGTCAGCTATGCCGTCAATGGCTCGCTGATGAACCCGCTGGAGGCCTTTTATGCCACGCTGGCGGGTTGTGCCGCCGTGTTTGCCAAGAAGGCCTGTAAGGAGCTCGGCGTTGCGCCGGACGGCATTGAGATCAACTGCAAACCATTCGCCGGTCCCGGCGGGCCGATGACACTGGCCAAGTTCAAGACGGAAGTGAAATTCCCGGAACAGTTCTCCGCAGAGCAAAAGGCCGCGATTCTCGACGCCATTACCCACTGCGCGGTGAAAAATATCGTTGAAGTCGGCCCTGAAATCAGCTTTACCGTCACCGAAGTCTGAGCAAGGCCTTGGTGTTTGAGGTCTGCCCTGCAGGCCAATGTTTACGGGCATCTTCAGGTGCATGTGCTGTAGATGACCAGCCCATGCGGCCTGCAGGTCGTCAACGAAAAAGCCCCCCGGTTACCCGGAGGGCTTTTTCGTTATTGCAAGAGACGCTTACTTCTTCTTCAGTTGCTCATTCAGGGCAGCCAGTTCCTTGGCGTAGTGCTTCGGAACGATCGTATCCCAGAGTTCGGCATCCTTGATGCCGCAACGTGACGGAATGAAGACCGGGTCAATGCCCATCTTCTTCTGCGCTTCGTAGTCCTTCAGCGTCGCAATGCCCGGCTTGGTCAGCAGGACGATCACGATGATGTTGAACCAGGCCATGGCACCCACAGCGGCCGAACCGAAGTTCCACACCACGTCAACCGAGCTCACCGCACCGATGAAGGTCATCGCCACGATTGCCAGACGGGTCAGCAGGATGCCGTACTTGTAGCCAGGGCCACTCGTATCCTTCTTGAACAGATAGGCAATGCTCGAGTCCGTGTAGAAGGCATAGGCCAGCACGGTGGTGAAGGTGAAGAAGAACAGCGCGATGGCGACGAACGACCCACCAAAACCCGGCAGGACGCTATTCACGGCCTCTTGCGTGAAGTTGGATTTTTCGATACCCGGCAGGTTCTGTGCGAGGAAGCCACCGACGTTGGCCGGATCGGCCACGTTGAAGGCATTGGTCGCCAGGATCATGACGGCCGTGGCGGTACACACGAACAGCGTGTCCACATAGACCGAGAAGGCTTGCACCAGACCTTGTTTGGCCGGGTGCGAGACTTCGGCGGCACCGGACGCTTGGGCGCCTGTACCTTGACCGGCTTCATTGGAGAAGATGCCGCGCTTGACGCCCCACTGGATCGCCAGACCGAACACGGCACCGTAAGCGGCGTTCATGTTGAAGGCGCTGCTGAAGATCAGGCCGAAGACTTCGCCGATCTTGCTGAAGTGCGTGAACAGAATCACGGCGGCCAGCAGGCAGTAGGCGATAGCCATGAACGGGACGACCATTTCAGCCGTTTTGGCGATCCGCTTGCCGCCACCGAAGATGACGTAGGCGACCAGAACGGTGTAGATGGCACCGGCGACCCACGCTGACATGCCGAGGGAGTGGCTGGCGGCCTGCGCAAAAGCATTGGTCTGGATACCCGGAAGGGCGAGGCCGCAACCGAAGATGGTGAGGATGGCAAAAGCGATGCCGAGCGGACGGCTCTTCAGGCCCTTTTCCATGTAGTAGGCCGGGCCACCGCGGTATTCGCCGTGAACTTCTTCCTTCCACACTTGGGAGAGCGAGGATTCAATGAAGGCGGAGCCGGCACCGAGGAAGGCGATGGCCCACATCCAGAAGACGGCACCGGGACCACCGAAGAAGATGGCGGAGGCGACACCGGTGATGTTGCCGGTACCGACGCGACCACCAAGGGCCATGGCAAAGCCCTGGAAGGACGATACACCGGAGGCGGACGATTGGCCGCTGAACAGTTGCGTGACCATGTCCTTGATCAGGCGTACCTGCGGGAACTTCATGAGTACTGAGAAATAGACCCCGGCCACAAGGCAGCCGTAGATCATGATCTTGCTCCAGAAGAAGTCGTCTGTCGCCGCTGAGAAGGCTAGTAAATCCATTGTGGAACTCCCTTTAGTTGAAACGAAAAAATAACCGTACGCGGGTCGATGCATCACGCCAGCGCTTATAGGAGCAGCAACCTAGCAGGTTATGTGCCATTCGTTTTGTGGCTTGGCGGAAGGCTCGTACTCAGTTGTTTTTTATTGTCAATTCGTCAACCTCAGGTTTTCCTGCAAGTTGAACGGCATACGCCGCCGAGCCCGTCCGTGGTGCATAAACGCCGTAAACGCCCTATTTCAGGGCGTTCCAGCGGCTTTCCATGTGGGTTTGTGAACAAAAAAGCCGGCTTGCGAAACTTCACAAGCCGGCTTCTCCGATTGAATTCGAATCGTGTCAGCGATAGCGATTAATCGTGTCGCGGCTTTCGAGGGCGGCGCGGCGAGCGGCGTCGGCGTAATCTTCGCCCTTGCCGGCATAAAGAACCGCGCGCGAGTTGTTGATGATCAGGCCGGTGCCATTGGCCGTGCGGCCTGCATTCAGCGTCGCTTCCACATCGCCGCCCTGCGCGCCGATTCCGGGAACCAGCAGCGGCATGTCGCCGACGATTTCGCGCACGCGGGCGATTTCACCGGGGAAGGTGGCACCGACGACGAGCGCGCATTGGCCGGTCGTGTTCCAGTCCGTGGCGATGATCTTGGCGACGTGCTCATAGAGTTTCACGCCACCAACATCAAGAAACTGCAGATCACTGCCGCCAGGGTTGGAGGTGCGACAGAGCAGGATGACGCCCTTGTCCTTGTAGGCCAGATAGGGCGCAACGGAGTCGCGGCCCATGTAGGGATTGACCGTCAGCGCGTCGGCTTTGTAGCGCTCGTAGGCTTCAATGGCATATTGCTCGGCCGTGTTGCCGATGTCGCCGCGCTTGGCGTCGAGAATGACCGGAATCCCCGGATGCTTTTCGTGGATGTGTGCGATCAGCGCTTCGAGCTGGTCTTCGGCGCGATTCGAGGCAAAGTAGGCGATCTGCGGCTTGAAGCAGCAAACGAGGTCGGCGGTCGCGTCGGCGATGCTCTTGCAGAACTCGAAAATGGCGTCCGGCTTGCCCTTGAGATGCGCGGGAAATTTGGCCGGGTCGGGGTCGAGGCCGACGCAGAGCAGCGAGTTGTTTTTTGCCCAGGCGGCGTTGAGCGATTCGATGAAGGTCATGGGTAGTCCTCGGGAGTCGTAAATGATCTGTGCGCCCTCGTAGGTTGGGCTGAGCTTGCGAAGCCCAACATCCATTGTCAATGTTGGGCTTCCTGGCGTCAGCCCAACCTACAGGTTCTTTATCTGCAAAGTCGGCATTTTCGCATTGACTGTGTTTTAGCGCACTCAGTGATTTCGTTGTTGGAGCGACAAGCATTCATTTGTGGTGATAACCGATAGTCGCGATTACAATCCGTGCAGCATATCGTCAGGAGGCGTCATGGAGTTCAGAAAGCAGATCAAGGGTTTGGCTGTGGTTCCGGTTGCACTTGTTCTCGTGCTGGCGGTTGCCGCGTACTTTTTCTTCGGTTTGCCGGGTTTGGGCGGAGGTGAACCCTCGGCCGACGGCGTGAACTTCGAAGTGGTCGATGGCGCACACCGCGAGTTGGACGGTTCTCCCGCGCTAGCCGTTTCCTTCAGTCTGCCGCTCGACGCCAAGGGTGACTACGAGAAGTTTGTGCAAGTGCTCGAAATGCCGCCTGATCCAAAGGCGAAGCCCGCGAATACGCAGAGCAGCGACGAAGAAAATACCGAGGAAGGTGATGTGGAGAGCAGCCAGAATTCCGCATCAAGTCTCACCACCGGCGTCAGTCGAGCCGCTGCCGATACCAATCTCGATGGCGGCAAGCCGGTTTCTGGTGCTTGGGTTGTAGGCGAGAATCCGCGCCTGCTCTTCTTCCCGCACATCAAACCGCAGACCCGCTACGTCGTGCGCGTTCAGGCCGGCTTGCCGGCGAAGAACGGCAACAAGCTCAACGCCGAGGAACGTTTTTCGATTCTCACTGCCGCCGTTTCGCCGGCTTTCTATTTCGCCAGTCGCGGCATGGTGCTGCCGGCGGCGCAGAACGGCGGCCTGCCGGTGACCACGGTCAACGTTCCAGAGGTCGACGTGCAGTTTCTCAAGGTCAAGCCCGAGCAACTGGCAAACTTCCTTGAAAAAGTGATCGCCGGGCCGGTGAAGTCGGCACAAACCACTGACGAAGAGAGCGAAGACGGCGAGGGCGACGAATACTACGGCAATTCGGGAACGCGCCTCAAAGGTCTGGTTGGCGGCTGGGAACTCGATCAGCTGAACAAGATGACGACCAGCGCTTTCATCGGCCGCTTTGTCACCGAGCAGAAGGCCGACCGCCGCAGCGTCACTTTCCTGCCGGTCGAGAACATCCCGGCCCTGAAGGAACCCGGCGTGTATGTGGCCGTGATGTCGCAGCCCAACCGCTTCCGCCATGAATATCAGACGACCTATTTTTACGTCAGCGATCTTGGCCTGCACCTGCGCCAGTACGCCGGCAAGGGCGCGGACGCTTACGTCAGCTCGCTGACCAACGGCAAGGCCGTATCCGGCACCGAAGTGAGCTGGCTCGACGCGCAGGGCAAGGTCCTCTCGCGTGGCGAGAGCGACGGCGACGGTCGCGTGACCTTCGCCGAACGCCCGAAAGAGGCCCGTGTGGTGATGGCGAAAAAGGGCGAGCAGATGTCGCTGATCGCCCTCATGGAACCGGCGCTCGATCTGGCCGAGTTCGATATATCCGGCATGCCCTACGTACCGGTGCGTCTCTTCGCTTACAGCGGCCGCAACCTCTACCGACCGGGCGAGCGCTTCGACGTCTCCGTCATGGCGCGTGATGCTGATGGCCGTACGGTGCCCCCGCAACCGGTGCAGGCCGTTCTGCGCCGTCCCGATGGCAAGGCGCAATGGACGGCGACCTGGCCGGCCGACGAGAAATTCGCCGGCTATTACCGCCGTGCCATCGAACTTCCGGCCGATGCCGCCACCGGCTCCTGGGCGCTGGAACTGCGCTCCGACCCAGCGGCCAAGGTTGCCGGCACCGTCATGAATTTCGGCGTCGAGGAATTCCTGCCCGAACGCATGAAGCTCGATCTCAAGTCGGATGACAAGCCGCTGGATGCCGAGACGGGCTGGACCGTTGATGTGACCGGCAGCTACCTCTACGGCGCGCCGGCGGCGGGCAACGCCCTGCTCGGTGTGGTCAATGGCGAACGCAACAAGAACCCGCTGGCGCAAAAGCTGCCGGGCTTCGTGTTTGGTGATGCCGACGAAGATACCGTCAAGTCGCGTGTCGAACTGCCCGAAAACTCGCTGGATGATTCGGGAAAAACCAGCATTGAGGTCGATCTGTCTCCGGTCGCCAAGCGCCGTTCGCCCTTTACGATGCGCGCCACCTTGAGCCTGCTCGAAAGCGGCGGTCGGCCGGTGGTGCGCAGCATCGAACGCGTCGTCTGGCCGGCCCCGGTGCTGGTCGGCGTGCGCCCGATGTTTGTCGGCGCCTACGCGCACGAAGGTGCTGCGGCTGAATTTGAAGTGGTGCGTACCGATGCCGCTGCCACCTTGAAGGTCGGCACCGCGCTGCCGGTGCGTCTCTTCCGCGAGAACCGCAATTACTACTGGCGTTTCGACGACCAGCGCGGCTGGCATTCCGGCTTCAGCGAAACCGACGAACTGGTCAACACCACGCAAGTCTCGGTTCCCGCTGGAGGGCGCGGCAAGCTGGCGCTACCGGTCAAGTACGGTCGCTATCGCGTCGAAGTGTTCGACCCGGAAACCAAGCTCACCAGCCGCTATCGCTTCTACGCCGGCTGGTCGGCCAAGGACGATGAAACGCAAGGCGTGCGCCCGGACCGCGTGGCGCTGAAATTCGACAAGGCATCCTATGTTGATGGCGATACCGCCAAACTGACCATCACGCCGCCGCACGCCGGCGAAGCGCTGGTGACCGTGGAAGGCAACAAGGCGCTATGGGTGCGCCGCCTCTCGGTCGGTGCCGATGGAACGACCATCGACATTCCGGTCGACAAGGACTGGAAGCGTCATGACCTGTACGTCTCGGTGATGGTGCTACGTCCCGGTAATGCCGGCGAGAAGGTAACGCCAGCACGCGCGCTGGGCATAGCGCATCTGCCGCTGGATCGCGGCAACCGCAAGATGACGGTGGGACTTGAGGCACCGCAGAAGATGACGCCGAATCAGCCGCTCAAAGTGAAGGTCAAGGTGCCCGACGCCAAGGGTCAAAAGGCGATGGTGACGCTGTCGGCGGTCGATGTCGGCATCCTCAATATCACCAGCTTCAAGAGCCCCGACCCGCACGGCTTCTTCTTCGCCAAGCTTCGCTACGGTGCCGATGCCTACGACGTCTACGGTCGCCTGATCGAAAAGATGGACGGCCAGAAAGGCAAGCTCAAGTTCGGCGGCGACACCGCGCCCAAAGCGACCAAGAGCATGCCGAAGAAGGTGCGTCTGGTCGATCTCTTCAGCGGCCCGGTGCTGCTCGACGACAAGGGTGAAGCCGAAGTCGCGCTCGACGTGCCGGACTTCAACGGCAGCCTGCGCCTGATGGCCGTCGTCGCCAGTGGCGAACGCTACGGCATGCAGGAGCAGGAGGTGACCGTTGCCGCGCCGCTGGTCGTCGAACTGGCCACGCCGCGCTTCCTCTCGGTCGGCGATAGCGCCGTGCTGGCAATGGACGTGCAGAATCTCGCCGGTGCGTCGCAGGACATCAAGATCACCGTCGCCAACGGTGACGGGCTGGTGATCAAGAACGGCGAGCAGAAACTCACGCTCAAGGATCAGCAGAAACGCATTCTGCGCATCCCCATCGAAGCCGGGTCGGCCATCGGCCTGACCGAAGTGCAGGTGCGCATCGAAAGCCCGCTGCTCAAGCTCGACCGCACCTTCCCGCTGCAAGTACAGGCGCCGACACCACGGCAAACGGTGATGAAGCGCCTGATCATAGCGCCGGGCGAAACGGTCGAGGTGAAAGACGCCGAGCTGGGCGGCTTCCTCAGGCAGAGCATCGCCGCCACGCTGTCGGTATCCGACAAGGCGCCGATTGACGTACGCAGCGCCGTGCAGGGCTTGCTGACCTATCCCTACGGTTGCGGCGAGCAGACCACCAGCACCGCCTATCCGCACGTCTTCATCGACGAGGCGGCAGCCAAGCAGTTCGGCCTCAAGCCCTACACGCAGGCGCAGCGCGCCGACATGCTCGACAAGGCCATCGCGCGCCTCGCCGGCATGCAGGCGCCGAACGGTGGCTTCAGCCTGTGGGGCAACCTCTCCGAGTACCAGTACTGGCTCTCGGCGTACATCACCAACTTCCTTATCGACGCGCGCGAGCAAGGCTTCAACGTGCCACCGGAGATGGAGAAGAAGTCCGTCGAGTTCCTCTTGAAAGGTTTGCAGGAAGGCGTCGCCGGCCTGCCGACCGGGCCGGTGGTCTACAACGAAAATTCGGTGTGGAACGACTACCGCTACGCCGGTTCCGGCCGCTTCGGTGTGCTCGCCTACGGCGCCTACGTGCTGGCGCGTCAGCAGAAAGCGCCGCTGGCCACGCTACGGCAGTTGCACGAATCGCAAGGCGCTGCGCACTCAGGCCTCGGCCTCGTGCATCTGGGCCTCGCACTCAAGCTGATGGGCGACGAAGGCCGCGCCAAGAGCGCCATCGACGCCGGAATGAAGAAGCAGCGCATCGGCACCTACTGGTGGGGTGACTACGGGAGCAATCTGCGCGACTGGGCGCTGATGGTCGTGCTGCTGGAGAAGCACCAGCTCAATCCGGAAGGCCGCGACAACCTCGTTGCCCAGGTTGCCGGCGAGATGGAAAAGAACCACTACTACAGCACGCAGGAAAAGCTCGCTCTCTTCCTGCTCGGCCGCAGCTTTGCGACACAGGCCACTGGCGACTGGGCAGCGGAAATGACGGGACTTTCATCCGTCGATCTCGACGCTGCCTCGTCATCCCGGCGAATGCCGGGATCCAGTACCAGCGTTAGCAAGGCTATTGGCGGCAAAGGTACCCAATTCCTACCCCTTAATGCTTCTGATCTGGCGGCCGGGGTGAAGATCAACAACACCCACAAGGAACGCCTGTTCGTCGAGCTCAACTACGCCGGCAACCCGGCGAAGATGCCCGCCGCGCGACGCGACGCCTTCGATCTCAAGCGCGAGTGGTACACCGCCGACGGCCAGGCTCTGGGCAACCGTGCGCTGAAAGTCGGCGAAACGCTGATCGTACGGGTGAACGTCAAGACCAAGGGCCGCTACGCCAATGCCCTGGTTGTCGACTATGTCCCGGCTGGCGTCGAAATCGAGAACGCCAACATCGTTCAGGGCGAACAATCATCGGTGCAGATCGCCAACCTCGACATGCGCCAGGCCATGCAGGATAGCCGCATCAAGCACGTCGAGTTCCGCGAGGACCGCTTCGTCGTCGCGGCCAGGCTGGAAGGCGAGATGAACTTCTTCTACCGCGTGCGCGTGGTCACGCCAGGGAAATTCGTCGTCCCGCCGACCTATGCCGAGGATATGTACCAGCCGATGATTTACGGATTGGCCGGCGGCGGGGAGTCGCTGGTGGTGGGGGATGTGAAGGAGAAGTAGAAGCGGGTGTTTTGGTGAAACGGCCTGAGAGGCTCGTCAATTGGCGGTCTACAAAGATATGCCATGGAAGCCGCATGGATATTGGCTTTCAGGGCATTGATTTGGAGATGGCCGTGTTTGTTGGCTTTCGGGCCGGTTGTGGAAAGTTGGATTGACGGATATGAGAATATCTCCGTCCCGATTGACAAATTGACCAGACGTCAAGTGCATGAAAGAATGCACATGCTATAAGAGTCCGATGCCTCCATCGTTGAGGCCACGTTATCTAGATAATTCGACAGGGAGTCGAACTTGAAAACTCTGTACCGCATTCTTGGAATTGACGCTAGTGCTACAACTGAGCAGATTGAAGCTGCTTATGCGAAATTTTCGGGCCTTTTACAGGATAGCGCTAACGGTCTTTCGTCTGAAGAAATTAGCAATCAGACGGTTGCCGTACGTGATGCCTATAGAACGTTATCTAATCCCATATTGCGCCAGCGATACGACCAGAAACTTGCAGCAGCCGAGTTTTCTCAAGTGCATGTTCAGGACCCCTTCGCTCCAGGAACATCAAGCGGTAGCTTTTTTAGCCTTAAGACAATCGGCCTAGTAGGGTTAATCGTCCTTGCTGGCCTGTACTTCTATAACCAGAGCGCGAAGGAACGCGAAAAGCTTCGCATCGATCACGAGCATGAAGTTCAATTGAAAGCGATCAAGATTGCGGAGGACCAGCAAAAGCAAACCGCCAAAGTTCAGGACACTATTCTCGATAGATCGGCTCCCAGTTCATCTTCGAACGCAAGTGCTCAGAGCCTAGCGATGCAGCAGCAACAATTTGAGCGCGAATCGGCCCAGAGGCAACAGATGGAGCTGCAACGCCAACGCCAGGAACAGCAGTTGCAGCAGCAACAGCAGCGTGACGAAGAGAGTCGTCAGAGACAGGAGCAGCAACGTCATCAGCAGCGACTCCAAAGCGAAAAACGGCTGCTTCAGCAGATGGAGCGTGACAACTATGGAAAGGTCATTACTTACTGAGCGGTGGAATAGTCAACGGGTCCAGAGTCGAATAAACGATGTCCGTTGGAAGGAGGAAAAAAGGGTCAGACCCGAATGGCACTTACTTAAGTTCTAAGCCTATGAATTAGAGGGGAAAAGCAGGCTGGCATGATGGTAAGCTTAAGTCGCCAAACCATTGCCACCTCCGAAGAGCCAGCCCCCATGCATGTTAGCCGTTCAGTGTTATCAC
>JBBQAT010000118.1:0-13647 GCA_038316625.1 Burkholderiales bacterium
GATCCTGCCGCCTGGCTGCGTGAAACTCTGGAGAAGTTACCGACTTGCCTCAACAACCAGATCGATTCGCTGCTGCCGCTGCGCAAGGACCCGCTACAACAGATCGCCCAGTAATTCCACGTGGGAGCGCCGAGCGCTTACAGCCCGGTGGCAGCCTTAGCCTTGAACGAACAGGGCATAGGATCCCGGATCGCGACCGAAAAATTGACGGCGGCCAGCGTGGAAGAGGGCTTCACCGCGCCGTACCTAGCCTACCAAGGGAGCCCCCCGGCTCTGCCGGGGAGGCTCCCTTGGTAGGCTAGCGAACGACAGTTTATGGCCGACAAAGGAAGTATCGCCGATGGCCAAAAAACACCAAATGCGATACCGCCCACTATCAGCGCTTTGAGGCGACCTTCCGTAGGCGTGCCAGGTCGAGCAGCGCTATTTGCGATAGCGCTGCGCTTCTTCCAGTTCCTCAAGGATGTCGGTCCTGCTTTCGGCCAGTTCATCGCCCTCAATACCGAGATAATCAAGCGCCTGGGTACCGTACTGATCCCATGCCGGGTCTTGGCGTGCGCCGACAAAGTCATTGACCAGATAGTCGGCAATCAGCGAAATGGCTGCCAGTGCGACTACGTCGCCTTGCCCCGCCGTATTCTTTTCGTAGAGCAAACCCAGCGCATGATGGTCGCGAATCGCGTCGCAGATGAGATCGGGGAGATGCCAGGTGCGTGCCACGACGGACCCCACGAGCGCGTGGCTGATCTGGTGGCGTTCCATCTCGATATCCACCAGAGGCCGGTCGCTGGTACTGGCGCGCTGCAAGGTGTCCTTGTAGTCGGTAGAGTGCTGGAGTAATACGGGGATGCCGCAATCGTTGAACAGACCGAAGGTGTAGGCGCCATCAGCGGAAATGAAGCGCAGTTGCCGGGCCAGACGGGCGCAGGCGATGGCGTGATAATTGGTGCGATCCCAGAAGCTTTCCCAGAACGGATCGGGGCGCGCACCCGGAGCGGTCAGCGCGTTGCGTAGCGAGAGCAGGGAGACCATATTGGTGACGGAGCGAATCCCCAAGACCTGCAAGGCCGATTTTACCGCCTGTACCTTGTGGTTCAGACCAAAAAACGGCGAATTGGCCGACTTGATCACCGCTGAGGCCAAACCCATGTCGCCGGAAATCAGCTTGTCCAGTTTCCCCAGGTCTGGATCGTCGCTACGTGCCTCTTGCACCAAAGCCAGCACAATGCGCGGGCAAGGCGGAATAACAATATTGCCGAGCACATGGGCAATTTCTTCGCTGCTGGGCTCGTCGCCACGGGGCGTAAGTTCTGTTTGCGGCATGAGAGGCACCTTTCGCTAAAAGAATGAACGAACAAAATTTCATTACAGCGCTTGAGAGTATGCCGTTGCTAATAGGTAATCATGTTGAAACGAGTAGAAGAAAAAACTCCGTCATTCCGGGCTTGACCCCGAATCCAGTGATGCACTTCTGGATTCCGGCTTTCGCCGGAATGACGGTTGCTATACGTTGATTTCTCCGTGACTGCCTACTCGTCGTCACAAGCCATTCAGGCGGTCTAAATAAGCTGTACGTTACCCCTAGTTGAGGATAGATCACAGCAATCTCTTGTCAATCAACCGTATTGCAGCAATGGCGGCCGGCACTTTTGTCCGTCCACCCGACAATCCGGAGCCTGCAAAGGTTTACGAAACCGCGCAGACGGTTGCTGTCCACCGTTTAATCGGGATGCCCCAGTTTTCAAAATGAAACACAAATCCGCAGCCGGTGAGTGACGGAAGGGCCGTTATTCGGCCATTCCATGGCAGTACCATTGGAAAGCCGCGTAAACATTGCCTTTCAGGGCCATTCTGATTCGGAACGGGAAATGAAAACGCCATCATTCCGGCAAAGGCCGAAATGATGGCGGAAGGTTTCCTGCGCAGCCGCTTATAACGGCTTGCAGATCAGCGGTTACGCGACATCTTCGATCCCCTGCGCCTGGATTGCTGTCAGCGCAATCGTGAATACGATGTCGTCAACGAGTGCGCCACGCGACAGGTCATTGACCGGCTTGCGCAGGCCTTGCAGCATCGGGCCGACGGAGACGACGTTGGCGCTGCGCTGAACGGCCTTGTAGGTGGTGTTGCCGGTATTCAGGTCGGGGAAGACGAAGACCGTTGCCTGGCCAGCCACCGGGCTGTTCGGCGCCTTCTGCCGGCCGACATCGACGACCGAGGCGGCGTCGTACTGCAAGGGGCCGTCGAGAATCAGATCGGGGAAGTCCCGGTGCGCGATTTCGGTGGCCAGGCGCACCTTTTCCACGTCCTCGCCGGCACCGGAGGTTCCGGTGCTGTAGCTGATCATTGCCACTTTTGGCGTCAGACCAAACGCGGTGGCGCTGTCGGCACTTTGCTTGGCGATCTCGGCCAGTTGCTGTGCCGTGGGCGTTGGATTGATCGCGCAGTCGCCATAGACCAGAACCTGGTCGGGCATGAGCATGAAGAAAACCGACGATACGATGGACGAACCCGGCGCTGTCTTGATCAGTTGCAGGGCAGGGCGCACGGTGCTGGCGGTGGTGTGAATTGCACCCGAAACCAGGCCGTCGACTTCGTCGGTGGCCAGCATCATGGTCCCGAGAACCACGGTGTCCTCAAGCTGCGACATGGCTTGTTCCGGCGTCATTCCCTTGGCCTTGCGCAGTTCGACCATGGGCGCAACGTACTGGCTACGGATGTCGTCGGGATCGAGAATTTCCAGTCCGGCCGGCAGAATGAGGCCTTGCGAGGCGGCGACGGTTTCAATGGCTTCGCGCTTGCCCAGCAGGACGCAGCGGGCGATCCCCTTTTGCTGGCAGATCACGGCGGCGCGTACGGTACGCGGTTCTTCGCCTTCGGGCAGCACGATACGTTTGTTGGCCGCGCGTGCTTTCTGGATGAGCTGGTAACGGAAGGCCGGTGGCGAAAGCTTGGTCATTTCCGGCATATGGAAGGCGGCAGAAATCGCCTCGGGATCAAGGTGTTCGGCCACGGTATCCAGAACGGCATTCATGCGCTCCATGTCGTTGCTGGGGACGGCATCCGGAATGTGGCTGATACGGCGCGCCGTGATGAAGCTGTCATCGCTGGTGCGCAGGATCGGCAAACCGGTGCTGAATGCGGGGCCTGCAAGTTCCATGACCTGCGGAGTAATGGAGGTCGAATGGGTTAGCAACAAGCCGGCGAGTTCGATGCCGCGACTCGCGGCCAGTGCCGTCGCCAGAATGATGTCGTCGCGGTCGCCGGAGGTGATGATCAGCTTGCCGGGGCGCAAGCCCGAAACAAAGCCGGCCGCCGAACGCGCAGCAATGACGGTTTCGCTGACCCGACGCGTGTTGAGTTCGCCCTGCAACACGACTTCGGCGTTCAGATGCAAGGCAACATCAAGCGTACGCGGCGCGCGCAGCAGGGGGTTTTCATGCACGACTCCCCAGAGTCGGGTAGGGCTCAAGCGGAGTTTGGCGACCTCGTTGTCGAAATCTTCAGGCGCGCGGTTGATGATGACGCCCGCGACCTTGCAACGCTCGTTCGTAAACTGGCTGACACTCAGGCGCACGTCGGAGACCGCGTTTGGCAAGGAGCCGTCGGCGACAACGATGACTTCCGCCTTGAGACTGCGGGCAATATCAATGTTGAGTTGCGAGGTAAAGGTGTGCGACGAATCAGTATGGAGCCCCTCAACGATCAGTACGGCAGCGCCTTCGCCCGCTTTCATGCACAAGGCCACAATATCTTCCAGCAATTCGCTGGTTTGATTGGCGGCGATTCGCTCTGCCGCTTCATGGAGTGGCAGTGCCTCGGGAACGGCGATCTGGAAGATTTGCTGCGCGAAAAATCCTGAGCTGTCCTCGACATCCTGAGCGACCGGCTTGGCAAATCCTGCAACGACACCAAGACGCTGAAGGGCGCGAACAATGCCGAGAGAGATTGATGTCAGTCCGACGCCCTGACGTGCGGGCGTGACAAGAAAAGTCTGTGTGAAACTCTGATTCATTTACTGCTCTCCCAAGCGTTGAAAAAGCAAAACCGGCGGAGGTCTAGATGCCTATCCGGTTTGCCTGTGTCGTCTGCTGCAGATTATCGGGGTACGCGAAAACCGCGTATGTCGGTAGGCGAGTCATGCGTGACCGCATTGAACTTGAACAATCTGTTTGGCGGTCTTTTCACCACCCGTAATTTTCCCCTTTGTGACTGTCAAGGGCAAGCCTGAAGGCGCTACGGAACGTGTTTTTTTTAGAATGATGTGGTCACGTTCCTGCACTGACCGATTCGGCGTAACGACGAAACGCCTCGCGTACCGCTTCGAGCAACTCGTTTTCATTCCAGGGCTTGGCCAGGAATCTGGAAATTTCCCCCCGGTTGATGGCGTCAGTGAGGCTTTCAAGTCCTGTGTAGCCGGAAAGTACCATGCGTATGGCTTTGGGGTGCATGGTACGGACGCGGGCGAGCAATTCGGTGCCGCTCATGCCGGGCATCCGCTGGTCAGCCAGGATCACCCCGACCGAGTGCAGCGCCAGAAGAGACAGGGCTTCCTCGCCGGAGGTCGCGGTGAGGATGTGATAGTTTTCACGCCGGAATACCCGGTTGAGCGAGGCCAGGACATTCCGCTCGTCATCAACCAGCAACAGGGTAGTAAAGGCTTCGCTTTCGACGGGAATCTGTGTTGGCCTGAACGTGGTCAGGAAACCGGTCATTTCGTCGGCGGGGAGCGGTCGGCTGGACAGATAACCTTGCATCACGTCGCATTGCAAGGACCGCAGATAGCGTGCCTGGCCAAGGTTTTCCACACCCTCGGCGATGATTTCCAGGCCAAGACTGTGGCCCAGTGCGATCACCGCTTTGACGATCGAGGCATTGCCACTGTTGGTCGTCATGTTGCGCACAAAAGCGATATCAATTTTCAGCTTGTGCACCTCCAGTTGCTGCAAATAGGCGAGCGATGAATAGCCGGTCCCGAAGTCGTCGATTGACAGGCGCACGCCGAGCGCCTTGAGGTCCGCCAGCGATTTGAAGGAGCGGTCACGATCTGCCATGACGCAGCTTTCGGTGATTTCGAGTTCCAGTTGCTCGGCCGAGAGGCCCGTTTCCCGCAACGCGGTTTTGACCGATTCGATCAGATTGCCCCGGCTCAGTTGCAGGGGCGAGACGTTAACCGCCATCTGTTGCAAGGGCAAACCGGCGTTTGCCCACTGTTTGAGCTGTTGGCATGCCGTCCGTAGCACCCAGTCGCCCAGCGCGACGATGCATCCACTTTCCTCGGCCAGCGGGATGAAATCGCCGGGCGGGATCAGGCCGCGCAACGGGTGTTGCCAGCGTGCCAGCGCTTCGACACCGACGATTTTTCCGCTGATCAGATCGACTTGCGGCTGATAGTGAAGGCGCAATTCCTGGCGATCCACGGCCCGTCGCAAATCGGCTTCCAGTATCAGACGCTCCTTGGCGCGGCTGGTCATCTCCGACGAGAAGAAACGCAGGATGCCCCGGCCATGCATCTTGGCCTGATGGAGGGCCGCATCGGCATTGCTTTGCAGGGTTTCGGCATCGTAGCCATCGTTTGGATACAGCGCGATGCCTATGCTGGCGCCGACATAGACACTGTGGCCGTCCAGCTCGAATGGTTTGGCCAGCGCGTCAATCATGCGCTGGGCGACGAGGTCGATCCACGGCATGCCTTCGCTGTGATTGAGAATGATGTTGAACTCGTCGCCGCCGATCCGTGCGATGGCGTCGATATCGGGCAGCAGTTCCTTGAGCCGTTTGCCGGCCTCGATCAGCAACTGGTCGCCCAGGCTATGGCCCAGGCTTTCGTTGATCGTCTTGAAATTGTCCAGATCGATGAACAGCAGTGCGAATTGCTTTTGCTCGTGTTCAGCGTGTTGCAAGGTATGCTCAAGAAGTTCGCGGAACAGGGCGCGATTGGGCAGGCCGGTCAGCGGGTCGCGATTGATGAAGAAATCAAGTCTTTCCTCGGCATAACGACGCTGGGTGATGTCGCGATGCGAGCCGCGTTGCCCGAGTGATTGGCCGTCCGGGTCAAGCACGGGTTTGCAGATGTGCTCGATCCAGCGCTCACTGCCGTCCTTCGCGCGGATGCGGAAAATCAGTGGCGTCGGGTCAGCGCTGGCTGCCGCCGGACCTAGTTGTTTCCAGGCGTCGAGATCGTCCGGATGGATGATTTTTTCCATCAGTTCGGCATCGGCAAAAAAATCTTCAGGCGCATAGCCGGAATCGTCCAGGCAGGCGGGCGAAACGTACAAGTAGCTGCCATCGGCTGCCATCCAGTATTCCCAGTTCGGCGAATAATCGGCGAGGATGCGGTACTTTTCTTCGCTTTTGTTCAGCAGGGCCGTGCGTTGCGCGACGAGTTGTTCGAGAAAACGCCGCAAGCGGGCGAGTTCGAGGTGGGTGCGCACGCGAGCGCGTACTTCGTCTATGTCGAAGGGCTTGGTGATGTAATCGGCGCCGCCGGTATTGAATCCCTTGACCTTCTCCTGCGCCGCATCAACGACGGTGACGAAAATGACCGGGATACGATTGCCGTTGGGGGTGGCCTTGATACGGCGACAGACTTCGTAGCCATCCATGCCGGGCATCACGATGTCGAGCAAGACCAGATCGGGCGGCGTCGAGCCTTGCACCAGTTCCATTGCCTTGGCGCCGGAGTTGGCGACCATGATTCGGTAATCGTCTTTCAGCGCTTCGAGCAATTCGTGAATGTTTTCCGGGACGTCGTCGACCAGCAGTAGCGAGGCCGGGTGGTCCGGGTCGGCGTTCTGGGCGACGTCGTAGGTGACCGGATTTTTGCGGCAGCGATGCAATTCGAGCTGGATACCTATGCGCAGATGCAGCAGATCGGGATTGACGGGTTTGGTGATGTAATCGGCCACTCCAAGTGTCAGACCGCGCGCTTCATCCACCGATTCAGACAGCGCCGTGACGAAAATGACCGGAATATCGGCGGTGGCTGGGTTGGCTTTCAAGTGAGCGAGAACTGAATAGCCATCCATCCCGGGCATCTTGATATCCAGCAGAATGAGGTCAGGGCAGGGCTGGCGTTGCGCGAGTTCGAGCGCTTTTTCTCCGCTGTTGGCGGCGATGATCGCATACGCCTCGCGCAGGATGTTCATCAGCGCATGCAGATTCTCATTGACGTCATCGACGATGAGAATGCGGGGGCGGCTGTTGGCAAGTTCGTTCATGATCGGGTCACTCAGGTTGGGCGGCATACAATCCGGAAAGTTGAGCAGAGAGCAGTGTTTGCGCCGCATCGATATCGAATACATCGACTCTGGCGGCGATAGCGGCGATTTCAGGTTCCAGCGGCGTATCGCGAACCCCGGCACGCAGTTCAGCAAGGAGGGGTTCAGCGCTCCCCAGGTCATTGTTCAACGCATCGCCCAGGCGTTCCAGCCGTTCGCGCAACTGGTCGGGACTAAGCGGAACGATGGCGGGTAATGTTGCCGGTTCCGGCAGGGAGGCCAGTCTGTCGATATCCTGCATCACGTTCTGCAACAGGACGTGCATTTCGTCCAGTTCGGCCGTGTCCGGCATTTTTTCCTGCTTCAGTGCGGTATCGATGGCGCTAACTTTTGCATGCAGTGCCGTAGCGCCAATGTTTCCGGTAACACCCTTCAGAACGTGGCAATAGTCTTCCGCATGTCGCGGGTTCTGTTCGCGTGCGAGGTGCTGTAACTGGCTGACCGCATTGGCGTAGTTTTCCCGGAAACGGCGTAGCTGTCGGCGATAGGCCTCGACCTTACCGCCGATACGACGAACGCCTTCACGCGAGTCGAGGCTGGTCAGTGCCAGCAGTTCGGGCGGGAATTCAGGGGCCGGTGTGGGCAAAATCCGGGTGCTGACCCGGTGTGCCGGAACATGAACCCATTTTGCCAGCACGAGCATCAGACGATCCGGCGAAATGGGTTTGGTGAGGTGGTCATTCATGCCGGCAGATCGACTCTTCTCGGCATCGTGGGCCATGGCCAGGGCGGTCATGGCGATGATCGGCAATGCGGCAAAGTGTTCGCCGCCAGGGGACGTGGCGAGGGCGCGGATGCGGCGCGATGCTTCCAGACCATCCATGATCGGCATCTGTACATCCATCAGTACGGCATCGTAGTCGTGGAATTGCACCTTTTCGACGGCTTGCAAGCCGTTGGTGGCCTCGTCGACCTCGATTCCCTCGCTGTGCAGCAGCTCGGTGGCGAACTCGCGGTTGATATCGTTGTCTTCGACCAGCAACAGGCGCGCACCCGCAAGCTGGCCGCTGGTGGCCAGATCGGGCGGAATGGTACGCGTTTTGTCGTCGCTTCCCAGAATGCGTCCGCGACCCAGCACCGAGAGAATGTTATCGAGCAAGGTCGAGGGGGATACGGGTTTGATCAGGAAGCCATCGACACCGGCCTGCCTGGCGAGCCGGATCACATCTTCGCGACCATAGGCGGTGACCATCACGACCTTGGGCGAGTGCTTGATGGACGAGTTGTTGCGAATGCGTTGTGTCGCTTCGTCGCCATTCATGCCTGGCATGCGCCAGTCCATCAACACCAGATCGTAGGGCTTGTCGCCTGGGTTTTCGAGCATCGCTAACGCGCTCGGGCCATTTACCGCTGCGCCGACATCGATGTGGAAGTAGCGCAGCATTTCGGCCAGAATCTCGCGCGACACCTCGTTGTCATCAACCACCAGTACACGAACGCCCTCAAGCAACGGCCCTGCTTGGTCGACCAGTTCTCGCCGTCGTGCCTGAGCCTGCTGCGCGATCTTGAACTGCGCGGTGAAGCAGATGGTTGTTCCCTTGCCTGGCTGGGTATCTTCAATCCAGATTCGTCCGCCCATCAATTCAACGAGGCTTTTGCAGATCGCCAGTCCCAATCCGGTGCCGCCGAAGCGGCGCGTGGTGGATTGATCGGCCTGTGTGAATTTCTCGAAAAGCGTGTCCTGGACTTCCGGTGCGATGCCGATGCCGGAATCACGCACGTAAACCTGCAGGGTCAGGTCGGTTTCGTTGGTGGTGATGCAGCGGAAACCCAGTTCGACCTCGCCCTGTTCGGTGAATTTGACGGCATTGCCGCACAGATTCAACAAAATCTGTCCCAGGCGCAGCGGGTCGCCGACCAGAATCGGTGGAATCGATACGTCGTAACGCACCAGGAATTCGATACCTTTATGCTCGGATTGGTAGCCGATGGCATCGGTCAGCCGTTCGAGCACGGCGTCGAGGCCGAACTCAATGCTTTCGATATCGAGCTTGCCGGCCTCGATCTTCGAAAAATCGAGAATGTCGTTGATGATGCCGAGCAGCGAATGCGCCGCGCCTTGCGCCTTCGTCAAATGGTTGTGCTGGCTTGGCGTCAGATCGCTTTTGAGCGCCAGATAGAGCATGCCGAGTATGGCGTTCATCGGCGTGCGTATCTCGTGGCTCATGTTGGCGAGAAATTGGCCCTTGGCTTGATTGGCTGTTTCGGCGGCTTCTTTGGCGCGTTGTAGTTCACTGGTACGTTCGGCGACGATTCCCTCGAGATTATGGTTGAGCTCGTCGAGTTTCTGCAGCGAGTCGAACAACCGTGCCCGGCTCTCGTTGAACGCCGTGACCAGTTCCCCAAGCTCGTCGTGGTAGGGGTAGTCGATTTTTTCGACCGGTGTATCGCTTGACCGGAAACGCCAGTTCGCTACGGCTCGGGCGACGGTCGTTACCGTATCGGACAAGCGGTAACGGATGGTCCACAAGAAAAGTATCCACAAGGCGGTGGTTACGACGAGCGAATTGAGCAGGACCACCAGGAAATTAAATTTAGTGCGATCCCAGATGACATCGCGACTCGAATACATTTTCAGCTGACCGATCAGACGCTTTTCACCTAATTGCGGCTGATAGCTGAGTGCGATGGCAATCTGCTTGAATGGTCGCGATAAAGTCCCGCCGGTCTCGACGGGCGATCCGGGGATGTCCCCGTCAATCACCAGAACTTCACCGGTGGCGGATTCGATCTGGACGCCGGTAACGATGGCATTCTGACGAACGCCGCGTGCTGACGAATACAGCCGTGTGACGTCGAGTTCCCACACGGCTTCGGTGATGCCGGGTTGAACTGTCTGGGCCAGTGACGCCAGATCCCGATCGATGTCGCGGCTGACGCTGAAATACTGGATGGCCAGTTGCGCCCCGGTCATGCTGAGCGCGACCAGCAGGTACCACGGAAGCATCGTGTACAGCAGCCGTCTGGACAAGGTCTGCGTTGAAAACATCAGCCGCCCTCCGGGTCAATGAACCGCATCCTGACGCCACCACCAGCGTGTATCCGGTTCCGGCGATCCGGCAGGCAGGATCGGATTGTCGAGGCGGATGACCTGGCGTTTCGCGTTCGCCAGCAGGGCGATCTCGGCGGCATGATAATTCTCGAACAGTTTGCGGAAGGAACCGTCAGCCAACGACAGTTTGAGTCCGCGTTCGATCTGTTGCGCCAGCGCCGCATTCTCTTTTTTAACCCAGAAGTAGATCGGGAAGGGGAAGAAAAGCGCCTTGGTCTGTTCAACGGCCAGTTGCGGATAGCTTTGCTTGCGTTCTTCGAGCTCGCGCCCAGCTTCGTTCAAGCCGCGCGGGAACGCATCGAAGCGGCTGGCGACCAGCATGCTGAACAGGTTTTCGTAGCTGGTTGAGGTTTCGACCGTAAAGCCACTGGCACGCATGATCGGCAGATCGGCCCACTGGCTGTTCAGGCCGAAAGACAGTTGCTTGCGCAACGCTTGTCCGTCCATGCTTGCAATGCGCGCCTGATCGGCGGCGCGAATCACGAAAATCCGGAAACCGACAATGCCACGCAGGATGTCGATCTTGATCGGGCGCATCTGCGACTCGCGTTCGGCATTGGTGCCGAGGGCGATCACGTCGATCGCGCCGGATTGAAGCAACTGCACGCCGCGATTCTGGGTGACCTCTTCGGCGAAGGGAGCGAGCTTGATTGTCTCGTCGGCATTCTGTGCGTGCGAAAGTGCCAGTTCCAGTAGTTTCCAGCGGTATTCGTAGATCGGGCCAGCCGGAAAATAGTGGATCGTCTTTTCGCCCGCGTTTGCCGGAAGAGAAAAACCGAACAATATCGAGGCCAGGATTGCTACAGCAGTGATTCGCCAGGCTCCTTTGCCCGAGGACGGTGACTCCATTTTGCACATATGTGACGTTATGTTCATTTCAGGCTCCCTCATCACAAATCCGTCATCGGATTTTGACAAAGGAATTCCTGTTTGTGTATCCGTAGTATCCGCTGAAAATTGCAGAGATTACGGACCCGCGAGCTCTGCAGCCATGAATGGAGAGGCCTGAAACAACGAAGCCGGCACATGGCCGGCTTCGTTAATGACTCGCTTTAGCGATTAGTGGGCGACAGGCTCGACGTAAGGAATCTTGCCGATCTTGATCTGCCATTCCTTCGGCCCGGTGTTATGGACTGACGTGCCGTTCGAATCGACGGCCACGGTAACCGGCATATCCTGCAGGTCGAACTCGTAGATGGCTTCCATGCCCAGATCGGCAAAACCGACAACCTTGGCCGCCTTGATCGCCTTGGCAACGAGGTAGGCGGCTCCGCCGACGGCCATCAGGTAGGCTGACTTGTTGTCCTTGATGGCTTCGATCGCGATCGAACCGCGCTCGGATTTGCCAACCATGGCGATGAGCCCGGTCTTTTCCAGCATCATGCGGGTGAACTTGTCCATGCGCGTTGCCGTCGTCGGGCCGGCCGGTCCAACGACTTCGTCGCGTACCGGATCAACCGGGCCGACGTAGTAGATGACGCGGTTGGTGAAATCGACCGGCAGCTTTTCGCCCTTGGCCAGCATGTCCTGGATGCGCTTGTGCGCGGCGTCGCGGCCGGTCAGCATCTTGCCGTTGAGCAGCAGCTTCTGGCCGGGCTGCCATGCCGCAACCTGTTCCCTGGTCAGCGTATTGAGATCGACGCGGATCGCCGACTTGAGGTCGGGTGTCCAGGTAACGTCGGGCCAGTCTTCCAGCTTCGGTGGCTCCAGCTTGGCGGGGCCGCTGCCATCGAGATGGAAGTGAATGTGGCGGGTGGCCGCGCAGTTCGGGATCATGGCAATCGGCAGGTTAGCCGCGTGGCAAGGATAGTCGAGCACCTTGACGTCGAGCACGGTGGTGAGACCGCCCAGGCCTTGCGCGCCGATGCCCAGCGCGTTGATCTTTTCGTACAGTTCGAGACGCAGTTCTTCGGGCCGGGTGAGTTTTTCACCCGCCGTACCGCGCGCCTTGAGCTCGTGAATGTTGCAGGGTGCCATGATCGATTCCTTGGCCATCAGCATGGCTTTCTCCGGTGTGCCACCGATGCCGATGCCGAGGATGCCGGGCGGGCACCAGCCGGCACCCATTTGCGGAACCGTCTTGAGTACCCAGTCGACGAGGTCGTCGGACGGGTTGAGCATGGCGAACTTGGCTTTGGCTTCCGAGCCGCCGCCCTTGGCCGCGCAGATGACTTCAACGTGGTGGCCGGGGACGATTTCGTAATGAACGACGGCCGGGGTGTTGTCCTTGGTGTTCTTGCGCGTGCCGTACGGGTCGGCGAGCACGGAGGCGCGCAGCGGGTTGTCCGGGTCGGCGTAGGCACGGCGCACGCCTTCGTTGACCATCTCTTGCAGGCTCATGGTGGCGTCCGGCCATTGGATGTCCATGCCGACCTTGAGGAAGACCATGCCGATACCGGTATCCTGGCAGATCGGGCGGTGGCCTTCGGCCGACATGCGTGAATTGGTCAGGATCTGGGCGATGGCGTCCTTGGCGGCAGGTGATTCCTCGCGCTCGTAGGCTTCGCCCAGCGCCGTGATGAAGTCGAGCGGGTGGTAGTAGCTGATGTACTGGAAGGCATCGGCGATACTCTGGATGAGATCTTCCTGCTTGATGGCGGTCATTTCAGGCTTTCTATCAATGGTTAAGGGTATTTCGGGGAGCTTTTCATGCGCAGGTCAACTAGCCAGAAACAATTGCTCAACTAAGGCGCATACGCACGGGTTGGTCGCGATTTTATCACCAGCGCCTTGCCGAGTTCCACTGAAGGAAGGTAAGGCAGGGCAATCGCATGAATGCGAACAACATCAACTCCTCCCCTTTTGCCCCGAAGGAAACACCCTTGGGGTGCAAGGGGGAGGTTGGGTGGGGGATGGGGCTGTATTGACTGCATAGCAGCAACAGATTCGTCGCTTTTTCCCCATCCCCACCCCAGCCCTCCCCTTGAAGGCTAATCTATGCACACATCTTGCTTGTCATGCCCTGAATCGAGACCGAGAGGGGAAGGAGAGATGGAAACTGCACAAGAGATGGAGCGCGGCGACTGGAGCGACGTCGGTGATTTTGGTGATGCGCGTTTAAAAAAACGGTGCGATTTTGCTGCAGCGCATGGTATTCAAACAAAGCGTCTGCTTGCGTCAGCTGGCAGGGAATCGAGCACGGGAAGTTCAATTTGGACGCTGGCTGGCGAATGCGAACGTGACGCCTGAGGAATTGACGGGCAAGGCCTGTGCGCGGACGGGCCTCGCGGCGGCGGGACGGCACGTACTGGCGATCCAGGACACGACCGAGCTGAACTACCAGGCCCATGCCCGGCGCGTCAGCGGCCTGGGGAC
>JBBQAT010000119.1:0-13638 GCA_038316625.1 Burkholderiales bacterium
GGGGCACCGGGCCGAATGTGAGCCGTTGCTTCGCTGATTTTTCCGTCCTGAAGCAGTTTGATCATCTCGTCGCGCTGGACACCCCACTTCACAAAATCATCTTGCAGTGCGGTGATGTCGTCGCGTGGACCGAGGTAGCGGTCATAAAGAACGGCGAAGTGGCGTTCGGCATCCGTCGCGTCAATCTTTATGTTCTGCAGGGCGCTTGTGGTTTCATGCGGGCTTTCGGCCAGGAGCAGGTCTCTCATTTGTCGCGGAATGTTGCTCGCAATGACCTCCAGCTTTCCGATTGCTCGCCGGACCATGAACGGGTGTTCATAAAGCCCTTTGGTCTGTGCCCATAGCGTGTCCGTTTGCACCCAGGCGACGATCCCGAGCAGCAGCAACAGCGCCAGAATGGTGCCCAGGCCGAGGCGCAGTTGGGTGCCGATCTTCAGGTCGTTCAGCTTCATGTCGCTTCTTCCAAAGGTCTTCTTGATCCAGTCTCAGCGTTTCTGAAAAACAGCCGCAAATGGCATTACCGCGCGCAGGGTTTCCTGTTTCGCCACGATATCTCTTTCTGCCTCTCCGGTCACGAAATAGCCACCGGAATTCACGGCACCGCAGACTTTGTCGAGGATGCGCTGGCGGATTTCCGAGCGGTAGTAGAACAGCAGGTTGCTGCAAATTACCAGGTCGAAATCGCCGTAGATGCTGGCCGCCGGGCTGCTTGAATTTTCATCGAGCAGGTCATAGAAGGAAAAGTCCACGCGTTCCCTGAGTGCGGCGATGATTTCGTAGGATTCACCCCGGACGGAAAAATAGGTTCGGGTGTGCTTCAGGGGCGTGTTTTGTACTTCCGTGGCGCTGTAAATGCCCCGGCGTGCCAATGCCAGCGCCTCGTTGGATACGTCGGTGGCGATGATGCTGTACGGAATGGGTTGTTCGCGCGCGACGGCCAGTTGCTCAAGCAGGATGGCGATCGACCAGGCTTCCTGCCCGGCGGCGCAGCCGGCCGACCAGATGCGGATGCCCGTCTGGCCGGATTTTTTCTTCGCATCGACGAGTGCGGGCAGGATCAGCTGTTCCAGCAAGGCAAAGGTGAGCGGGTTGCGGAAGAAGGCGCTGTGGTTGATATTGAGCGAACGAAGGAAGATATCGGCCTCAGCCGGACTTTGGGTCAAGCGTTCCAGATAGGCCGAGACGGTTTCGTACTCAGCCGCTACGCGGCGTTTCTCAAGCGATTTGGCGAGAAAGTTTGAGTCGTAGATGGAGACATCAAGCCGGTGCAAACGGGTTAGCGCAGCAATGGCTTCATCGAGGGCCGTTTTTGGCCAGCCCGGGTTTTCCTGGTTTGATGTGCGTTGGGTCATCGCTTCTGAGCATCCTCGATCAGTCACACCGGGGCCGACGTGGCATCTCCCGGACAGTCGCGATGGTCGCAAAACTGACGGTGTTTGTGTATCCGTAGTTTGCGCAATAAACGGCGGGAATTACGGAGGCCGCTGAAAGGCTCATGGATAGGCGTTCTACGGGCTAATGCCTTGAAGAGTGGCGTAAAACCTGGTTGTCAGCGAATGCCTCAGCAAAAACAGCCAAAAAAAGTTGAACGTGCAATCGAAACCTCGTAGGTCGGGTTAGCGTAGCGTAACCCGACGATTGATCGGCGATGCGTCGGGTTACGCCCTTTGGGCTAACCCGACCTACAGGATTCGTCGTGTTCAAGTTGCTCTTGCTCACCTCCTTAGCGCTTGTCGAGCCATTTCAGCATGGTCGAAACTATGATGGCGGCGCTGGATACCGTCTAGAACTGCTGCTCCCCAAGCAGCGTTTCCATGTCTTTGCGCAACATCTGGCTGACGTAAAAGGAAAGTGACCAGATGCCGGCCAGAAAGATGAGCAGCGTGACGAGCGTGATTCTGATTTTGAGAGAATGCCGTGGACGGACCGTCGAAGCCATGCTGTTTTTTACCCCGTAGAGCGTGCCTGTGCCCATTCAAAGCGGTGATGCTACCCTCCTTGTGTCGCCTTGATAGTCGAAATAACGGGTATCTCCTTGGCGCACGTTGCATTGCGTTTCAGCAAACCAATGACCGTTCGCGGTGAGCCCGTCGAACCGCTGGTTCAGCGCCAGCACAAGCCTTCGACAAGCTCAGGCCGAACGGTGTCTTGCAGTTTTTGGTCAATCGATCTGTTGCGTGCGTGAAGTGGATAACCATTTTAGAAAATTCTGGCTATAAGCATTTTGAGCTTGGAAAGCGATGTCAGAGATCGTTCCACCTTTAGAGGTTGTTGGTTGGAATTTAGTTACCGATTGATTGTTTATATCAAACGGATATAATCCATAAATGCACGTCATCTCAATCAAAATGCTTCGTGAGTTTTGGCAGAAACATCCTGCTGCCGAATCGCCGTTGCGGCTGTGGCATTCGATTGTTGAGCAAACAGAATTCAGAGATTTTGGACACATTCGGGAGTTCTACAACTCAGCCGACTATGTTCCGCCCTTTGTCGTGTTCGACGTGGCCGGAAACAACTACCGAGTCGTAGTCGTCGTACAGTACAGAGCGAAACGCGTGTACGTGCGAGAGGTCATGACGCATCGGGAGTACGATGCTTGGTGCAAGCGCTACCGGCAAGGAAAGGTCTAATATGCAAGCAACGCAAATCCAATTCGATATTCGAGCCATCCAATCTTCGTGGGCATCATTCGATTCCATGGTTCACCTGCGTCCAATTCACGACGAGGTGGCTTACGAGCAGATGGTCACCTTGATGAACTCGCTGCTGGATGTAGTCGGCGACGATGAAGACCACGCGCTCTCTGGCTTGTTGGAACTTCTGGGCGATGTGGTTTCCAAATATGAGCGAGAACATCATGCCATCGAACCTGCGGCTCCCAAGGATACCCTGCGCTTCCTGATTGCGGCACGTGGTTTGAATCAAGAGGACCTGAGCGTTATCGTCCCACAAAGCAACCTCTCAGCAATTCTGGCTGGGAAACGCAAAATTAGTGCGACTTTAGCCGGAAAACTTGGCAAGTTCTTCGGAGTTAGCCCCGCGCTCTTTGTGCCGGGCTAGTTGTAGCGGCCAAACATGCACTGCACAAAACAGCGAGTTCACCAATCTTGACTATCGACTGAACATTTCAATCGTCCGTGAAAATGAGCGCCGTATTCAGTCGATTTCCTACGTATTGGGTAGTCTGGCGGTGCTGAAGGTAGTATACCGAGCGTGACGGCGTAACACGCGTAATCAGCTTTCGCCACGCAAGCAGAGAAGAACGTGAGGTCTATGATGACTGGCTCGAAAACGAATGCGATGAACCGTAAGAACGTACTTGCTACTGCACGTGCCGTGCCAAATGAAAGTAATTTCATATGGCACGGAAAAACCGAGGCCGACCGCCCGGCAACAGCCACTGGAGTCGATAAAGAGGTGATGACCGCCTTCCGCGCCGCTGGCCCCGGTTGGCAGACACGCATGAACGCAGCGCTCAAGGAGCGGCTTAAAACGCACGCCTTCGTATAAGACATGGTTTTCATTAAAGAGTCGAGCAACAATAACTTGAACACGACGAACCCTGTAGGTCGGGTTAGCCCAAAGGGCGTAACCCCAGGGCAATCGCATGAACAGACTCTCCCTCCCCTTTGCCCCGCAGGAAACACCCTTGGGGTGCAAGGGGAGGTCTGGGGTGGCAGATTTACCCGACCCCGGCGATTCGATGAGACTCTCCCTCCCCGTCAAGGGGAGGGCTGGGGTGGGGATGGGGAAAAAAGCGACGAATCTATCGCTACAATGCCGTCAATGCAGCCCCATCCCCCACCCAACCACCCAAAGGTGTTTCCTTCGGGACAAAGGGGGAGGAGTTGATGTTGTTCGCATCCATGCGACTGCCCTGGGCGTAACCCGACGCATCGCCGGTCAATCGTCGGGTTACGCTACGCTAACCCGACCTACGAGGTTTCGATTACACGTTCAACTTGTTTTTGCTTGACCCCTAAACAAATTTCTCGCAGTACTGATTGGTGCGACTTAACCCGACAAGTTCCTCAGGAAAAAATGCAAGCCAGCGAACGAAAAACCCCCGCTCATACCCCCATGACGCAGTTTGCCATCGCCGATGGTGAACTGCTCGTTGGCGGCATTCCCCTTACTCGCTTGGCTGAGCGCATCGGACAAACCCCCTTTTATGCCTACGACCGGCAGTTGCTCACGCAACGGGTCGCTCAATTGCGCGCAGACCTGCCCGCCTCGATCAAGTTGCACTACGCCATGAAGGCCAACCCGATGCCGGCCTTGGTGTGCCATATGGCCGGGCTGGTCGATGGCATTGATGTCGCCTCTGGCGGCGAACTGAAAGTTGCTCTTGACAGCGGCGCCAACCCGCACGAAATCAGTTTCGCCGGCCCTGGCAAGAGCCGCAAGGAACTGATGCAGGCAACGGCTGCCGGCATCCTGATCAATATCGAATCGTTTCGCGAAGTCACCGAGCTTGCAAAAATCCGCGACGAAACAGGCTGCCAGCCACGCATCGCCGTGCGCGTCAATCCCGATTTCGAGCTCAAAAGCTCGGGCATGAAAATGGGCGGTGGGCCCAAACAATTCGGCGTTGATGCGGAGCAAATTCCCGAACTACTGGCTGAAATCGGCAAATCCGGACTGGGCTTCGAAGGTTTCCATCTCTTTGCCGGATCGCAAAACCTCAAAGCCGAAGCCATCATCGAAGCGCAATGCAAGAGCTTCGAGTTGGCACTACGTCTCGCAACATCAACCCCTTCGCCAATCCGCTTTCTCAACCTCGGTGGCGGTTTCGGGATACCCTACTTCCCCGGCGAGCAAACACTCGACCTGGCCCCTATTGGAGCCAATCTCGCCCGACTCGCGGAACGAGCGAAGAGCGAACTCCCGGAAGCCGAACTGGTCATTGAACTTGGTCGTTATCTCGTTGGCGAGGCCGGAATCTATGTTTCGCGCATCGTCGACCGCAAAGAATCGCGCGGACAAACTTTTCTGGTATCCGATGGAGGACTGCATCACCATCTTTCAGCCTCAGGAAATTTCGGACAAGTCATCAGAAAAAACTACCCGGTGGCCATTGGCAACAAAATGACTAACGCACAGCGCGAGATCATCTCGGTCGTCGGTCCGTTATGCACCCCGCTCGACCTGTTGGCTGACCGCATGGAACTAGCGACTGCTGAAGTTGGCGACCTCGTGGTGATCTACCAATCCGGGGCTTACGGTTTTACAGCGAGCCCCCAGGCTTTCCTTGGCCATCCAGCTTGCATTGAGATTCTTGTGTGAATTTGTGCGGTCGTCAGCTTCCGTAGCTACCGTGAAATAGGACTCTGCAATGCTGTTGCCAGTCCACGCTAACCAGCGGAGATCACAAAATGAAGTTTAATAGCGCAAACCGTCTTGCTCACCTCATAGATCGGGCCGATGAATATCGCGCATGGAGTACTCTGGCCCGAGAACAGACAGGCAAAAGCATACTGAAGCAGCTTCAGGAAATACATGCTCTGAAGAATAGCGGGGGGCAATGCGGAATTTCAGATTACTACTGGTACAAGTTGTACGACGACGACTACCTGACGGGTGGTGGAGCACGCGACTTCCTGGGCTGGCGACTTCAGCAGCAGTTCAGCCTTGCACTCAACCCGCGAAATGCCGTCCTTCCAGCGTGGGACAAATACGTTTTCATGCAACTCGCAAGTTCTGCAGGTCTACCCGTAGCCCCCATTCGAGCCTGTTTCCATCGTGCTGAACGTGTTTCTGAAAACCTTGGCATCCATCTGAAGAGTAAGGAAGCAGTAGCCAATTATCTCCGCGACCCTTCGATTTACCCGCTCTTCGGCAAACCCGCCTATTCACAACAGGGCTATGGATCGGCTTATCTTGCCGGCTATAACCCAGCCTCGGATAGTTTAAGCCTGCTTGACGGAAAGGCTATTTCAATCGAGAGCTTCGTAAAACGTTTAGATGAAACCGTAGATCATCGCTATCACAAACCCGAATGCGGTTTCCTGTTTCAAAAATCATTCACACTCGCCCCGGAAATCCAGTCACTGACTAATTGGTCGGCGATCTGCAGTGTGCGGGTGATTTGTCTCAACGGTCCTGAGGGCGTGAAAATATTACGTGCGGTCTGGAAAGTCGCCGTTCCACCCAATCACGTAGATAATTTCAGCCTCGGGAAAAACGGTAATTTGCTCGCTGACGTTAACCTTGAAACTGGCGAAGTGAGCAGAATGGTTGGTGGCTTCTGGCCCAATACCCAGGTTTTTATCAACCATCCGTTTTCGGGCCAGTTAGTGGATGGATTCAGACTTCCAGGATGGAAGAAAATTGTGGATGCCTGCCAGCGAGCTGGTGCCGTCTTCCCTCTGATGAAGATCCATCACTGGGATTTTGCCTTGACTGACCAGGGGCCAATAATTCTGGAACTCAATGATTTAGGAGGTACTGAAATCGCACAGGTTCACGGTACCGGACTGCTGACTGAAGAAACGCGGGAATTCCTCAAGCGCTACGCAAATACCCAGGCGCACCCATGGATCAAATCACTTTAAACAGTTCTCGCTCATAGCAACGTTGAGCCGCATTAACTTCAAAATTGGGCGGTTATCAAGAACTGGCTTCAATCCAGGGATACAAACCATTTCCCCGAGCACTGAATTGGAATCAATCCAAAGGTTCACATATTTTCGGAGTCTTTCATGAGTTCTTTTCTTGAGAAGCTAATGGCAGCAAAGTCGGAAGGCGGGAAATCGGTGCCCAAGCAATTGTCTGAGATACTGAAGCTTCGGCTACGCAAGCCACCCGTCGGTATCAGTGAGTATTTTGAATATGGCATTTGGCGTCGGTCGATAACACCAGAACAACTTGACGAATTCATCGGGTGGAGGCAAAGCGCAGCGCTGGACCAGGAACTCAATGAGGCCTACTCGCGCGTACTGGCTAACGACAAATTACTCAACTATCTGGTATTACACGCCAGTGGCTACCCGATTCCTGTTCCATTGGCGTCTTACACCACTGGAGGACGTCGCATCAGTAACGAGAAAGTACTTCAGACGCTAGGCGACGTACGCACTTTCCTGGACAGCGATGTCTACCCGTTCTATGTCAAGCCCATTTCGGCCGGCTATGGCCGTGGCGTTCTAGGAGTTGCGGGGAGAGAAGGCGAGCACTTTCGACTCTTCGACGGCAGGCTGATCGGGCTCGACGAATTCATGACCCCATTTGCCTTTGCTCCCTATAGAGGCATGCTATTTCAACGACCGCTAACAGCGCATCCCGAAGTTTCCGAATTAACAGGCACACAAGCGGTTAGTTGTGTTCGCTTTATCTGCTTCCTCACCCCAACCGGCCCTGTGATACATACAGCTTTCTGGAAGATCACAACCGGCCGCAACATGCTTGATAACTTTTCGCACGGGGATTACGGCAACTGCCTGGGCGCGATCGACATCGAGAGTGGAAAAATCGTCCGCGCTATTTCGCGCATGGGGCCCGGTGGCCAGGTCGACCGACACCCAACGACCCATAAGACCTTACTCGGCGTGACATTACCTGACTGGGACCGAGCGGTTGATCTGGTACGCTCCGCCAGCACGAACTTCCCTGGCCTTGGCTTGCAAAACTGGGATGTAGCATTGTGCCCGGAGGGCCCGGTTCTCCTGGAACTCAACACTGAGTCAGAACTCGCTGTCCCGCAGGCCATCTCCGGGCGCGGCTTGATGGACCAGCACCTTAGAAAAATCCTTGCCGACTTTGCGCGGGACAAAGCGGCCTACCGCGCAGCGATCGCTCAGCATAATGCTGTTTTCTAAATTCTCATACGAGCACGTGCGGGATGCCATTAGCTGGCGTCTTCGCCGAGCATTGGGAAATGAGCGGCTTGATCGTATCATTGTAAAAATTGCCCATCGCTGGCGTCCTCTACTCATGAAGCCGGTTTTCATTGGCATCACCGGAAGTGCGGGCAAAACAACGACAAAAGAACTCCTGCTCGGCATTTTATCGAACAAGGGGCGGGGATCAGGAACCCGAGCCTCGCTCAACGCGTTCCCCGAAGTAGCCAAGACCGTCTTGCGGGTGCGCCCGACGCACGATTTCTGCGTAGTGGAGCTGAGTGAAGACAAGCCTGGTAGCCTGGATGCGCCACTGGCCCTGTTGCAGCCGGGTATCGGCATTGTCACAGTGATTGGAAACGATCATTGGAGCGCCTTTAGCGCCCACGAGGGCATCGCCGGCGAAGTGTGCAAACTCATCGCCTCGCTCCCAACTACCGGCACCGCCGTCCTCAATATGGACGACGCATTGGTAAAGGCAATGGCCACCAACTGCGCTGCCAGGGTAATGACCTATGGACTTTCACCCAATGCCGAACTACGCGCCGAAGAAGTCAGTTCGGTCTGGCCAGAGCGTTTGCGAATGACCCTGGTATACGGTACTGAACGCGTAAAAATCCGCACCCAGTTGTGCGGAACGCACTGGGTTCCTTCTGTGCTCGGGGCGATTGGCGGCGGGCTGGCAACCGGTATGACTCTGGCTGAATGCGCCGAAGGAATCGCCAACGTGGCCCCCTTTGACGGCCGGATGCAAGCGGTGTCAGCCTCAAATGGCGTGACCTTCATCCGTGACGACTTCAAAGCGCCCCTATGGACGATGGAGGCGTGTTTCAAATTCATGCAGGAAGCGCGTGCCAAGCGAAAGATCATCGTGATTGGCAATCTCTCAGACCACGGCACGGGCACAGGTGCTTCAAAAAAATACGCTGAAGTGGCGCAGCGCGCGCAGCAAGTTGCTGACTTTACGGTGTTTGTTGGCCCCTGGGCTTCCAGCGTACTCAAGACACGCCAGCCCGGGAGAGAAGACGCATTGCGCGCTTTTAGCCAGGTTCGGGATGCCGCCGAGTACGTCAATTCGATCACCCGCGAGGGGGACATAGTCTTGCTCAAGGGTACCAACAAACAGGATCATCTGCTGCGCATCATTCTGGCTCGGAGCGAAAGCATCGCCTGCTGGCGTGAAGACTGTGATCGGGATTCGTTCTGCAACGACTGTCCGCATCGAGCGAGACCTTCTGGCTCGGCCGCCTTGCGGCTGACAACAATAACAAACACTACAGTGGTGCCGTTTCCGCCACTCGGCCTGCGCCCCATCGAAGCTGATGAACAGGTCATCGTCGGCCTGGGCAACCCCGAAGCCCGATATGACGGGACGCCGCACAATGTTGGTTATGAAGTGCTTGATCACCTCTCGGCCTCATTGGGGCTCACCTGGGAGAAAACACCCGAAGCCTGGATCGCTCGCGGTTCTTCGCCCGGTCACGCGATCTGTCTGATCAAGATTAGACTGGCGATGAACCTCGCAGGTGCCGGACTGAAAAGGCTTTCCGACGATATGGCATTCAGCCCGGCGCAATGCATTTTTGTGTTCGACGATCTCGATCTGCCGCTTGGTGCCGTAAAAACCCGATTAAGCGGTAGCGCGGGAGGACATCGTGGCGTTGCCTCAATTCTTGAGGCATTTCAGACCGATGCCTTCCGTCGAGTCAAGGTCGGCGTGGGGCATGCGTCGGCCAAACTTGATCGCGTAAAGTATGTGCTAACGGCTTTTGATGAAGAAAGTCGAATCATCATTGACCGAACAATTGAGACTGCTGGAATGCGCATTATTGATATGCTGGTAACTCATCAAAAAGTACCTTAAGTCATGGCCGTGAATGCCCCCATAAGCCCCATATCCAACCTCGACACTAATGAACCGAACAAGCTATCCGGAATAATTTCACAGTACACGGAGGTACTATTCGTTAAAATCGATATGTAGATCCGTAACATTCAGAATGGCCAGTTTGTTTGCGTTCCCCGACCAATTTCACCTATCCTCGGGGTGCATGCCGAAGACAATGGTAGTTATGTCCGGCAAGTTGTTATTGGGTCATGTCGAACCGTATCCGCAAAGCGAAAGCTTCTCAAACGGACAATTCGGCCTCAACCCGAATCGACGTACTTGCATGAGCTTGCTGCATCGACAAATTTCAGAACGGCTAGCGCTCCATCCATCTTTTGACTATTGAACAACACACTTTGAAACTTGCCCGATTCAACTCAGAGCCTTGTGGCTTTCCGAAACCGCGAGTACCCCTGCTACCCAACAAGCCAAACCCTTCGCTGACTTGTAGGTGGGGTTCTGGCGCATACCGGCATAAAACATCCAGTCACTATCGGCACTTCACACGCGGACGCTATGCTCTGGGAGAGTCATACCGGTTGGCCGGCGTAGGCCGCGAAGGCGCTCTATTCGCCCCCGCCTACCATTGCGTCACAATGCTCGACCCAGCGATGGCGCTAAATGCAGAAATTCAGCTCTATCCCTTGCGCGCGGATCTCTCGCCCGACCTGGAAAAGCTGGATGCGCTCCTCGCGGCCTATGCAAAGCCTGTGAAAGCTCTACTGGCCACGCATTTTTTCGGCTTTGCAAGAGATTTCAGCGATTTAAAACAGTGGTGTGACAAGCACCATATTGTCCTTATCGAGGACTGTTCACATGTACTTTTTACCGAGAGATTTCAGGCCGCCGGGACTGGTGTCTACGGCAAATTCGTCGCTGCCAGCCCCTACAAGTTCTTTGCTTGCGAAGATGGTGGTTTGCTTTTTACTTCGCAAGAGCATCGCCTCGAAACAGTGATGACAACACCAGCCGGGCTGAAGCAAGAACTTCGGGGAATCAAACGCACACTCGAAAAATGTCGCACCGCTGCCCCATTGACGTCCGAAATTGCCTTGATCGACAGACGACTTGCAAGTCTTGCCACGAATCCAGTCATTACCGCTGAAGACCAGATTACACCCTATACGCAGCCATCATCGGTGTATATCGTGGCTGAAAAACAATCCGCATCGCTTCGCAGCTCCCGGTTCGTTGTCAGTATTTCTTCAATGGAAGAAAACATCGAACGCAGACAACACAACTACCGACGCTGGACCGAGGCCGTCCGTTCCCTGCCGAATTGCCACCCGCCATTTCCCGACCTGCCGAACGACTGTGTCCCGTACATGTTCCCACTCCATATCGAGTATCCAAACCCGCATTTTTACTGGCTGAAGCATCTGGGTCTCCCCGTCTGGCGGTGGGACGAAAAGGTCATTTCCAGTTGCCCGATAGCGCAAGACTACCGGCTTCACCTCCTTCACCTGCCCTGTCATCAATCACTAACCGAGAGCCAGATGGACTGGATGATTGCCGTCGTAGAGAAGACATTGCGCCAGCCTTTTCAAGGAGCATTGTGATGGGCTGGGAATTGCATACAGCGAAGACCGCATTCCCAAAGTTTGCTGAAGAATGGGATCGCTTGAATGCGCGGCTTTACAGCAACCACCCGTATTACGACAGTCGCTTCGTTGGCCCCATGCTTGATTTCTTCGCCACAGGTAAAGAGCAACTTTGTATTTACCGTACCGACGGTATCGTCACTGGCGCCCTGATCCTGCAATCGGACGACATGGGGCGCTGGTCTTCCTTTCGACCATCACAATCTCAGGCAACGGCGGTTCTGCTTAGCGATGCCAGACTATTGGAAACACTGTTTCACAAACTGCCTGGAATCGCCTGGACAATTGAACTTCTCACCATTGACCCACGCTATTCGCCAGATTTCTCGACGTTGGAATGCGCGAAAATAATTTCTGCCAGTTCCCGGACAATCGGAATCCACCCTGAACTAAGTTTCGCGGATTACTGGGATAAGCGCGCCAAGAATCTCAAAGCCAATGTTCGCCGCTATCTCAATCGTGCGGAAAATGAGTTCTCGCTACCGGAACTGTCTGAATTAATTAACCATGAAGAAATGAAGGACGGTGTCGCTCGCTTCGGTGAGCTCGAGTCAGCTGGTTGGAAAGGCGCGGCAGGAACTGCAGTTGCCACCGGCAACAAGCAAGGTGCATTTTATGCTGAGGTTCTACGTCGCTTTGCCATGTCAGAACAGGCCGCAGTCTACGAGTTGCATGTGGGAGAGAAACTAGCCGCCTCTCGCCTTGTAATCACCAACGACAAAATGCTTGTAATCCTCAAAACAGCTTACGACGAATCGTTAGCTCGCTTTGCTCCTGGACGGATATTGCTCTATCAACTTATCAAGAAACAGCTGGAAAGTGAAAGCGATAGAACGATCGAGTTCTACACGAATGCCACGCGCGACCAAGCAGAGTGGTCTACCTTCGGCGCAACCATTCAGAACATACAGATTTTCAGAAGCGATTCCTTCGCTACAGCCTTCTCCCTGCTCAAGGCCCTTCGACGTATTCTGCGTGGCGCAGATCATCGGAAAAACGCCTCAGAAACTCCACCAACGTTGGACGTCAAAGCCTGCACGAGTATTGACGGCTTCGAAAAAGAGCGATACGACCTCCATGAATTTGCGGCCAAGGATAATATCGAAGAATCCATAGACTGGTTCGATCTCCTGCATAAACACGTGTACCCGAACGATCCCGGCGTACGCTTTTACTTCGTTGCCGACAATAATTTTCCTACGACGATATTGCCCATAAGGTTTTCGACCAAAGGCAGAGTCAGAATGGTTGAATCACTAGGTAACTACTACACATCGCTTTACACACCACTACTGACGAACGAAAGCGATCTACTCAAACTAAGGAATATGCTCGCGACAGCTACACGCGATCATGGTGGCGCTCACGTCATGCGCTTTGCTCCGATGGATATCGAATCACCCGTCTATCAGGGGTTCATCAATGAGCTTCGGGCAATTGGCTGGATTCCTTTCAGCTATTTTTGCTTCGGTAACTGGTATCTCAAAGCCCAGGAAAACTGGGAGGCATACCTGAGGAAACGGAGTGCCCGTCTACGCAGCAGCATCAAGAGAAGTAACAAGAAGTTTTACGAAGCGGGTGGCACGCTTGAAATCGTGACCAATCTCGCAAGAATTGAGCAAGGTATTGATGCATACCAATCAGTCTATGGAGCGAGTTGGAAGACACAGGAACCATACACCGAGTTTATCCCCTCACTAATCCGCCGACTTGCCGCCATCGGCATGCTCCGGCTCGGCATCGCCCGTCTGCAAGGGATTCCAATCGCTGCACAATTATGGATAGTTGGCGAAGCAAAAGCGAGCATCTACAAGGTGGCCTACCACGAAGAGTTTTCCGTGTATTCGCCGGGAACCGTTCTAACCAGCCACCTTATGCAATACGTCATTGAGCAGGATCAGGTCAAAGAAGTCGACTTCCTAGTCGGCGACGACGAATACAAACGAATCTGGATGAGCGACCGACGTGAGCGCTGGGGAGTTGTTGCCTACAATCCACGCACGTTCATTGGCCTTGCATTGCTAGCCAACGAGATTCTTGGAAGGCTGCTCAAATCGCCGGTGAGCAAAATCAAGACAGCCGTTCTGAAGTTCGGGATTTCCGCTCATCAATGTAGCGCGAAACCACCAAAAGCATTGGCCAGAAAATGAAATTGGCTGCGACAGAGGTGATTTCATTGCGCGTTCGCTCGTCACAACAGTTGGTCAGGACCAATTGGTGGTGATCCGCTCAATCAATCTGTTCGTAGCCATCGCCGCCTTGTTTGCAGGAGGTTTTCTGGCGTGGAATCATCCACTCGGATCGTTGATAC
>JBBQAT010000120.1:0-13545 GCA_038316625.1 Burkholderiales bacterium
TGCCTCGGATCACGGAGTCCAACGAAGATGTCCATCATTCGAAGTTTGCCTTCCGTCTCCATAAGCCACCCCAAAAAGACAGAAAACTACACAAATCAAGGGGCTGTGAACAGCCCCTTTGCAACTTATTGATTGTTAACCGCTATTTCAGATGTTCACGACAGTGGCATTCATGCAATCGCCCTGACAAATCAGCGCGAACTCTTTGACTTGACAAGATAAATACGTATAATGCGCGGTTCTTTGTTTCACTTTACTTTGTTCTTTGGAGTCCAACATGTACGCGGTCATAAAAACTGGGGGCAAGCAATATCGTGTTGTCACCGGCGAAAAATTGAAAATAGAACAGATACCGGCAGACGTTGGCGCAGAAATCACCCTTGACCAGATTTTGATGGTCGGCGAAGGCGAGTCCGTGCAAATCGGCACCCCTCTTCTCACCGGCGCATCGGTCAAGGCGACTGTGCTCTCGCAAGGCCGTCACGACAAGGTCACGATCTTCAAAATGCGTCGTCGCAAGCATTATCAGAAGCATCAGGGCCACCGTCAAAACTACACTGAGATCCGTATCGACGGCATTTCGGCCTAACTGAAAGGAAACTGACTCATGGCACACAAAAAAGCAGGCGGCAGTTCCCGTAACGGCCGCGACTCGGAATCGCAACGACTTGGCGTAAAGCGCTATGGTGGTCAACTGGTTCCTGCTGGCAACATCATCGTCCGCCAGCGCGGCACGGAGTTCCATCCGGGCGTTAATGTCGGAATGGGCAAAGATCACACGCTGTTCGCTCTGGTCGAAGGCCACGTACAGTTCGCGATCAAAGGTGAAAAGCGTCGTCGTACGGTCAGCATCGTTCCAGTCGCCTGATCAAGTTACGAAACACCGCAAAAAAGCCCTATCTTGATGGTAGGGCTTTTTAATTTCAAAGATCGAATCACCACAGGATCGCTTCATGAAATTTATTGACGAGGCCAAAATTTACGTTGCAGCCGGTGACGGTGGCAACGGTCTCGCCTCGTTCCGGCGCGAGAAATACGAGCCGGAAGGTGGCCCTGATGGCGGCGACGGCGGCCGTGGAGGCAGCGTGTATGTTGTTGCCGACCGCAACCTCAACACCCTGATCGAATTCCGCTACACGAGAAAATTCCTCGCCGAGCGTGGCGAAAAAGGCGGCTCCAGCGACTGTTACGGCAAAGGCGGAAGTGACATTACCTTGCATGTCCCGGTCGGAACAGTCATCGCCGACGTCAACAGTAACGAGATTGTTGCTGACCTTGACGTCGACGAAAAGAAGGTTCTGATTGCCAAGGGCGGACGCGGCGGCCTCGGCAATATCCATTTCAAATCCAGTGTCAATCGCGCACCACGTCAATGCACCAAGGGAGAACCCGGCGAAGAGCGCGATCTTCGCCTCGAACTGCGCGTTCTCGCCGATGTCGGTTTGCTGGGACTGCCCAATGCCGGGAAGAGCACCTTTATCCGTGCCGTTTCGGCAGCACGACCGAAGGTTGCGGACTACCCGTTTACCACCATGCACCCAAATCTCGGCGTTGTTCGCGTCAGCGAGAACAAGAGTTTCGTCGTTGCTGACGTTCCCGGCCTGATCGAAGGTGCCGCCGAAGGCGCGGGTCTTGGTATCCGTTTCCTCAAGCACTTGGCTCGCACCCGTGTTCTGCTGCACATCGTCGACTTGGCTCCGCCTGACCCGGACTCGGATCCAGTTCATGACGCCAAGGCCATTGTGCACGAGCTTGAGAAATACAGCCCCGAACTCGCCGCCAAACCACGCTGGCTGATCCTGAACAAACTTGATCTGATCCCGGAAGAAGATCGCGAGCAGCGCGTTGCCGACTTCCTGAATGCCTACGATACGGCAGGAGCGCCACACTTCCGCATCAGCGCGATCAATGGTGAAGGTTGCCGGCCGTTGATTTACAAACTGCAGGATGCGCTTGATAACCTGGCGCCACCGCCACCGATGGCTGATCTGGCGTTGGACAACCACTTTCCCGAAGACGCTGAAGACGACTTGAACGAATAGCCATGGCTACGACCCGCATTGCCGACGCAAAACGACTTGTCATCAAGGTTGGTTCCGCACTGGTCACCAACAACGGTGAAGGTCTCGATCTTTCCGCCATCAACGAGTGGGCACGTCAAATCGCCCAGTTGCGACAGGACAACCGTGAGGTGGTTCTCGTCTCCTCTGGTGCCATTGCCTGCGGCATGCAGCGACTCGGGTGGAGCAAACGCCCAAGCGCGGTGCATGAACTGCAAGCCTGTGCGGCGGTCGGCCAGATGGGTCTGGTGCAGGTCTATGAAAGCGCCTTCGCCAGCCACGGACTGCATACCGCACAAGTGCTGCTGACTCACGATGACCTCGCTGATCGCAAGCGCTACCTCAATGCCCGCTCAACACTGACCACATTGCTCGAACTCGGCGTCGTGCCCATCATCAACGAAAACGATACGGTAATCACCGACGAAATAAAGTTCGGTGACAACGACACGCTCGGCGCCCTGGTCGCCAACCTCGTTGACGCCGATTGCCTGATTATCCTTACGGACCAGCAAGGCCTGTTCACGGCTGATCCGCGCAAGGATGCCAGTGCAACGCTGATCGCGGAAGCTCGTGCTGGAGACCCGGCGCTTGAAGCCATGGCCGGCGGTGCAGGTACACAATATGGACGTGGCGGCATGATCACCAAGGTAATCGCTGCAAAACGCGCCGCCAGCAGTGGCGCGCACACCGTAATCGCCAGCGGACGTGAAAAGGATGTCATGCCGCGCCTGGCCAAGGGCGAATCGGTCGGCACCTTGCTGGTCTCGGAAACACAGCCACTCAACGCTCGCAAACAATGGCTTGCAGACCACCTGCAACTCAACGGCAAACTGATTCTCGACGCGGGGGCCGTCAAGGCACTCGGTGAAGGAAAAAGTCTTCTGCCGATCGGCGTTGTTGAAGTTCAGGGAGAATTCGAACGCGGCGCGGCCGTTGCCTGCATCTCACCGGAAGGTGTTGAAATCGCTCGCGGACTCATCAACTACGGCAGCAGCGACTCCCGTCGCATTGCCCGTCGCGCCAGCCAGGATATTGAAGAAATTCTTGGCTACATCGACGAGTCGGAAATCATTCACCGGGACAATCTGATTCTCTGCTGAATACCGCCTGACTAGACGTTCTCGCGGTACCGGGTAGCCTGTTCGCGCAACCATTCACAGAAAACTTGCAGGGAGGTCGACCCCACCTTGTTTTCCGGGTAGACCAGATAGTAGCTACGCTGATTGCGTAATACATACGGACAGGGAACCACCAGATCGCCTGAGGCAATCTCGTTTAGCACAAAAAAGCGCGGCACCAGCGCCACGCCGAGACCGACCTTGGCCGCTTCAACCAGCATGGAAAATAGTTCGTAACGCGCACCACCCATGGCATTGACGTTGTTCATGCCGGCCACTTCAAACCATGCTCGCCAGGCATCCGGTCGCGCCGACTGGTGAAGCAGAGGCATGCTTTCCAGTTCGGTAGGCTCGATCTGGGTTTTGCCCTGCAGCAATGCGGCGCTGCAGACCGGCACAATTTCTTCGCCAAACAGGTATTCAGTCAATGCACCCGGCCATACCGGATCGCCAAAATGGATCGCGGCGTCAAAGGGCGTATCGGTAAACATGAACGGCTCGGCACGCGCCGTCAGATCCAGGGTGATTCCAGGATGCAGTGCATGGAAATGGCCCAACCGAGGAATCAGCCAGCTCGTTGCAAATGTTGGGATGACAGCCAACTCAAGCACCCCGCCCGCCCCACGATGCGCCATCAGCGAGAGAGTATCGTGCTCAATCCGCTTCAGGGTTTCCCTGACTTGTTTGGAATAAAGCTGTCCGGCTTCCGAAAGCGTGACGCGTTTCTTGATACGGTTGAACAGTTGAACACCCATGTAGTCCTCAAGCGTCGAGATCTGCCGACAGACCGCACTTTGAGTCAGTGAAAGTTCTTCCGCTGCCCGCGTAAAACTCTGGTGACGTGCCGCCGTTTCAAAGGCAACCAGGAGTTCCGTACCAGGGATTTTTCTTCGCACAAAATTGATTCCAAAATAGAACAACCTGGTGAATATACATCGTTTGAGTCAGAGATAAAACCCGGCAGGAATGAGTTATCCTAACGAATTGACAAGATCAACCTTTTTAAAAAAAAGTATTTCAGCATCGCGTTGATTTCTTCTCCCCACTTAGCGGTCGAGCTTTCTTGCTCGAGTCTTGGAACGCTGCTTGATCATAAAAAATTAGAGGCGTTTTGAACGAACCGAACGAGCAGCATCAGAGATAGCCGGGCACTGAAATCACTGCGTTTTAAGGCATACAAACAAACCAGGCTGTTGGGGAAACGCTGATTTAATGACTCTCTGTCATTCTGGCGCGATCCGGAATCCAGAAGAATCAATGCTTCCCCAACGGTCGTTTCATAGGGGATACGCATGAGCATCTTACTGGATACAGAAAACAGCCTGCTGCGCAAACTGCGCGAGTTATCAATCCGCCAGAAGTGGTCTGCCACTATTGTTGACCTTCTTGAAGTCTATTTTGCCGATGCCGACATTGACGGCCAGGGCGAGACCAATCTAGAAGAACTCCACGGTGCGGCGATCCAGCACTATCGCCTCGGACTCTCACGCCTACCCGGCCAAGCCACCATCAACTCCTACATCGCCGATTTTGACCGGCATGGCTGGCATTCCCCGCACACCGTCATCGATATCGTTACCGACGACATGCCCTTCCTTGTCGATTCGATCACCATGGCCGTCTATCGCCAGGGATTGACCATTCACAAGCTGATGCACCCGCTGCTCGGCATTGTCCGCGACGACGCCGGCAATTTGCAGCGAAGCGCCCGGCGTGGTACCGCTGAAACCCGTACCGAATCATGGATCCATCTGGAAATTGATCGAATCGGTGACGTCGCGCAAATCGAAGCCTTGCGCACCGAAATTGCCGACCTGCTGGCCGACGTCCGTGCTGCCGTCGAAGACCACGGCCAGATGCGCCAGAACATGGCCACAGTCATCACGGACCTGGACGTATCGCCCAACCCCGAAAACAAGGAAATCGCTGAGTTTCTGCGCTGGATCGCGGCCGAGAATTTCGTTTTCCTCGGCTATACGCACTACGTTGCCGACACAGAAGCCGGCGAGCTCAAACGTGCCGACGATGGCGGCCTCGGATTGCTGCGCCGCTCCGACCACCCTCGTTTCGGTACCTGCCTGGCCGGCATTCCGGGCAATCTGGCCGAACTCGATCGCTTGCCGTCCGCGCTGACACTGGTCAAGGCCGATGCCCACTCGACTGTTCATCGTCCGACCTACCTCGATTTCGTTGGCGTACACCATCGCGACGCAAGCGGCAGTATCGTTGGCGAGCACGTTTTCGTTGGTCTGTACGCGATGCATGTCTATCACGTATCAACGAGTGAAATTCCGGTCGTCCGACGCAAAGCCGCAGTTGTTCGTACCACCTGTGGTTTTGCCCCAGGAAGCTACCGCGACAAAACCTTGGTGAATATTCTCGAAACCTACCCGCGCGAGGAACTGATCGAGATCGAGACCGAGGATTTGCATCGCATTGCCAGCGGAATTGTCAAACTACAGGAACACCCGCGCGTTCGTGTTTTCCTTCGAAACGACAGTTGGGGGCGATATGTTTCAGCACTGGTCTACATGCCACGCGACCGCTTCGATACAACGATTCGGAAACGCATCACGGCACTGCTCAGCGACACATTGAAGGCCGACAGCGTCGATTTCTTCCTGATGCTCGGCGAATCGCGCCTTGCCCGTCTACACCTTATCGCACGCATGCCCGCCGGTACTCGCTACGAATACGATGCCAACACGTTCGAGCGCGAAGTGGCTCGCATCGTCCGTGGCTGGCACGACGAGTTGCAGCAAAACCTGATCGAACACTGTGGCGAAGAGCGCGGAAATGCACTTCTGCGCCGCTATGCGATGGCACTGCCGTTGGCATATCAGGATCAGGTACCACCAACGTCCGCCGTATCCGACCTTGAGTGCCTGGAAGCAGCCGAAACGGATGGCCTGATTGAAGTCAAACTCAACGCGCCCTACGGCGACGACGGTTCGCACCAGCATATCAAGCTGTTCCTGAACGGCGAACCTCGCCCGCTGTCGTCGGTGTTGCCAGTCTTCGAGAACATGGGCCTGACGGTGCTTTCCGAGCAGCCATTCAATCTGAGCGGCACAGAACTGCACATTGCCGACTTTTCCGTCCGCTTGCCCCGTGCCGATGCGCTGGACGACGCCGCGTCACGGGCAGCCTTCATCGATCTTCTGGAAAAGCTGCTGCGTGACGAGGCCGAAAACGACGGGTACAACCGCCTGGCCCTACTCGCCGGGCTGACTGGCGCGCGCATCACGATTCTGCGCGCTTACGGCCGTTATCTGCGCCAGGCCGGGCTACCCTTCAGTCAGGTCTACGTTGAACGCTGCCTGGCCGCTCACCCACGCATTGCGCGCCTGCTGGCCGACCTCTTTGAAAGTCGTTTCGCTCCCGGAGCCAAGGATGCAGATGCCGAGACCATCTGCAAAGAACTTGCCAAGGAGCTATCCAAAGTCAGCAACCTCGATGACGACCGCATCCTCTCTGGCTACCGCACTGCGCTCGACGCGACAATGCGCACCAACGCCTGGCAAAGAACTGCCGACGGGAAGCCAAAGGATTACCTGTCCTTCAAGATTTCATCGCGGCTCATACCCTTTCTGCCCAAGCCATTGCCGCTCTACGAAATCTTTGTCTACAGCCCACGAGTAGAAGGCGTTCACCTGCGAGGATCGAGCGTCTCGCGTGGTGGCCTGCGCTGGTCCGATCGCATGGAAGACTATCGCACCGAGGGTCTCGCGCTGATGAAGGCGCAGATGGTCAAGAACGTCGTCGGCGTGCCGCTTGGCGCCAAGGGTTGTTTCGTCGGCAAGCGTCTGCCGCCAGCGAGCGAGCGAGATGCCTGGATGGCCGAAGGTATTGCCTGCTACCAGACCTATATCCGCGGATTGCTCGACATCACCGACAACCTTGTCGCCGGAAAGGTCGTGCCACCGAAGAACGTTCGCCGCCGCGACGGTGACGACCCCTACCTGGTTGTCGCCGCCGACAAGGGCACGGCCTCCTTCTCCGACATCGCCAACACGATTTCCATCGAATACGGTTTCTGGCTGGGCGACGCTTTTGCCTCGGGCGGTTCGGTCGGTTTCGATCACAAGAAGATGGGTATCACCGCACGCGGTGCGTGGGAGGCAATCAGGCGTCATTTCCGTGAACTCGGTCACGACACGCAAAGCCAAGCTTTCACAGCGGTCGGAATCGGCGACCTTTCGGGCGATGTCTTCGGCAACGGCATGCTGCGTACGGATCAGATGCAGCTGGTCGCGGCCTTCGACCACCGGCACATCTTCCTGGACCCGAACCCGGATGCGGCCAGAAGCCTGGTTGAGCGACAACGCATGTTCGACCTACCACGGTCGTCGTGGGATGACTATGACAAATCGCTGATCTCGACAGGCGGCGGTATCTGGCCGCGCAGCACGAAAACCATTCTGCTTTCGCCCGAAGTGCGCGCCCGTCTGGCCGTTGAGGCCGAACAGATGACACCGAACGAATTGATGAGCGCCATTCTCAAGGCACCGGTTGATCTGCTCTACAACGGCGGCATCGGCACCTATTTCAAGGCCAGCGGCCAGAGCCACCAGGACGCCAACGACCGCACCAACGATGCCATTCGCGTCGATGCCAGTGATATTCGCGCCAAAGTCATCGGCGAAGGTGGCAATCTCGGCCTGACGCAGAAGGCGCGTATTGAATACGCACTGAAAGGCGGTTTGAACTACACCGATGCCATCGATAATTCGGCAGGTGTCGACACCTCCGACCACGAAGTCAATATCAAGATCCTGACCTCAATAATGATCGCCCAGGGCGATATGACCTTCAAGCAGCGGGATGCCTTGCTCGCCTCGATGAGCGACGATGTCGGCCTCCAGGTGCTGGTCAACAACTACCAGCAAACCGCCGCAGTCTCACTGGAAGCTGCTGCTGGAAAATCGATGCTCAATGCGCATTCCGAGTTGATGCATCACATGGAAAGCAAGGGCGCTCTCAACCGCGCCATCGAGTTCCTTCCCGACGAAAAAGCGCTCACTGAACGTGCCCAGTTAGGACATGGCCTGACCGCACCGGAAATCTCGGTCCTCCTGGCCTACACCAAGATCGTACTGAAGGAAGCCATTCTTGCCTCTAGGATTCCTGATGCAGCCGAATTCCAGCCGCTACTGGTCAATTACTTCCCGGCCGCGATCTTGAACAGCCATTGCAGCGAGCAGATTCCAAATCATCCGCTGAAGCGCGAAATCATCACCACGCAGATCGTCAGCCGTCTGGTCAACCGAATGGGAACCCACTTCACCCTGCAGGTGGCCGACGAAACGGGTGCCGATCTGAGCCAGATCATCACGGCGTGGTACGCAGCGAGCGAACTACTGGGCGCTGAAACCATCTGGGGTGAAATCGAGGCACTCGATCTGAAAATCCCTGCCACGCAGCAAATGGGATTAATGAACGCCTTGCGCGAAATGGTCAGCACGGCGACCCGCCAGATTCTTGCCTCGCAAATGGTCGACACCAACATTGCCACCATCGTCGGCATCTATCGTGACGCCGTCGGCACGGCCATTGCAAATGCTCGGGCTGGCAAGAACGCGGGCAGCGAATCGGTCAGCGCCGTCCTCAACGCCCGCGCCAGCATCGTCAACGTATTCGAACTGGTCGACCTGGCACGCGTCAGCGCCAAACCGCTCGATGAAGTCGCCTCCGCCAGCGCCAACCTCGATGCCTGCCTTGATTTCGTCTGGCTCGGCTCGGCCATCGGCCGCCTGCCAGGCGGCAATCGCTGGCAGACCAGGGCGCGAGCGCAACTGGCGAGCGAACTGCGCAAGTTGCGGCAGTACCTGTTGCAGCGCAGCGTCGAGGAACTCCAGATGGGGATCATCGAAGCACGTACCGTAGTCGAGGAGTTGAGGCGCAACGCCCCGCAGGATCTGGCGATGTTGTCGGCCGGTCTCTCCGAAATCAAGCGATTGCTGGTTGCCTGACAATGACCCGGCCTGCGAGGCAAGCAGGCTGCGGATCTTCACCATGCATGCCCTGGAAGCCACTATTCATGCGCTTTCCAGGGCAGGCTTGTTTTCATGGGTTGTTTCGTCAGGCGAGTTCACCAACTCCGGCAGGGACTCTGTGACCTGGGTTACATACAGCATGACGAGACAGGCTTACACTGCAATGGCTGTCACAACCCTAAAGGAGAGAAACCATGAAAGCAAATGTTGGCGGAATTGATCGAATCCTGCGCATCGTCGTCGGTCTTGTACTGATTACTCTGGCCGCGACGGGCACGGTCGGTATCTGGGGCTGGATCGGCGTCGTGCCGCTATTGACCGGGCTGATCCGCTGGTGCCCGATCTATCCGCTGCTTGGGATGAACAGTTGCCCGATGAAGAAGTCGAGCTGATAGGGCGCAACCAGCTGCGCAATAGCAACGTGCCGTTGCGACCTGTAATCGCGGTGCGTCGTTATTGACTCAGCACATTGGACATGCGGATGTAGTCTTCTACCGATAGATCCTCAGCACGCGCAGTCGGTGCAATCCCGAGTTGCTCGAAACTGGTGTCGCCAATAAGACTCTTGAGGTTATTGCGTAGCATCTTGCGCCGCTGTCCGAAGGCGGTAGACACCAACGCGGCGAACGTGCTTTCGTCCTTCACGGTGAGTTCTTCCGGCGGACGCGGAATCAGGCGTACGACGGCCGAATCGACCTTCGGCGCGGGATCGAACGATTCCGGCGGCACATCGAGTAGCCAGTCCATGAAGAATCGATATTGCAGCATCACCGACAGGCGACCAAAATCAGAGGTTCCCGGCTCGGCAACCATGCGCTCGACCACTTCTTTCTGCAACATGAAATGCATGTCATGAATGCAATTCGCGAAGCTGGCGAGATGAAAAAGTAGCGGCGTTGAGATGTTGTAAGGCAGGTTGCCGACGACATGCAATTTGCCATCGGAGGGATCGGCCAGAGACGCAAAATCAAAATTCAGCGCATCGCCCTGATGAATAGTGAGCTTTTCCGGCGAGTAACGCTTGCTTAGACGGGCGACGATATCGCGGTCAATTTCGACCACGTGCAAATGTTCCAGCCGTTTCAGCAGCGGGTCGGTCAGCGCGCCAAGCCCGGGCCCGATCTCGACCACGCGATCACTGCGCCTGGGCGCAACGGCATCGACAATATCGGCGATGACCTGTTGATCGATCAGGAAATTCTGGCCAAAACGTTTGCGCGCAATGTGTTTGATCATTGAATCCGCCCAGCACGTTGCGACATTTCAATGGCCTGTTCGACGGCTACGAAGAGGCTGCCCGGATCAGCACGGCCCGTTCCGGCCAATTCCAGCGCCGTCCCGTGATCAACCGACGTACGAATGATCGGCAAACCCAGCGTCACATTGATACCGTTGCCGAAGCTGGCGTACTTGAGGGCCGTCAGCCCTTGATCGTGGTACATGGCCAGCACGCAATCACCTTGAGCCAACATTGGCGGCGTAAACATCGTGTCAGCCGGCAAGGGGCCAATCAGCAGCATGCCTTCGGCACGCAAGCGGTCAAGCACCGGCGAAATAACCTCGATTTCCTCGTGCCCGAGATAGCCGCCCTCACCCGCATGCGGATTGAGCCCGGCGACGAGAATGCGTGGATTGGCAAAGCCGTATTTACGGCCCATGTCAGCGTGAAGGATTCGCAGTGTCCGCTCAAGTGAGTCTTGCGTTATGGCGGCAGACACGTCCTTCAAGGGCAGATGGGTTGTTGCCAGCGCCACGCGGAGTCCGCCACCGGCCAGCATCATGACGACCTGTGGGGTGTTCGTTTTCTCCGCGAGGTATTCGGTGTGCCCGGTGAAGGCGACGCCAGCGTCATTGATCACGCCCTTGTGCACCGGAGCGGTTACCATCGCGGCGAATTCTCCTGATAGGCAACCTTCCAGCGCCCGGTCCAGCAACTGCAGTACATAGCACGCGTTGGCCGGATCAAGCCGACCAGGTTGTGAAGTAACGGGCAAGGAAACATGCAGAATATCAAGGGTACCATCCTCAGGCTGCATCCCTGGTACCCAGTCGCGCAACACGCCCTTGAAGTTGATCAACAGAGCCCGCTCGGCTAACAAATTCCGGTCTCCAAGCACGACAAAATGCACTGGCGCCATCTGCAGTTCAAGCAATCGCAGACATATCTCCGGGCCGATCCCGGCCGGTTCTCCGGAGGTTACCGCGATGACAGGCCGGCTCGGCATGGCTCAGCGCTCCTCAAGCCGAAGCTCGACGTAGGCATTATCACGCGCCTGCCGCAACCAATCCTGATAGGCCTCGTCCATCTTGCGTTCGCGCAGCACCTGACGCGCGGCCATTCGCTGACGATCTGCCGATACGTCCTGCACGCGCCGCTCAAGAACTTCAATCAGGTGAAAACCAAACGGCGTCTGAATAGGCTGGCTGAGTTCTCCCGGCTGAAGCTGGTTCATCACCCGTTCGAATTCCGGCACCGTATCGCCAGGATAGACCCAACCCAGATCACCGCCTTTCGGCGCGGAGCCATCCTGCGAGAACAGCTTGGCCAGGTCTTCAAATTTTTCGCCATGCTTGATCCGGTCCAACAATCCGGCCAGTTTATGCTTGGCGTCGGCCTCGGAAACGACTTCGTTCACCTTGATCAGGATATGCCGCGCGTGAGTCTGCTGTACAGGAGGCAAGGTCGCCCCGCCACGTTTTGCGACCAGCTTGACGATGTGAAAACCGTTAGGGCTGCGCAACATCGGTGCCACCTCCCCCTCCTTGAGCTTGGAAACAGCCTCTGCAAAAATGGCTGGCAATCGGTCCAAGGTGCGCACGCCCAGACTCCCACCCTGCAAACCGTCCGGCGCATCGGAACTGGACGCCGCAAGCTGCGCGAAGTCTTCCCCCTTCTGCAGACGCTCATACACCTGTTCGGCCTTGGCCTTGAGCTTCTGTATCTGCTCCGGACTCGCCGATTCGGGAGCACGCAATAGAATGTGCGCGACCTCGTACTCTTCCGTCGCCGGACCCTTGGCCAAATCACCGCTCAGATAATTGTCAATTTCACCTTCGGAAATGGCGATCTTGCTATCAACGTCTCGTTCGCGAACGCGTGAAAGGGTCATCTCTTCGCGAATCTCCTCGCGGAATTTCGCGAATAAGATGCCATCCTTCTGCAAGGCATCGCGAAACTGAGCGAGCGACATCTTGTTGTTGGCCGCAATGCGCTGCAAGGCCTGGTCAAGTTGCGCGTCGTCAATGCGCAGACCGGTGTCGCGTGCAATTTGCAGCTGAACCTTGTCCATCACCAGGCGTTCGAGCATCTGTTTTTCAAGTTCATTGCGCGGTGGCAATGGAGTGCCCTGCTTTTTGAGCTGAACGAGCGCCAGATCAAGTCGGGTACGCAATTCGTGAAGTGTCACCACTTCATCGTTGACAACCGCAACGATACGATCCGCCGGTATGGGCTCACTAGCCGTACGTTGCGTGGTCTGTGCGCAAGCAGCACCAACAAAGCCGAAAAACAGAACCAGCATGCGAAACGATAGCGTCATCAATAACGTCTCCTATTCACCGAAGGCAGCGTCAGCTGCCGGCTTGTTGATCAGGCTGTAGCCCTGAATATTTCGCTTGAGCAGATTTAGCGGATTTGAACCGACGCGCGCAAAATCATTGAGTTCGAGCTGAATGAAAAATGCCGTCGATTTACTTGCCTGAGTCAGCGCTGTGCGCTGAACGACTCCACGCACGACCCAGCAGCCCCCGTTGTACTCCAGACCGGCGATTGACTCGATCACCCGGCCACCCTGTTTGACACTGGAGAGATTGGTGGCATCGTCCTTGAACGAGTAGTTGAGTCGGCCAACAGCGTGCCAGTGACCCGTAATCGGCCATTGCCCAGAAAAATCGACCTGGTCGATGGGCGCGCTGGAATCGCGGTTGTAGCGATAGGCGGCGTTCAGCACCTTGCCTGGCTCAGGCTGATAGCGCGCGCCCATTGAATAGCGTTTGACCTGACGGTCGACTACATTGTATTGCCACGCCGCGTCGGCAAAGACCTTGGGCAACACTTGCCAGCTGAATGCTGCCAGGATATCCGAGCGGTCCCACTTTCCGTCATCCGCCGTCGTGGTGGTGGTACTGGCACTCAAACCCACCCTATTTCGGGTGAAATAAAAGCGCTGGCCGAACATTGCCCGCATGACTTCATTACCCGAAGCCGGTTCAATCAGTCGCGACGTTACGGCCGCAGTGAGTTGATTGGCATTGTTGATGCGATCCCAGCTGGAGAACTGGTTTTCGGAGAAAATCTGCGCAAAGTTGAAATCCGCCAGACCCGAATCGAAGATCGGAATCAGGTCCTGATTCTTGTAGGGAATGTTC
>JBBQAT010000121.1:0-13516 GCA_038316625.1 Burkholderiales bacterium
GAACTCAGCCGTCCCAGTTCCTTCAAGTCTTCATCACTGCACGTTACTTTCGCCGCTACTCGTGCCATCACCCCTCCGGTTTGTAGTGCAACAAACCGGAGGATAATTAATTATGGCTACTAATGCAATTAAACACTAGTCCGTTTCGACCTCAGCGTCCGGCTCGCGAATGGCGGTGCTTGACGCGAGCATGGCACGGCGCGTCTCGGGCGTTTCCAGACTGACGCGCCCCAGTTTTCCGTCGCGATAATCCTGCAGCAGCATGATCGATGCTTTCTCGAAATCTGGCTCGCCACCGCGCATGAGCAAACCGCGTCGCCGGGCGACACCTTCAACGACCGCCACGCCATCGAGCCCCTCAACCGGGAAACCATAGCGTGCGGCAAGCAGCGCCGGATAACGCACCAGCAGGAGTCCGGCCAGGAAAACCGCCACCTCCTCGTCGATGATCGCATTGCGGCCAACAGCATGACTTGCCGCCAGCATCAGCCCATCGCTCGGATACTCGATCTTCGGCCACATCAGCCCCGGCGTATCGACAATCGAATGGCGGACGCTGATCTGATGGATCTGCTGCGATTTGGTCACGGCGGGTTCGTCACCGACCTTGGCGATCTTGCGTTTGACCAGCGCATTCATCAGCGTCGATTTGCCGACGTTGGGAATGCCCATGATCATCATGCGCAACTGCTTGGTGTTGTCGTTGCGATGCGGCGCCAGGCTCTGGCACAGTTTCGGCAGACGCGCCACCTCAGTGTGACTTTTGCTTGAGATCGCCACCGCCTTCACGCCCGGCTGCTGGTTGTAATACGCCAGCCAGGCTTTGGTCACCTCGGGGTCGGCCAGATCGGATTTGTTCAAGACCTTGAGACACGGCCGCTGCCGGTGCAGGCGCAGTTCGCGCACGATCGGATTGGTACTGGCTTCCGGCAGCCGAGCGTCCAGCACCTCGATGACTACATCGGTTGACGCCATCGTCTCGGCGGCTTTTTTGCGCGCCGAGGTCATGTGACCGGGATACCACTGAATTGCCATGAAGACTCTAACTCTCTGAAAAGTCCGCCATTATCCCATTTGTTCGACCACTCAAGGTCATTGCGTCTAAAATGCCCGATTATTGTGACTGCTCCACTGGAAACCCGTGCCACCCATCCCCGAAATCAAGCCCGAACAGTCCACCGAGTTGCTCAAGGAACTGCACATCCTGACCCGCGACGGCAATCTCAATCAAGACAGCCGTCGCAAACTGAAACAGGTCTATCACCTGTTCAACTTCATCGAGCCGCTGCTTGCTGAACTGCAGGCAGAGAAAGCCAACCTGACGCTGGCGGATCATGGTGCCGGCAAGTCCTACCTTGGCTTCATCCTCTACGACCTGTTTTTCAAAGCCAAGGAATCCGGCCATATCTTCGGTATCGAAACGCGTCCAGAACTGGTCGAAAAATCCTGCGAACTGGCGCAGCGCCTGAAATTTGAGCGAATGAGCTTTCTCAATGTCAGTGTTGAGGACTCCATCGATTCGCCAGCGTTGCCCGAGCAAATCGACATCGTTACCGCCCTGCACGCCTGTAATACGGCCACCGACGACGCCATCCGCTTTGCCCTGCACAAGCAGGCGAAGTTCATCGTGCTGGTTCCCTGTTGCCAGGCCGAGGTCGCCGCCGTGCTGCGCAAGAACAAGAATGCTTCGTTTGCAAAAACGCCTCTTTCAGAACTCTGGCGCCATCCGATCCACACCCGTGAATTCGGCAGCCAGCTAACCAACGCCCTGCGCTGCCTGATGCTTGAAGCGCATGGTTACCAGATAACGGTCACTGAACTGGTCGGCTGGGAACATTCAATGAAAAACGAATTGATCATCGCCAGGCACACCGGTCAGGTTCGAAAAAACGCTGAAACGCGACTGGAAGAAATCCTCCACGAGCTCAATCTTGACGAGTTGCGCAGCCGTTTCATTAGCTCCGCGCAGAACGGATGAACACCGTCAGAACCAAGGAATAAATGTGGAAAACTGGATCACCCGCTTCGTCGCCATCCTCTGCGCCTTGGGCAGCACAGCCTTGTTCTGGACGCTCGGCGTGTTTGTCGCCGTGCCTTGGCACGAAGGCCGCATGCTTGCACTCAACCGGATTGAGCTGCAGGTTATCGGTGTTCCGCTGATAGTCGGGCTGGCCGCAGCGTGGGGAGCACTACATATCTATGCGATCGCGGATCGCGTCAGCAGCCCCAGGATTTACGCAACAATCCGCGCCGCGCTTATCGTCGCGTCAATAGCCGCCATGATCGGCGGAATATCGTGGACGCAGGCACGGATCGCCTGAACAAGCGACTCAGGCCGTCGTATTGACCCGCGTACCGACTGTCTGACCGTTAAGATTGACCGTCGGCCGATTTCTTTCCGACTCGGATCGCGCATTCGCCGCTGACTCGCTCTCATCAACCGTCTGAGTCGCTTGCGCCTGCTGAGAATTTTGAGTCTGCTGCGTCTGCGGCGTCTGCTGCGTCTGTTTGTCCGGCTCCGGCTGACGAACGCGCGCTTGCGCCTGAACACTCGCCGCTAAAGCAGCGCTTGAAGACAGAGAACTGATTTCCATAACCTACTCCTTCACTACCGGGATTGGCCAATCCCGACGAATTCACGAATTCATCTTAGACCATTATTGTGGTGTTTGCTCAACAACGGTTTTTGCACGCCGCCCGAACACGAGTCTGATCAGTCGGGGAACCAGCCAGATCAGCGCGGCCACAAATACCGTCAGTAACCCCAGCATGGCCCACGGATGGGCAAACATCAACCACAAACCCAGCAACACCAATGATTCCTCACTCAATGAGACCAATAGATTACTGAATGGTTCGGGTGATAAATTGACGACAGCGCGTGTTCCCGCCTTGCCAAGATGCGACCCAGCCGCAAGACTGCCACCGATGATTCCCATGGCCATCTGCCATTCCGCGCCCTGACCGCCCAATGCCATAGCCGCCAGCGCAGCACCTGCAGGAATGCGGATAAAGGTATGAAGTCCATCCCAAAGGGTATCGACAAAGGGCAGTTTGTCGGCAAAAAACTCGACGAAAAACATCAATCCGCTGGCACCGAGAACCCAATGGTTTTCGAGAAGACCCAGGCCATCCGGCAAGACGACCCAACCCAGCCGGCCAGCAAGACCAACGACGAACAGCGTCGAATACAGACGAATACCCGAAGCCCAGCCCAGACCGGCCGAAATCGCCAGCAGACTGGCCAGATCAGTGGAAGAAAAAACGCCGTTGGAGTATTCCATCGAAATTGCTATCCTGAACTGTGCGCCAACAGACGCAGGAATAAGCATAATATTCTGCAAATAGAGTTCCAACCAGTTCCGATCAATCCAACCCCTAATTTTCGAGATTGGCCATGAGTACAAAGACCAGACGCTGGACGTTGATCATCGGCACCATCCTGGCGGCCTTGTTGATTGTCGGCTTTGCCGCTTTCCAGTTTGCCATTCAAGCGCTCAAGGGTCAGGTCGAAAAAGCGCTCGGGCCGCAGGGCGAAGTCAAGGAAATCCGGGTCGGCCTCACTGGCGTTGAAGCATTGGGCATCCGCATCCGTGCGCCGCAGGGTGCGGACAAAAAAACCGCCTGGCCAGCGGAAGATCAACTGCGTGCTGATCGCATTCTGATTGTTCCTGCCATTGCCGATCTACTTACCGCCCGTGTGGTTCTTGACACGATCCGTATCGAAGGTGCCTACATTTCGATGCTTCGCGCCAAGGACGGGCGCATGAAAGTTCTGCCAAGCCTGCTCGAAAATCCACCGCCACCCGATGGATCGAACAGCACGGACAAAAAAGGGACGGGTGCCACAACGCCCATCAGCATCGGCAAGGTCGAACTGGTCAATGGCACGATTGAATTCTTTGATGCCACCGTCCAGCAACCCCCACTCAAGGTGCGTCTGGAGCAAATCAATGCCACCATCGGGAAAATCAATCTTCCTGATCTCAAAGGCCAGAGCCAGATCAAGCTGGATGGAGTTCTCAAGGGGGTTCGCCAGGACGGAAAGATCGAAATCTCCGGCGGAGTCGAGCTTGCAACCAAGGAAATGGCCCTAGCCACCCGCCTGAGCGGCGTTGATCTGGTCGCGCTCCAACCCTATCTGATCAAAGCGACCGAGAGTGGTGTAAAGAAAGGCTCGCTCGACCTTGACCTCAAATCATCCATTCGCAAAGGGCTGCTTTATGCTCCGGGAACGCTGACCCTCAGCGATCTGGAGCTTGCGTCGACATCGGGAACAGTCATGGGAATGCCGCGCAACGCCGCCATCGCCATGATGAAAAACCGTAATGGCAAGATTTCCGTCAAATTTGCCCTTGAAGGCAACATCAACGATCCGCACTTTTCTCTCAACGAAAGCCTGGCTACTCGCATTGGTACATCAGTCGCCCAAACCCTCGGCGTCAGTGTCGAGGGACTGGCCAAAGGCGTAGGAAGCGTTGGCAGCGGAACCGTCAAAGGCCTCATTGATTCGTTGGGCAAACTGAACAAGAAATGAAATTTCGCTTTAGTATTCAGTCATATTCAGCAGCAAACCTTTCCGACCAAAGGAGTGACCATGAAATCCCGAAGCAATATCCGCAACGCCTTCTCGCTACTCGTTTTTGGACTAGCCACCGCCAGTGTCGCGGGCTCTGTACTGGCCGCCGACATGCCCAAGCGCAAGGCCGGACTGTGGGAGATCAACATGCACATGGAAGGCGCACCAGGTATGGGCCCCATGCAGCAGTGCATCGACCAGAACACCGACAACATGATGCAACAGCAGGCAAAAGGCAAAGCAGACTGCAGTGTCATGGACATCAAACCCTCGGGCAACAAGGTCACGATCCATTCCGTCTGCAAGATGGAAGGAAGCACGGCGACGACTGACGGCGTTTTCGAGGGCGCTTTCGACTCAGGCTACAAGGGCACGATGAAGACGCGTTTCAACCCGCCCATGCACGGCATGAGCGAATCGAACATGACCCAGGAAGCTCGCTGGCTCGGCCCGTGCAAGGCGGGCCAGAAGCCGGGCGACATCATCATGCCGAACATGGGCGGCATGAACATCAACGACATGATGAAAGACCCGAAAATGAAGGAAATGATGAAGAAGCACCAGCAACAGCAATAAGCTACTTCGCTGAAAGCGGAGTTCTGATCATGTTCAGCAACTCCGCCGTGGCCCGGGCGGGATCGTCTTGACCGCAGATCGCCGATACCACGGCCACCCCTTTGGCTCCTGCCTGCATTAGCGGCAGACAGTTCCCGAGTTGAATGCCGCCAATCGCCACCACCGGTCGCCAGCTTTTCTCCACCAGCTCGGCAAAGGCCGTCAAACCGACAACCGGTGCCGCATCCAGCTTGGTCCCGGTCGGATAAGCCGGGCCGATGCCCAGGTAGTCCACCGCGTCATAGGGCACAGCTGCTAACTGTTCGGCATTGGTGACCGACAAGCCCAGCCACTTTTCCGGACCGATCAGTTTACGCACGACGTCAGCCGGCAGATCGTCCTGGCCGACATGCACGCCGTCGGCATCAACCGCGAGAGCGATATCGATGTGGTCGTTGATGATCAATGGCACGCCCAGCGGTGCCAGCACCACCTTGAGTTCGAGCGCCGTTTCCAGCCACTGGCGTTTCTTCCACTTGGGGGCGCGCAGTTGCACGACCGTCGCACCGTTTTCGGCGGCCAGTCGGGCGGTACGGACCATGCCTGCAGGCCCACCGCACAGGTCGGGATCAAGCACCAGATAAAGAGAAAGATCGAGCGTTTTCATTCCGGTTTTCATTTCGACTGGTCCAGCAATTTTTCGGGGTTCAAGAGGTGTAGCGCATCCAGGAAATCCGCCTTGAACGACCCCGGCCCGCGACTGCTCTTGGCCGCGCTCGCGCCACAGATGCCAGCTACAGCACAGGCTGCAGCGACAGCATTGAGCCGGTTCGGCGCATACGCGGTAAATGCCGCCACTAGCGCCGACAGGGCACAGCCGGTGCCAACCACCCGCGTCATCACCGGGTGGCCCCACGGCGTAGCCCAGGTTGTCGTGCCATCCGTGATGAAATCCGTCTCCCCGGTCACGGCGACCACGGCACCGGTTGAACGCGCCAGTTGCTCGGCGGCTTCCAGCGCAGAGTCCGAACCGGCGGTCGAATCCACACCTCGGCCAACGCCGGCGAAACCGGCCAGAGCGAGGATTTCGGAGGCATTGCCACGAATCGCGGCCGGTTTGCTCACCAGAAATTCACGACAGGCCTGCGTGCGATAGTCCAGTACGCCGACGGCCACGGGATCAAGCGTCCACGGCACGCCAGCCTTGTTGGCCGCGGCCACAGCCCGCTTCATCACATCCAGCCGGGAGGGGTACAAGGTACCCACGTTGACCAGCAGCGCACCGGAAATGGACGCAAATACTTCGACCTCGTCCTCGGCCACGATCATCGCTGGCGAAGCACCGACAGCAAGCAACACATTGGCCGTGATTTCCTGCACCACTTCATTAGTCAGCAAATGAACCAGCGGGTTGCTTGCGCGCAGACGGGCGAGCTCGTCTGCAATGATTTCAACGGGAAGCGTTTTCACCATGATTCTGGATTTTCCTGAAATTCAACGGACCGCAAGTATAGCGCCCGATAGCAGGTCGAAACAGAAGGGGGGATCTGGCGAAAGCTCGGTGGGTGCTCAGTGCGCGCCGAACACCATGACGGGTTCGACCCTGACCGCCTCGCCCTCGCCAGTGATCAACATTTCGCCGTCCTGGATCATGCATTGCAGCGTCATTGCCCGATTCGCCAAAGCGGCAAGTGCCTGCGTATCTTCGGACGACAACCGGAAAACCGTCAGATTCGGCAATTTTTCCAGCGTCGCGCGGTTCTGTTCCCACCACATATCGACCACGCGGTCGCCATAGCAAAAAACGATCACTTTTCCGGCACGACCCGACGCCTTGCGCAGCCAGCGTTCATCGGGCTGACCAACAACAATCCAGAGATCGATGACCCCGGTCAGATCCTTGAGCCAGAGGTCTGGTTCTTCGTCGGTCGACAGTCCCTTGCCAAAGACCAGCGCTTCGTCGGCGTAGCGCATGAAGGCCAGCAGGCGAACCATCATGCGAACGTCGTTCTCGGACGGGTGCCGGGCCAGTGTCAGCGCATAGTTCTCGTAATGGTTGCGATCCATGTCCGCAACCGAGAGATCAACCTTGAAGATCGTTGCTTTGAGTGCCATCGTAGTTTGCTTTGAACTTTGCTTGAATAGTGCTTGAAACGCAGTTACCGCCCGTAATATTCGCTAACAGGTCGACCGGCCGGCGTAACGTGGGAAAGAATGAAGGCCGCTATACTAGCGGAAATTCCGAGCTGACCACTGACCCGATGCGTCCACACCCTCTATTTCTGACCTTTGTCCTTATCGCCAGTACCGTCGCAAGCGAAGCGATGGCCTTCGGGCCAGCCGACCCATTCAATACCGACACCATCACGCCACCGCGCCCTCTCCTCTCACCGATGAGCGACAGCGCCTACGCGCCGTGCAGAGAACTGCTGACGGGGGCGATCTATGGTGTGCTTGAAGTAGTTGATCTTGCCCTGTGCCAGAACCCGAAAACCCGCGAATCGTGGGCCAACGCCCGCTCACAGGCCGCGCTGGTTGGCGTTGCGCAGTCCGATTTTCTGCCTGGGCTGGACGGCAAGCTCGGTCTTAGCCGGACCAACACCGATAGCCAGAACAACAATCAAAGCAGCGTTTCGCTGACGCTTTCCTGGCTGATTTACGACTTTGGTGCGCGTTCGGCCAACCTTGAAAACGCCCGACAGCTTCTCAGCGCGGCGTCATCAACTCTCGACGCCACCGTTCAAACCATTTTCCTGAGCGCACTGCAGTCCTACTACAACGCCCAGGCGGCACGTGCTGCAGTGAGCGCAGCGCTGGAATCGGAAAAAGCCAGCCGTGAGAGTTTTACCGCCGCTGAAGTGCGTTACAAGGTCGGCACCGGGACGCCGGCTGACCGCCTGCAGGCGCAAACCGCCTGGTCACAGGCCCTGCTCAACCGCATCAAGGCCGAAGGCACGCTGAAAAACGCCTACGGCACGCTGGCCAACGTCATGGGCCTCGATGCCAGCCAACCACTAACACTGGCCGAAATTGGCGAAGTTACTCCCGACGCTTCCTTTGACCACGATATTGACGCCCTGATCGTCGAAGCGCGTGATCGTCGCCCCGATCTCAAGGCCGCCGAAGCGCAAGTCAAGGCAGCGCAGTCGAACGTCGATTTCACCCGCGCTTCCGGTCTGCCGACGCTGTCGCTGGGGGCTGGTCCAAGCTGGGTTGATAGCGGCAACATCAGTAGTCGCAGTAGTTCGATTGGACTGACCCTCACAGTCCCGATTTTTTCTGGTTTCGATACCACCTACAAAGTCCGTTCCGCGCAAGCCAGGGCGGAAGCAGTCAGTGCCCAGCGCGACACTGTTCGCTTGCAGGTTGCCCTTGATGTCTGGACGGCCTACCAGAACCTGACGACAGCCACCCAGACGATTCGGACCACGGCCGACCTGCTGGCCAGCGCCGAACAATCCGAACGTGTCGCGCTAGGCCGCTACAAGGCCGGCGTTGGCAACATCCTTGACGTCCTCAACGCCCAGAGCGCCCTCGCCGCCGCTCGCGTGCAACGCATCCAGGCCATGCTCGACTGGAACGTCTCGCGTGCTTCGCTGGCCAAAGCCGTGGGCATGCTCGACAGCCGCCTGCTCAACCCCGCTGCAGAATCGAAAACGCCATGAAGCCGATATTGAAGATATCCCTGATTACCCTCGTCGCGGCCGCCCTGATTGGTGGCGGCATTTACGGGTATCGACGCAGCACGGCCCTGACGCTTGAGCAAAGATACCGGATTCAGGCGGTCGAGAAGGGCGACATCATGCAGACCGTTTCGGCCAACGGTACGCTCAACCCGGTCGTTCTGGTCAATGTCGGCACGCAGGTTTCGGGAACGGTTACCAAGCTTTATGTCGACTTCAACGACACGGTAGAAAAAGGACAGCCCCTGCTCGAACTCGACCGTTCGCTGCTGGCTGCACAGGCCAGGCAATCCGCTGCCAGTATCGGCAACATCTCGGCGACGCTGGAGCTGGCGCGAGCCAACGAAGCACGCATGAACACGCTGTTTGCGCAGGAATATGTATCGCGCCAGGAAATGGACCAGTCCACACAGGCACGCAAATCGGCTGAGGCGCAGCTGGCGCAAGCCCGCGCTGCCGCCGACAAGGATCAGGTCAACCTCAACTACACGACAATCCGCTCGCCGGTTTCCGGCATCGTTGTTGATCGCGTGGTCGATCTCGGGCAGACCGTCGCCGCCAGCCTGCAAACGCCGACGCTGATCAAGATCGCGCAGGATCTCTCCGAAATGCGCATCGACTCCAGCTTTGCGGAAGCCGATATCGGCAAGATCAAGGTCGGCCAGAAAGTGCGTTTTACGGTCGACGCCTTTCCCGACAAGAACTTCTCGGGTGAGGTACAGCAGATTCGCATGAACCCGACGACGACACAGAACGTTGTCACCTACAACGTTCGTGTTTCGCTGCAAAATCCGGAACACATCCTGCTGCCGGGCATGACAGCCTACGTTAACATCGGCGTTGCCCGGCGCAATGATGTGCTGATGGTCGCCAACGCCGCGCTGCGCTTCAAACCAGCTGATACCGAAGAAAAGGCGTCCGAGCCGACGACAGCAAAACCGGCCCGTAACGGCCCACCGAGTGCAGGCAACAACGGAGAGCGACGTTCCGGCGAAGGCCGGGGCAAGAAGCGCGACGGTAGCAGCGGCACGGTGTACGTGGTCGAAGGCGAGAAGCTCAAACCGGTCAGCGTGCAACTTGGGATCACCGACAATCGCAACACCGAGGTTTCCGACAGCGAGCTGAAAGCAGGCGACCGCGTGGTGATCGGTGACAATCCCACGACCGCCGCCAGCAAACCAAGCAGCGTGGGCATGAGGCTGTTCTGATGTCCGAAGCGGTCATTCGCGTCGTCGGCCTGGGCAAATCCTACGTCACCGCCGCCGGGCTCTTCCCGGCGCTCAAGGGGGTCGACCTGACGATCAACCGGGGCGAGTACGTCGCCATCATGGGCCCGTCCGGTTCAGGAAAATCGACTTTCATGAACCTGCTCGGCTGCCTCGACAAACCCACGTCGGGCGACTATTTCCTGGTCGAACGCAATGTGGCACAGATGCCCGGCGATGAACTTGCGATCCTGCGCAACCGCACCATCGGCTTCGTCTTTCAGGGCTTCAATCTGTTACCGCGCAGTTCGCTGGAAGACAATGTCGGGCTTCCACTCGTCTATTCGCACATCAAGCGCGACGCGCGCCGGAAAAAGGCCCGGGAAATGCTCGCCCGCGTCGGGCTGGAAGGCTACGCCAACTCGCTTCCTGCCCGTATCTCCGGTGGTCAGCAACAGCGCGTCGCCATTGCCCGCGCGCTGATCAACTCACCCAGCCTGATCCTGGCCGATGAACCGACCGGCAACCTCGACAGTCACACCAGCGAGGAAATCATGGGGCTCTTCGGTCAGCTCAACGACGAAGGCATCACCGTCATCCTCGTCACGCACGAAGCGGACATTGCAGCCCATGCCCGACGGCAAGTGCGCTTCCTCGACGGCCACATCGTGAGCGACCTGCAAACGCCAGGACGCGGGAGCGCCCCATGCTAGGCCCGATGCTCGGCGAAGCCTGGCATGCCATGGGTTCGAACCGCATGCGCACGGCGCTGACCATGCTCGGCATGGTTATCGGCGTCGGCTCTGTCGTATTGATGATGGCTATCGGCCAGGGTGCGCAATATGCCGTGGCGCAAACGATCAGCACGATGGGCAGCAATCTGTACATCATCATTGCCGGTACGACACAGACCGGCGGTGCGCGCTCCGGCGGTGGCTTCGGGTTTACGCTCCGGGTTGCCGACGGCGAGGCCATCGCCGAACTTGATGACGTGAAGATCGTGGCTCCCGTCCATCAGGGAACGCAGCAACTGGTGTACGGTTCGAAGAACTGGAGCGCCTCAGTCGTCGGCACCACGGCGTCCTACCTCGATGCCCGTGCCTGGGCCCTGACCAGCGGCTACGTTTTTGGCGATTCCGACGTGCGCTCGGCGACCCGGGTGGCGCTGCTCGGCAAGACGGTGGTTGAAAACCTGTTCGACCCCGGCGAAAGCCCAATTGGCAAGACCATCCGCGTACGCAATACCCCCTTCACCGTCATCGGCACACTGGCCGCCAAAGGCCAGAACCTCGACGGGCGTGATCAGGACGATACCATCATCGTTCCGCTGACCACGGCGCAGCGCAAGCTGTTCGGCGTACCGTTCGCCGGCTCGGTGCGTTCGATCATGGTGCAGGCCGGTTCGGCCGAAGCCATGCCGTCGGTGGAAAAATCAGTCACCGCCCTGCTCCGCCAGCGCCACCGCCTGCGCGAGGATCAGGATGACGATTTCTACATTCGCAACCTGGCCGCTGCGGCCGACTCGGCCGCCGAAACCACGCGCGTCATGTCGATGCTGCTGGGTGCGATTGCCTCGGTTTCGCTGCTCGTCGGCGGCATTGGGATCATGAACATCATGCTGGTATCGGTTACCGAGCGGACCCGCGAAATCGGCGTCCGCATGGCCATCGGCGCGCGTCAGCGAGACATCCTGACCCAGTTCCTGCTTGAAGCGATCATGATCTCGATCACCGGCTGCCTGATTGGCCTGCTGCTCGGCATCGGCGGCGCTCTGCTGGTCAATGCCATTACCAACATGGTCATTGTCATTTCGGGTGGTTCGGTTCTCGTCGCTTTTGGCGTTGCGGCGGCGGTTGGCGTATTCTTCGGCTTTTATCCCGCCCGCAAGGCAGCGGCGCTCGACCCGATCGAGGCGCTGCGCTACCAATAATCAAGGATTTGCAATGCCCATCTACCGTCTCGGTGCCCTCACGCCGCAGATCGACCCACAAAGCTGGATCGCCCCCAACGCCACGGTCATCGGCCAGGTTCACCTCGCGCGAAACGTCTCGATCTGGTGGAACGCCACGCTGCGCGGCGATACCGACAAAATCATCATTGGTGAGAACAGCAACATCCAGGACGGCTCCACCCTGCACACTGACCCTGGCCTGGTTCTGAGCATCGGTCGTAACGTCACCGTCGGCCACATGGTCATCCTGCACGGCTGCACGATTGGCGACGGTAGCCTGATCGGCATGGGCGCCACCCTGCTCAACCGTTCGGTCATCGGCAAGAACTGCCTGATCGGTGCCAAAACGCTGATCCCCGAAGGCAAGGTCATCCCGGATCGTTCGCTGGTCGTGGGTGCGCCGGGGCGTATCATTCGCGAGCTGACCGACGAGGAAGTCGCCAGACTCTCCGGCGGAGCCGAGCGATACGTCGAGAACTGGCAACGCTACCAACGCGAACTCGTCGCTATCGGCGAGTAGTTCTCCCGTAGGGTTTGCAAACCGCAAGGTTTGCGAACGTGCCGGTTGCCATGTTTCGGCGTGCGGAAAGAAATTACTCCTTCAGAACCATATCAATACACATCACGGCGGCGAAAATCAGGATGCGTGTGGGGTTCGCTGCCGCCACCGATTCGTTGATGGTCAGCATGTAGTTGTCTGCCGAAGTGAACAACTCCTTGCCAAGTCCCGCCCATTGTTTTGAGACGGCGGCGAGTTCTTTGTCACCCTGCATGAAGCGGAAATCCCAGCTTGTCCATTTGCCTTGCAGGGTGCACACCGTGTTTTCCTGTGCGTCGAGGACATCAAACTTTCCGCCGATGGAGAAGAGCTTTTGTTTGAAGAATCCGACCGTGTTTCCAGTTTCATCTAGCACTTCAACATTCGATAAAAACAAGGAAAACCCGCGTTTGACGGTGAGAACCATTTTACCTTCAGGCGTACGAACTTCCACATGGAAAGGCGTCATCCGTTTGTAGTCGGTAAAACGGAAAATTTTCGAGAATAACCCAAGGTTGGGCTCCCGGCATTCAATCACTTTTTGATTAGTGTTCGGGTCAAAAATGTCGTAACTATTGGCGGCCCTGAACATGCCGATTTGCTCTTTTACGAAGACCATATTATTGCGGAGGACAGCGTGCATAAGGATTGTCTTGGCGCGGTGGTTGGGCGCGATATTCTACTGTCGACAAGATTGAAACAAGAACATGTTTTCTTGGTGATCTTCGCGGCTCTGTAGTCCCTTTGGGTGCCTTTGCGGTGCGGTTGTCAGGTTCATTTTTTCTAGTATCGCCCCGAGAGCCGCATGAAATGGCGATCTACGAAATAGCATCGCCAAGAAGCTCATGAATAAACGGCTCTGGCCACACGGGTTCGACAGTTACGCACGCAAGTCATTGATTTCATTTGTACGGGTTTTCAAAAATGCCCCTACAGCAGCAACAGTTGCTGTGGGGCGGTTGGTTTTTCTAGCCCGATGGCATCGATAACCTCGTTTTGTCGTGT
>JBBQAT010000122.1:0-13385 GCA_038316625.1 Burkholderiales bacterium
CATGCCGCCGGGACACAACGTGAAGGTCGACGCCGACGCCGAGATTATCATGTTTAGCCCGCAGCACGAGCACACCGAAGTCATCAATCACATGCTCGAGAGAATGCGGGGCTAGCCACTCCATGCGGTGTACCGATCGCAAGCTGAAACCTAGGGTGCGGCGATACGCCCTTGTCGCCAAGCGGCTCTCAGAAACGTTCGCGAAGCCGACACAGCAGCGCTTTTACTTCGAGCCCCTATGTAAGGAATATTGGAGCTCTTTGCATAAAGCCAACGATTTTCCGGGGCATGTAATCGCCATGTGCGGCCGAACCTAGATCACTAGCCTGCCGTTCGAAGAGGTCCAAGTTTTCCGTTCGAAACGTCCGTTGTTGGCCGGCAGGCTAAGTCCGTGAGTGGCTCCTTTGTAGCGTTCTACCACGCGAAAATTGGGCTGGCGAAATGACCGCACTGGAGAAAGTTCACTGGCGGCTCAGGTCGCGTTGCGACCGACGACTCTTCGGATTGGTCGCCGGAAAGCCGCCATTGAAGTTTCGCTTCCCGGAAGCTGTCATTCGTCACTGAGTGCAGGCGACCCTGAACGGACTCTCGTTGTTCATAGACACAATGTCCGGTTTTCGGCGAATGAACGAACAAAGTGCGCTCTGGCATTTGAAACAATTGGTGAGCAAGATAAGCTGTTCAAGTGCCCAGATTGGAAACCTCTGACAAGATTCGTTCATAATCGTCTATGACCAACCGTAGCACCTGACACATCGCCTCAAAGTCCAGCACCTCAAGAACCTTCAATCGCTCACGAATAGACTCACGTCTTGCATCATGAAACTTGACAAGCGCCTGAAGCCAAGCCTGCTGATCGGGAAGCTTGAGCCAGTTTAATGCGGAATTGAGAATGTCTTCCTCCCATAGATGGGCATATTCCCCATTAGGTCGTTGATGGGTGTGGCTATATGGAATCACTAGGTTGCCTTCCGCCACAACGAGATGAATTTCTGCAGCACTTATATGCTTGCCTTGCGCGTCCTTTAGCGCAACGAGGTGGCTATCGCCCAGCGTGCAAGATTCAGTGTGGTTATCCATATAGGGCTTTAGCGCTCCCCCTTCAGTCATGGCCTCATCTATCGTCGTCAGAGAAACAACCCGAACGTTATCGGTGACAAAAGGCTGGCGTAGAAGAGCAGGCCACTGGGTCAATTCCGGGTCGTTGCTCTCACGCTGAGCAATGGCAACAGCGTCCTGAAACGCGCTTCGCCACGACAGCACCTTGCGAAAGATGGTTGTAGCCGGCAGGCCAGAGAAGAATCGATTGACCCACTCGTTTACCGGACCCGGATTGTCACGGCTGTAAGGTCTCGGTTTAAGGGAGAATGGAATAATGTTACTTCCGGGCTTACGTGCTTGGTTGGCGACAGTAGCAGCCCAGACACTCAAGAAATTGATGAAGCCATTTACCAAGATCAGCTTATGCAGTTCATCACCCGTAAGCTCAAGCATCTCGGCACATGCAGGCTCGTAGCCTAGGCAACACAACTCCCCGAAGAAATGGCCACTCGCATCCCAAGGGGTCGGAATGATGAATTTTTGAAAATCGGCAAATATCCCCCAATCCGTCTTGGACTGGGGGCGCTTATCTGCAGGGATACAGCTAAGAGCGAAGACCAAATACAATTCATCATCAATCCACTGCTCGGAGACAAGTGACAAGGGCTTCCCAACCAGAAACTGGATGGTGTTCGGAGCAACGTCGCCCATCAGACCAGCAATGTTTTCCACAAGCGGTTCGCCGGTGTCAATCCAGCCAGTGATTTTCTCCGAAAAGATATCATCAGGGCTAAACACCAACAGCGGGACAAAGATGGGAAACAAATCGACAAACTGAATTCGCCGGTGACGCACATTACACTGATTGACGTTGGCCCAATCCGCAATATCCGCAGGATCGAAGCCGATTGCATTAAAATCCCGGAGGCGAGGATCATCTGCACTAAGACGATGATCCCGACTTATATCTATTGAGATTACCGTATCGCTCATTTGCACTCGATTGGTTTTTTTGCAATGAACGTACTTCTGATCTTTTCAGGGTCATCGTTTTCATTACAGAGGAAACTCTCTGCACCAATGTCCATCGTTAGGTCACTGAAGATTCCGCTATGGCGTTTTAAATAGTCATCCAGAGCTCTATTGACAGCATCGAATGGGAAATTGTCATCTGCGTGAAGTTGTTTGAAATATTCTGGTTGGGCAAGAACCCTCAAGGCGATATGGGTGGCATCAAGTACCTTATAACTATCCCCGGCTTTGTAACCTAGGCCGTCTCGATTCTTTCTCGAAAACAGATACAGAAGTCCGTACTCAAATACCTCGATCGCTGCGGAATAAAGACTGTCAGGTGAGCCACTTTTACGCGGGACTTTCAACTCTAGAAACTCATACCGTCCATTCGCTCTCTCGGGTCTGTACACAAGATCAATTGCACGTCTTGGCTCTTCCTTCTCTTTGTCGATATTGCCTGCCCGTTCAAGAAGACCAGATGCAACGGGCATTTGGTTCCACACGCAGTTCATGCCATCGAATGCATCTGCAATTTTGCGCTCTAGGACAACTTCGGCCCCGCTCCCGTGACCACGTTTTTGGTTGTTAGTTAGTGGTAGCGGTTTAAAGCGTAGTTTCCAGTTAAGCTTTCCCCGAGCTTTTTTGTCTGCCCTTTGAACCTTAACGGGAGACCAGCATTCCTCGACGTTCTTAATAAGCTCATCGATTTTATGATCGTCCCAAGCGATGGCATTTTTCAACTCATTTGACGCCAGAGTTTTCCGAACCTTGTTAAGAATACTCAATTTAGTCACTTCAGATCTCCCTGATGTAATCATAAGTTCCACCATTCGCCATCAGCGCGGCAGGTAACGGACGGATACAACTCTCCATATTTTTCCGGCATATCGGTATGAATTGGCACAAGAACTTTTGGAGCGAGTGCAGTTGAGAAGCGCTTGAGGTCGGCCAGGCTGGCGTGGCCGGAGGTGTGTGACTTGTGAAATGCCATGCCATGACTTTCCCGCCATACATCGACTTTGCGAAAACTCTTTTCCTTCAGGTAGCCCTCCCACTGCGAATGGATCAGGCAAGCCCCAGAGAGGCAGTTAGCCCGTTCCAGATCGCGCATCCATAGGCTTCGGAAAATTAGCGCATAAGCACTGGGATTCTTTGCTATCGCATGCGGATATATCCGGTGGCGAGAGTGACGCTCCAGAATATCAAACCAACCGTTGTTCTTGATCTGAACACGCTGCCGTTGCGGGATGCAAATTGCGATGCCATCCGAGTCAGATTGCGGAACGTGCGAGTTGCCAGTCGCCGCCAGTATCTCAGCGGTGTATAGATCGATGACCAATGTGCGTTTAGATTTTTTGCAAGCCCGAAATATGGAGACCAACCGATCAATATTCTGCGCGGACGTTTGAATTAGAGCTAGGCCAGCGGTATCGCGAAATATCCCGGCAAGTTCTTCTGCAATTTGATCTTCCGATTTTGGTACAGAGTCGCCACCTCGCCCCAGGGTGGTGCCTTCAAGAAGAAGAGCGTCGATATGCCCTGGCGGTGACGAGATCAGCTTTTCGACCAGTACTCGTTTGCGGCCGTGTGCTCTGATGTCGCCGCTATAAAACAGGCGGTATCCATCGGCTTCGATAAGGAGCGCGTAGGCATCATAGGCAGAGTGGTCGACCAGATAAGGTGTGATCTGAAACGGTCCTAATCGGATCGGTTGCCGATCCACTAAGTCGGGACCATCCAACTTCAAGGCTGCCGGGCGCATAAACGGTGCAGCAGCCCTCAGAATACGTCGTGCAGCGACTCCCATTGCCACGGGTACTGTCGGCACCCACGGCAACAACCCATAGTGATCTAGATGGGGATGCGAAATTACGACGCCTTGAAGCGAAGCGCCATCTAAGTCTGGCAATCCCGGATTCGTTTCAGAATCGCTCGTTAGCGGCAAGCCTGCGTCAAGGAGGATAGTTTCGCCGCCGGACTCAATCTCGACACATGATCCGCCAATTTCCTTAGCCCCGCGAAGAATGCGTACTCTCATGGGGGGATGTTAGCAGCCATTCGAACGACCGCTCTGGCGAACCGACGACGGGCCGGTTTTGGCCGTGTGTAGTCGTTGGCCTAAATGCCACCAGCGGCAGCAATCAGTATGAAGCGGCCCTTGGCTGCGATGTCGAGCATTTTTCGCATGAACGGCAGGTCCACACTGGAAGGAGCCTCTCAATTCTGAGGCGTGAATTTCAGCAACCGACCCTGAGCCAACGTTGATGACCGACTGCTCTCCGTCAGTGATTTTGCAATATTGACCTGCTCTTGTCGACATCCGCAATGCGCCTATTTCTTCGCTCCCAAGGAGTCAAAAAACCGCTCCTTGCCGAATTCGACACGCTCAAATCCGGCAACGTTCAAGGAAATACCTTCCTCCATACTTTCGGCGAAAACGCGATTCGTTGCGGCCGGCAAATATTGTGGATCTATCTCAAGGGCGCGATCAAATTCAGCCAAGGCTTGAGCCTTGTGGCCCAGGCTGGCAAGACATAGTCCCATGTTGCCGTGAATCGGGGCGTTGCGGTCATTCTTCGCCGCACTAGCGCGAAAACCAGCCAGAGCACCCGACCAATCCCGCTGTTCCATGAGCACAAAGGCGCGATCGAACTCGGACTGAGATTCAATATAGCTGTCCAAATCAATGCCATCGTTTTCGCGGATGGAAGCAGCCATACTGTCCAGAAACGATCTGGCCTGTTTGGCGGGCGTATCGCTGGGATCTCCTAATTCCAATACTTTGCGGTAGGCGCGAATTGCATTGCCTACATCGAATAGCTTCTGATGTGACACAGCCTTGTTGAAGAGAGCCTCGACGAAATATGGAAAGGTTGAAATGGCCTTATCGAACCAGTTGATGGATTGTTTGAAATCACCCGAGATAGCATGCAGAGTTCCCATTCCATAGCATACGAGATGATTATCGGGATGGGCACCGAGCACCCTAGTCAGCGCCGTCCACGCCTCATTTGTCTTGCCACGTTCGGCAAGTTCCATCGCGAAATTGACGGCTTCTTCCACATCTTGGTTTGACTTGGCAACAAAATAACCATCAGGCACTATCGCAGATGGGCTGCGGGTGGCGCGATACTTCTGTGCAGCAGTATAGTACGAGCAGCCTGTGCATGTCTCAGTGCGAATCTGTCCGCAACAAAGACTGCAAATTTCCAAGTTATTTTGACGCAAGCAACGTCTCTGAGCTTTTCGCTTTCCACAGAGCGGACACGGATTTTTCATTGGATAAAAAGCTCTCTGTCTTACAAATTCTCTGGATAATTATTCGTAACCCAGTTGAAGTCAATGGATACTTCATCTACACAGTAAATTTTCATTTTACTTCGTCGTTCTGCAATTGGCCCAATGCCGCACGTTACGGACGGCTGCTTCTTCTATGTCGTGCATTTTAACCTTGAACGTCGCTTGCTAGCCGGCAGTTCCTATTTGCTTTCAAAGCACGAACGACCGCTGACGATCACACACTTGCGCCGTTCAGACGCGAACCCGGAGCCAGCATCGCGAGTGGCCGCTTTCACCTCCCTTGCCCGAGCGGTGAATGCCTGCTCCCAATTCTCTCGAACGTCGCCTATGGGTCGGACGCAGACCTTCCCGCCAGAAAAATGAGCGGCGGTCGCAGTGCCCATTGCGCCCATCAGGCGGCATCATCAGAGTCTCCCTACGCTACTTCCAAACAGGCCGATGTTTAGCCGTTTTCGCCCCCACTGCGAGAATCTCTATCTTTTAACCTCATTTTGCAAATAGCCAAAAATGATGGGCGGCATATGCCGCCCGTCAAGGTCACGTCCGCCGGCGGACCGTCAGTCGGTAGCTGGCGGCCTTATCGCTTCGGAATACCGAATTTTGCCGGTGATTCCTTGCCGGCGCCGGCGTCGTAGATCAGCCAGGACATTTGCGAGCGCCAGGTGTTCATGAAGGCACGCGCGTCCTGGCCGGTCAGAGCGAGGACGTCAAGACCGTTGTTCTTCGCGTAATCGACGAACTTGCTGTCGTTGAGCGCGTATTTGTAGGCGGTCGTCAGCTTGTCGATGATCGGCTGCGGCGTTCCCTTCTTCACATAGACGCCGTAGAAGAAGCCCGACGCTTTCATGATGTCGGTGAACGCCGGATTGAGCTTGGTGATATGGGGCACGTCGGGCAGCGACGAGTTCGGCGAGTTCTTCATGATCGCCAGCGCGCGCAGATCGCCGTTGCGGATGTATTGCGTCGCCGCGCCGACGGCCAGGCCGCTGACGTCGAGCTGCTTGCCGAGCATCGCCGTGACCAGCGGACCGTCGCCGTCGTAAGCGACCGGGTTGAAGGTCACGCCTTCGACTTTCTTGAGCAGCGTCGAGGTCACCCAGGGCTGGCCGCCGACGCCGCTGATGCCGATCGACAGCTTGCCCGGACTCGCTTTGGCGGCTCTGATCAGGTCGTCGTAGGACTTGAGCGGCGAGTCCTTGTGCACGACGATCACCGTCGAGCCCTGGACCGACAGGATGATCGGCTCAAAGTCATCGTAGCTCAGCGGCGAGAGGCCGAGCACCTGATACAACTGTGGATTTTCGGCGTGGAACATCAGCGTGTAGCCGTCGGCCTTTGCCGAATGGACGGCCTGCGCGGCAATCGCACCGGTGGCGCCGGTGCGGTTGGCAAGAACGACCGACTGCTTAAGAATTTTTTCGGCGATCGGCGTCATCAGGCGCGAAACGGTGTCGGTTCCGCCGCCGGCGCCCCAGGCGATGATGCCGGTGAGCGGACGTTCAGGATAATCGGCGGCATTGACGAGGCCTGTCGCCAGAAGGCTCGCGGCTACAACGAGCATTGTCCATTTGCTTGATCGCATGCGTTTTCTCCGTTAGTTAAAAAGCCAATCGTCGGAAAATTACCCCGCGACTGGAGTGTGCACCTGCCAGTACCCTATACCACTCATCTTCCAACGCGCCGGCGGCGCGCCGGTGCCCTTCGCATCGCTGTGTTGGCTGTCGGTATTGCCTATCTTCCCTAGCGCACCCGGCCGAGGAGCAGGGCATGCAAATAACGTGCGGCTTCGAACCGGTTGTGCTGGCGCTCGATGGCCTTGGCGATGACGATGTCCGGGCCGAGCCGACTCGCTTCGATATCGTCGCGGACGCTGTCCACGACGGTCGTTTGACGCGCCGCAGCGACGCCGTCAAGAAATACCTGCGGATGGGCTTCGAGCAGTTCGTGGTAGTAGGCTTTTCGGCCGGCACCGAGCACGGGAGCGAGTTCAGCGGCGCCGCGCTCGCCAAACAGCGATACGGCGAGTTGCCGACACGGAACACCAACGTCGAACGCGCGGTTTTCGCGCTGGGCGGCGTCGTATTCGGCCAGTGCGAGTTTGCCGTAGGTGATCATCGCGCGGCCGTGCACACGGCGCCAGCGCTGCGTATTGAAGGTGCGCAGGCGGATCGACAGGTGCACGCCGAGGAGCACGAAAGGGACGTACAAGGCCCAGCGTAGCCAGCCGTCGTCGACCAGGTTTATCGCCACGCCGCAGGCGATGAAGGCGGCGATCGCGCCCCAGCCAAAGCCGAGATACCAGGCGATACGCAGCGTGGATTTCAATGGGTCGGCACCTTTCTGCTGAGCCGGCGCTTGATCGCGCTCATGATGCGCGGATTCGAAGCGATCGCCGTGACCAGCATCAGCGCCAGCAGCACCAGCGGAATCGTGTTCGAAACCATAGCCGTGAAGAAACCGACGAGGCTACCGTGCTCCATCTGCACGCCGCGCCGGAAATTGGCGTCGATGATCGGGCTGAGGATGACGCCGAGGACCAGCGGCGCAACCGGATAGGCATAGCGCTTCATGAAGTAACCGACGACCCCGAAGCCGATCATCCAGTAGATGTCGGCAACGCTGTTCTGGATCGAATAGCCGCCGACGAAAGTGAGCACGACGATGATCGGAATGATGATCGGCTTGGGTATCTCGACGATCTTGCTGAACAGGCGGATCCCGGTCATTCCCCAGATGTAGAGGAAGACGTTGGCCAGCACCAGCGAGCCGACGACAAACCAGAAGAACTCGGGCTGTTCGCGCATCAGCATCGGCCCGGGACGCAGACCGTGGATGATCAGCGCGCCGATAAGCACGGCGGTGACCGAATCGCCGGGGATGCCGAGCGTCATCATCGGCACGAAGGCGCCGCCGATCGCCGCGTTGCATGCCGCTTCGGGGGCGATCAGGCCCTGATAGGCGCCCTGGCCGAAGGGCATCGGGTAGGGGTTCTTGACGGTGCGCCGGGCGTGGTCGTAAGCCATCAGCGCGGCGATGTCGCCGCCGGTCCCGGGCAGCGCGCCGATGATTACGCCGATCGTCGAGGCGCGCAGGGTCAGCCACATATTGTCCCAGATGACGTCCCATTTGGGCGTCACGCGCGTGATCTTCTGCTTGACCGGGACGACCTTGGTCTGCAACTGGACGAGCGCCTCGGAGATGCCGAAGGTGCCGATCATGACGATGACGAAATGGATGCCGCCGAGCATCGGCAGCGAACCGAAGGTCATGCGCCCCTGGCCGGTTTCCGGGTCCATGCCGATGAGGCCGATGAGGATGCCGAAAAAGGCCGTGATCAGCGCCTTGAGCATATTGCCTTCGGACAGGCTGCCAACGAGGAAGAGGCCCATGAAGGCGAGCAGGAAATAATCGCGCGGCATGAAGACGAGCGCGAGCTGGGCGATCAGCGGGGCGAACAGCGCGAGGATGATGATGCCGAAAAAGTCGCCGATCACCGATTGCGTCGTCGACAATCCCATGGCCTCGCCGGCGAGGCCCATCTTGGCCAGCGGGTAACCGTCGAAGGCCGAGGCGACGGCCGCCGGAGCGCCCGGAATGTTGAGCAGGATGCCCGAACGCGCGCCGCCGTAGACGCCACCGGTGTAAATGCCGACCATGATCGCCAGCGCCGGGTAGACATCCCAGGTAAAGGTGAACGAGATCAGCAGCGAGACGGCCATGGTCACCGACAGGCCCGGGATGGCGCCGACGTAGAGGCCGACAAAAGTGCCGACACCGATCCACCAGACGAGCGATAGGCTCATGAAGGGAACGAGGAAACCTTCGACACCTGTGTACATTGTTTTCTCGCTCGGCTTATGGCAGGACGACTTGGAACAACGTCGAAAAGATCAGATGCAATGCGCCGACGGTGCCCGCCGAGACGGCTATCTTGAGCAGCAACTGGCGCCGGTCGAGCAGAACCATCGTCGACACGAGAAAGAGAAAGGTCGCCGGTATAAAGTGCAGCGTTTCGACGACGAGTCCGTAAATCGAGACGTTGACCAGCAGAATGACGACGTCCTTGTCGAAGAGATAATGTGCGCATTCCCTGAGCGAGCCTTCGCGGTAGCCGCGGCGGATGCCCTGGACGGCGAGGGCGAGAACCATCAGCACGAGCGCGCCGGCAACGAGCTGCGGGATGCTGCCCGGGCCGCTGCTGACACCCTGAAAGAGCCCCGGGCTGCGCAGTGAATCGATGAATAGCGCCAAGCCGATGATCAGCAAGAGCGCGAGCATCTTGTATTCGCCCTTGGGCGCCGGTTTCTCTGTCGGCGGCTCTTCGCTTGTTTCGTCGAGCGCATTCCCGTCTCTGGCGTTTTCCGACATGTGCGTCTCCACTTTCTGCTGAAACTGTTCGGCAACGAAATTCCCGCCCCGAGCTTCCGCGCTTGATTTTTCGGCCCGGCGTGCGTCTGCCAGCCGGTCGACATTATTGCGCGATCTGCCGCTCTGTTGAAGCGTTGATCACCGGCAATGCCCGGTGGCGCCGGCCGCGCCGGGGTCCGGATAGGCTCGAGTCAGCGGGCAAGGGCGCGAGCGTCGTCCTGTCGTTCTTCACGCGGCGGATTGAAATGCCCGGTGGCCGGCTCGGCGCCGCGCGGATGGGCCGCGAAGTAGGCTTTTGCCGATTCGAGGCAGCGGAAGGCGTGTTCGGCGGCGCCGAATTCGCGGGCCCGCGCGATGTTTGGTAGTTCGATCGAATAGACCATTTCGGGCAGCCGGTTGAGGATCGCGGCAACGTCTATACCGCCTTCGCCGACGTAGCTGCGCGCTTCGCGCAGGATACGCGTCATCTCGGCGAGGTCGGAGGGGATGGCGACCGGCGCATCGCACAGGTGGGCAAAATGGAACCACTGCCGCGGCAGGCCGTCGAGGTCCTCGGGCTTGTCGAGCGCGCGATGAAAATGATGGACGTCGATCATCAGCCCGGCGTTGGGCCGATTGGCGCTATTGAGCACGTCGACGGCGCCGGCCAGCGTCCTGACGCCGGCTATCGGCACGTATTCGAGGTCGACGGTGAGGCCAAAGGGCTTCGCGAGGTCGCACAGTTCGCCGAATTTTTCGCTCGCGTACGCGCCATTGGTCGTCCAGATGCTCGAGAGCACGGCCTTGGCACCGAGCTCGGCGGCCACTTCCATTGCCGGCAGGTATTTGGCGAGGTGCATGTCGTCGTGGATGCGGGCGAGCTCGATGTCGTGCACGCCAAGACCGGTATCGGCGAGCGCGCGCTTCATCTGACGCAACATCTCGGGGTTGTCGGCGAGCGCGTAATTGGGCTCGCCGGGCAGGCCCATGTAGATCGGGCGCGGGCTGACAAAATCGTAACCGGCGCGTGCCGCGACATAGACCATCTCCGGTGGCGGGCAAGCGAGTACGGTCAAATGGGCCAATGAATACTGTTGTGCCATCGTGCCTCCCGTGATCTGCACGCCCGCTTGCGGGCGATCTGATGTTGTCGCGTCGCCGGTAAGCGGCGTGCGAAGCATCATGGTAGGCACTGCGCGCGCCGCTGCCGATTGACGCTGCGGTGCTTATGCGCGATATTCGCGCGTTGCGAGCGATTAGCGCGCATATTCAATCGCCCCGGAGAGCCCGTGACCGCTAAATTTGCACTCGACAAGCGCGATTGGATCGCCGGTCTCGATAAAGGCATCCGCATCATCGAAGCCTTCAACGACGCGCATCCGCGCCTCACCGCATCTACTGCCGCGCGGCGCACCGGCATCACGCGCACGGCGGCGCGCCGCTATCTGCGCACGCTGCAGCACCTCGGCTACGTCGATAGCGACGGACAACTGTTCTGGTTGACGCCGCGCGTCCTGCGCCTCGGCTGGTCGTACTTCGATTCGGCCAAGGTTCCACGCGCCGCGCAGCCGTATTTGCAGCGCATCAGCGTCGCGCTCGGCGGCGCGACCTACTTTGCCGTGCTCGACGAAGACGACGTCGTCTTTGTCGCGCGCGACGGCTCAAACCAGGTGCAGAACGTTGGTTTTGTCCTTGGCGCGCGCGTTTCGGCCAACCTTGCCGCCGCCGGTATTGCGATGCTGTCCTGTCACACGCCGGGCGAGGTCGATGCCTGGCTCGCCGGTCGCAAGTTCGTTCCTTACACGCCGCATACGGCGACGAGCGAAGCGTCGGTACGCGAGAACATCGACAATGCGCGCAGCCGCGGCTACGCGTTGCTCGAGCAGCAACTGACGCAATCGGTGCGCGGAATCGCCGTGCCGATCAGAAAGCGCGACGGCGAGATCGTCGGCGCGATCAGCGTCAGTCTGCCGATGGGCAACGAGACGCCGGAGCGCGCTGTCGCGCGCTCGCTGCCGCTGCTGCGCGAAGCCGAATACGCGCTGATGTTGGCGTTTTGAGGTGACCGAGGGAAAACCGGCACGGACAGAAGGACAAGTCTCACTGGGGAAGAAAAACAGACCCCACCGCAGAGGCGCAGAGGCGCAGAGGATCGCAGAGGGAAGAAGCGAGTAGGGAGAGCTCCGAATGGGTGGTCTTCGTCTTGTCGAATTTCTCTGCGTGACCTCTGCGTCCTCTGCGCCTCTGCGTTGGGTTTTGACTTTGCTGCAAACGCCCGCAAGTCGCCGGCGCAGCGGCGGACAATGCGGATATAATTTCCGCATCCCACGGCACCCCGACGGACCGGTCGCGTCCCGCCCGGTGCCGATGAACCAGGAGCCACGATGAGTAACGCTACGGATCGCGAGTCGCTTGCCGAATCAACGAACCCGATTGGCATGGACGGGATCGAGTTCATCGAGATCACCACGTCGAAGCCGCAGGCGCTTGGCGGCGTGCTCGAGCGCATGGGTTTTCACCCGATCGCGCGCCACCGCTCGCGTGAAGTCGAACTTTACCGCCAGGGCGCGATGAACATCGTGGTGAATTCCCAGGCGGCCGACATCCCGCGTACCGTCGAGCCGATCGAGCGGCCGATCTTGAGCGCGCTGGCCTTTCGCGTGCGTGACGCCGACGCGGCCTTCCGCCGGGCGCTCGAACTGGGCGGCTGGGAAATCCCGATTCGCGCCCAGGCGCTCGAACTCAATATTCCGGGTATCCACGGCGTCGGCGAGAGCCTGATCTACTTCATCGATCGCTACGACGAATTTTCGATCTTCGACATCGACTTTCGCGCCATTCCCGGCGTCGATCCGAACCCGCCAGCGATCTGCGGGCTCGACTTTTTCGGCATCGTCCAGTACGTCGGCGTCGACCGCACCGGCGACTGGTCAGAATTTTATGCGCAGCTCTTTGGCTTTCAAGTCATTCCCGACGACGTGCGCTTTGGCATCATGCCGCGCGGTCTGCTGATGCGGAGCCCGTGTTGCAAGTTCTATCTGCAGCTCATTGAGCCCGACGGCGCGGCTCAGTTCGCGCCGATGGAGGAGCATTTACAACGCATTGGATTCGCAACGCCCGACGTGATCGGCGCGACCGGCGTCCTCGAAAAACGCGGCATCGAGTTTCTCGCCACCGAAAAAGTCCACACCAGCGAGCGCGGCGCGCTGACCAAGCCACTGCTCGGCGGCGTGATGTTCGAACTGGTGCACGCACCGGCCGACGACACCAGCGCCCGGCCATGAACTTCAACGACTTCGGGATTGATATCGCGTCGCTCGCCGGATCGCTCGAGACGCGCCTCGCGGCGGCGCGCCAGTCAGGGTTTACGCAGGTGATGATTTCAGCGAGCGATATCGTCGGCCATCCGTCGAGCACCGCAGCGGCCGTGCGCGCTATTCGCGAAAGTGGTCTGCGCGTCACCGGTATCGAAGCCTTGCGCGATTTCGAAGGCCTCTCGGGCAAGATGCACGACTACAAAATCGACGTCGCCAAATCGATGCTCGCGCTGTGCAGCCAGATTGGCGGACGCCTGCTGCTCGTCGAGGCGTGGGGGGGGGGGGGCGCCCCCGCCCCCCCCCCCCCAAAAGCGCCCGCCCGGGGCCCCCGCGCCCAACACGCGCCGCCCCGGGGGCAAACCCAAG
>JBBQAT010000123.1:0-13376 GCA_038316625.1 Burkholderiales bacterium
GAGATCGCCCGCCGCGTTGAATCGATTGCTCAACTGGCGGAAGAGTCGAATGTGGCGATGAACCGGACAGCGGAGTCCGCCCGGACGGTCAAGACCCTGGTCGGGACCATGCAGAAGGTGGTCGGGGGGTTCAGGGTTTGATGCGGCTTCTTCGTTAAGTTCTACTTCTCGATCTGATCTGCGGCCCTCGTCGCTTGCAAGGCCAGTAGCGCTTCTTCGAGGGTGAGTAGTGCGATAACGCCATCAATGGCTGGAAGCCTTTCTGTGGCTGCGCCGCCGGCCCAGAGTTGAACGGATTTCGGCAGCATTTCGCGCAGCTGGGTGAGCAGAGCGGCGATTTGTCGTGTCGGGAAAGCCGATGAGAAGGATAGCGCGACGATATCGACGCCGTGCGCTTCGGCTGCCTGGCGAATGTCGAGAAGCGGTGTTTGTGCTCCCAATGAAATACAGGTCGCGCCATCGAGTGTGAGTAATCCCTCGACCATCAGCAAACCAAGAATGTGGCGTTCTTCCGGAACGGTCGTGAGCAGGATTCGCGGCCTGCCACCGGTGCTTGTCGGCAGGTTGCCGATCGCCTGGCGCAGCAGGGATTTCATCTGTTCCGAGTAAAGGTGCTCCTCAAAGATATGGAGTTCGCCCCGCATCCAGGCTTCTCCGACAAGGCGGTTTAGCGCCACCACCGTGCCAAGAATGAAGCGTTGCAAGCCCTGTCGCATCATCGCCTGATTGAGTGCTTGGCGGAGTCCCAGAGCGTCATGTTCCTTGATCTGTGTCAGGATTCGTCCGATGACGTCTTGATCGGCCGTCGCTACGGTTCGTTCGGTCGATTGGCCTGATCCTGCGAGCAACAACAAATCCTCTTCACTGGCAGAAAAAAGCCGTCCCGGGCGGTGTCCTTGGTCCATCAGCCGTTTGATCAGCCGCAGGCGCTCTACCTGATCCGTCGGGTAGAGGCGTTCTCCATTGGTGTCGCGTATTGGCTGCGGGAAACTGTAGCGGCGCTCCCATACTCGCAAGGTGTCCTTGCCGAGGCCGGTGTCCCGTTCGACGGCACTGATGTTCATCATTGTGGAACTATTCATATCTGTCCTGGACAAAGACTTGACAAGGTGGTTGTTGATGGGTATCTTAGGCTTGTATTTTCGATTTGTCCAGGACAAAAATGAATCCACGTACAATCTTCCTTAATGGTGATTTCTTCAGTTCTGGCCTGTGGAGACATTGTGCGAAAGACCTTTGGTTGGTACTTTCAAAACTAACTGGAGGACTGTTGTTGTCTTGGACAAATTTACATGGTTTATACGGATACATGGTGACTGCACTCAACTTTCGTTTGTCCAGGAGGACGTAATGCACGCAGCTCAACGTATTGCCGTCGTCGGCGCAGGGATTTCCGGTCTGAGCAGTGCCTGGCTCCTTTCTCAACGACATGAAGTGACGCTCTATGAAGCAGGGAGTTATCTCGGGGGGCACACCAATACGGTCGATGTGACCCTGGACGGTGTGACCCATCCGGTCGACACGGGCTTTCTGGTGTTCAATACTCATACCTATCCCAACCTGACGGCACTGTTTTCGTGTCTTGGTGTCGCCAGTGTTGAAACAGAGATGTCGTTTGCGGTCAGTCTTGAACAGCCTGATATCGAGTGGTCTGGCAGTAGCCTTTGGACGGTTTTCGGACAGAAGAAGAACCTGTTGCGCCCGAAATTCTGGCGCATGCTGGCCGATATCCTGCGCTTCAACAAGGAAAGCGTCGCGTGGCTTGAGGCCTTTCCGGATGATGATCGCTCGCTCAGAGAATTTCTGAAAGAAGGTGCGTATTCGCGGACCTTTGCCGAGTGGTACCTGTTGCCGATGGGTGCCGCTATCTGGTCCTGTCCGGCTGGACAAATGCTTGACTATCCGCTGGCGACTTTTGTTCGTTTCTGCCGTAATCACGGTTTGCTTCAGGTCTTTGACCGGCCGCTCTGGCGCTCGGTGCAGGGTGGTGGTCGCGAATATGTGAAGAAGCTGGCCGCAACCCTGGGCGACGTTCGCCTGAACTCACCCGTGCTCGGGCTCAAGCGCGATCAGGGCGGCGTGTTGTTGCGGACAAAAAACGGCATAGAGCGTTTTGATCAGGTCGTTCTGGCGTGCCACAGCGATCAGGCCCTGACGATTCTTGGAAATGCGGCAACGCCGGAAGAGCGAGAACTGCTCGGTGCCATTCGCTATGAACAGAACCGGGCAGTCCTGCATACCGATGCGGCACTGTTGCCACGCAATCCGGCGCTGTGGTCGGCCTGGAACTATCTTTCAAGCAAGGATGAAACGGATCAGCGCCCGGTCAGCGTTTCTTACCTGATCAATCGCTTGCAGCCCTTGCCGTTCAAGGCGCCGGTGATGGTTTCACTGAATCCGCAACGCGAACCGGCCGGAGAGAAAATCATCGCGGAGTATGACTATGCGCACCCGGTGTTTGACGGTCCGGCCATCGCGGCTCAGCGCCGGCTGGCTTCAATTTCGGGTCAGAAGGGGGTGTGGTTTTGCGGCGCGTGGAATGGCTACGGCTTCCACGAAGATGGCCTGAAGTCCGGATTGAAGGTTGCCAATGCATTGGGTTGCAATGCGTCGTGGCAGGGTGGTGAAGCCGGTGAGTATTCACCGGTGGCACCACGGGTCAGTGAGTTTGCTGCATGAGCAAGCCGGCCCTCCTGTTTTTCGGAAAGGTTATGCATCGGCGCTTGCGGCCGGCCGGTCACCAGTTCGTGTATCCGGTCTACTTCTTCCTGCTGCCGCTGAAGCGCATCGAGACAGTTGGGAATCGGCTGTTCTCGGTCAATCGTTTCAATCTCTTCAGTTTCCATTTTGCCGATCATGGTGCGCGCGACGGTTCGCACCCCTTGGCGTGGATTGGCGATATGTTGGCCAGCGCCGGAATTGTTGCCGATGGCGAGATCAGCCTGCAGTGTTTTCCCCGGGTTCTCGGCTTTGTCTTCAACCCGGTCAGCTTCTGGTATTGCCATAACGCCGCAGGTGAACTCGTGGCCGTTCTTGCCGAGGTGAACAATACTTTTGGCGAGCGCCACAACTATCTGCTGGCGCACCCGGATGGCCGGCCCATTGCCGACGGCGAAACAATAGAACGGCAGAAGGTATTTCATGTTTCGCCGTTCATGGCGGTGTCGGGTTACTACCGCTTCCGTTTTTTTGCCACGAATCAATCGGATCATTCGTCCAACACGGCTGCCGCCTGGCGCATGGCGTGCATTGACCATGGCGATGCGTCAGGGGATTTGCTGCATACGGCTCTTTCCGGGACCGCCGCACCGCTCGGCAGCGCGTCATTGTTAAAGGCTTTTTTCGGCTACCCCTTGCTTACGCTGGGTGTGGTCTTGCGGATTCACTGGCAGGCACTTCGCCTATGGCTGAAACGCGTGCCATTTTTTACCAAACCCGCCCCACCGCTTGAGGAGACGACGCGATGAATCTTATGCAGAACACCTGTACTTTGCCAGCTTCAGCGACACGTAGGCCGCGAAACGCCAAAGCGGTGCTTGCCCTGCTGGAAAAGATCGCTCACGGAACGCTTGAAATACGCCTGCCCGACGGCGGCACGGTGTGCTGCGGTCATGGTGGCGCATCGGTTACGCTGGAGATCGGAAACTGGACTGTTTTCGACCGGATTCTTGAGCGCGGCGATGTCGGCTTTGCCGAAGCGTGGATTGACGGGGAGTGGGATGCGCCGGATCTGACCGCCCTGCTGACCCTCTTGGCCAACAACCGCGATGCGCTTTCCCATGCGGTCTATGGACAATGGTGGAGTCTTTTGTCAGCTCGTTTGCGCCACCTGTTCAATGACAATACGCGTACCGGGTCGCGGCGAAACATCATGGCGCATTACGATCTGGGAAACGATTTCTATCGTCTCTGGCTCGATCCGACCATGACGTACTCAAGCGCGCTGTTTGCGGGAGATGTCAGCAGATCGCTGGAGCAGGCTCAACTCGCCAAGTATCGCCGGATACTGAGTCAACTCAACGCCCGTCCCGGACAGCGGGTTCTCGAGATCGGCTGCGGTTGGGGTGGCTTTGCCGAAGTGGCTGCTGGCGAAGCCGGCCTGCAGGTTCATGGCGTGACGCTATCTCCGGCGCAGCTTGAATTTGCGCGGCAACGGATGGTGCGCGCGGGATTGGACGGGCAGGTCAAGCTTGATCTGTGCGATTACCGCGATTTGACCGGCGAGAAATACGATTACATCGTTTCGATCGAAATGTTCGAAGCGGTTGGCGAGCGTTGGTGGCCGAGCTACTTCAAGACCTTGCAGCGGATGCTGGCACCTGAAGGGCGCGCACTGGTGCAAAGCATCACCATTCGCAACGAGCTATTCGCACGTTACCGTCGCGGCACGGACTTCATTCAGCAGCATGTGTTTCCCGGCGGCATGCTGCCCAGTCCGGCGGTGTTTGAGCGGCATGCAGCCGGGGCCGGGTTGGCCGTCAGAGACATTCTTGCTTTCGGCCCGGACTATTCGCGCACACTGGCTGAGTGGTCGGTACGCTTCGAGCAACAGTGGCAGGCCATTGAGGCGCAGGGCTTTGACGAGCGCTTTCACCGTCTTTGGCGCTTTTACCTGTCCTATTGCCAGGCCGGATTCAATAGCGCCTGCACCGATGTGATGCAGTTTGAACTGGCGCACCGTCAATGAAAAAACTGTTCGTGGTGTTGCTCCTGTTCTTCGCGGCAACGGCCCAGGCGCTACCTGAAGCCGTGCGTCAGGACGGTGGCCCCTGGCAGAAATGGGGAAGTGGGGCCATGACCTGGTTTGGTCTTTCGATCTATCAGGCAACGCTTTGGGTCGCTGGACAATCGGTTGACTCGTCGCCAATGGCCTTGCAACTTGACTATCTGAGAGACATCCCGCGCGAACGGCTGGTGCAGACCAGTCTGGATGAAATGCGCCGGCTGGGCGCGGACGAGGCACAACTGGTTCGCTGGGCGAATGATTTGCGGCGTGTTTTTCCCGAGGTCAAGGAAGGCGACAGCATCGTTGGCGTTCATTATCCGGGCCGTGGTGCGAGTTTCTATTTTCGCGGGCAACTTACGGGCGATGTCGCCGATGCCGAGTTTGCACGCCGCTTTTTCTCGATCTGGCTTGATCCCGCCAGTCGCAGCCCGGCATTGCGCTCTGCCTTGCTGAAGCGACCGGACTGATGAACGCTACGACGGTCCTTGCCACGAGCGACGCGCTATCCCGGAGGCAGTTGCTCGCCTACGGTGCGCTTGGCTTGCCACTGGCCATGGTGGCGCTGCCGGTTTATGTGCATGTGCCCCGGTTTTACGCCGAGGCGACGGGGATGAGCCTGAGCCTGCTCGGCCTACTGTTGCTGGTATCGCGCCTGGCCGACGCGGGAATTGATCCGCTGCTCGGTGCCTGGAGTGACCGGACGGCGAAAAGGCAGCGTTTGATCTTGCCGGCCTTGCCCCTGCTCGCGATAGGCATGGTGGCTTTGCTGCATCCTCCGGCCGTTGGAGCGCCTTTGTGGCTAATGGCCTCGCTGCTGCTGACTTATTTTTCGTTCTCTCTGGCCAGTGTTGCTTATCAGGCCTGGGGCGCAGAGTTGGGACAGGATTCAGTGGAACGCACGCGGCTGGCGGCGAGTCGTGAGGGCTTCGGGCTGCTTGGCGTGGTGTTGGCCGCGGCCTTGCCCGGCCTACTTTCCAGTGATTCGGCGCAAGGGCTGTCGAGGCTGTCCTGGCTTTTCGTGCCACTGTTGTTCGTGCTGGCCATGCTTACGTTGCAGGGCACACCAGCCTTGCCGCAGCGCTTGCCGGCGGGCGGCAAGGTGCTTGGCGGGCTATGGCGCGTTTTAGCTGATCGCCGCTTCAGACGTCTGCTTGCCGTCTTTGTAGTGAACGGAATCGCCGCCGCATTGCCGGCAACGCTGGTTCTCTTCTTCGTTGCCGACGTATTGCAAGCCGAATCCTGGGGCGGGGCCTTCCTGGCACTGTATTTTGCATCAGGTATCGTTTTTCTTCCTGTCTGGGTGCGTGTTTCCCGGCGTTTTGGTCGGGTGTTTGCCTGGGTCGTGTCGATGGGCGTGGCGGTCGCTGCGTTTTCCTGGGCCTGGACACTGGGTGCGGGCGATGTTTCGGCGTTTTTTGTCATCTGCTTGCTTTCGGGCGCGGCACTGGGGGCTGATCTGACACTCCCTGCCGCACTGCTGGCGGATATTGCAGAAGGTGGCGATGAGGGTGGCGATGAGGGGGCGGGTCGTTCGGCGCAGGCGGGAGGGTATTTCGGTTGGTGGAATCTGGTGGCCAAGCTCAATCTCGCGCTTGCTGCCGGACTCGCGCTTCCCTTGCTCGATCTGGCGGGCTATCGGCCCGGTGAAATCGGAACAACATCGGGCTTGTCGGCGGTTTATGGCCTGCTGCCCCTCTTCTTCAAACTCGTGGCTGCCGCGCTGGCTTGGCGCTGGCGCAAATCTCTGGAGTCCTCCTCATGAAAAAACTGTGGCTTGCGTTCTGTACTCTCGGTGTGCTCGGTCTGGGTGGTTGTGCCGGCATTCCGGTTGAGCGTTATCGCGCGCAGCAGCCGGTGCTCGATCTGGCGCAGTATTTCAACGGCACGCTCGACGGTTGGGGTATGTTTCAGGATCGCTCGGGCGAAGTGATCAAGCGCTTTCATGTGGTGATTGACGCGCATTGGGAAAAGCGTGATGGCCTGGATGTCGGGACGCTCGACGAAAACTTCAGCTGGTCGGATGGGACGACGTCGCGGCGAGTGTGGACGATCACGCGGATCGATGCCTCGCGTTATGTCGGGCGGGCCGACGACGTCGTTGGCGAGGCCCAGGGCGAAGCGTCAGGAAACGCCTTGCGTTGGCGTTACGTATTGGCGCTGCCGGTCGATGGCAAAGTCTGGAACGTCGATTTTGATGACTGGATGTTCCTGATGGATGGCAAGGTCATGCTTAACCGCTCAGCAATGAGCAAGTTCGGCTTTCGTCTTGGCGAGGTAACGCTAAGCTTCACGCGGCGTCAAGGGAATGGCACATGAATCCGAAGATCACCGATTGGAACGGCAAGCGGGTCTGGTTGCTTGGGGCGTCAAGCGGAATCGGTGCGGCTCTGGGGAAACTGCTGTTGGCGCGTGGTGCCCGGGTGGCGTTATCAGCGCGCAATCTTGATCGCCTCAAGGGCGTGGCGGCCAATGCACCGGGAGCGCTCCTTCTGCCCTGCGACGTGGCCGACGAATCGAGTCTGCACACAGCGTGGGATGCGCTTCTGGCGGAATGGGGCGGCGTTGATGTGGCGGTCTACCTGGCCGGCGATTATCTGCCGATGCGCGCGTGGCAGCTCGATACGGTAAAGGCGCGGCATATGATTGATGTGAATTTCACCGGCGCCGTCTGTTTCGCCGCTTGTGTCGTTCCCCAATTGCTGAAGCAGAATGCGGGGCAGATTGCCTTCGTGGCCAGCGTCGCCGGATATCGTGGCCTGCCCAAATCACTGATCTACGGGCCGACCAAGGCGGCAATGATCAACTTCGCCGAAGCCCTGTATCTTGACCTTGAGCCGAAGGGAATCGGTGTGCGCGTAATCAACCCCGGTTTTGTTGCAACGCCGCTGACGGCACAAAACGATTTCTCGATGCCCGCACTGCTTTCGCCCGAAGCGGCCGCGCTGGCAACTCTTGACGGATTTGCCGGCAGTGCGTTCGAGATTGATTACCCCAAACGTTTCACGCGGGTGATGAAACTGCTCGCTCACTTGCCGTATCGGCTGTATTTCCCGCTGGTGCGCCGACTCACCGGTGCGTGATGGGGTCCTCTATGAGTTTCGTAATGAATTCAGCCAACGTTGACTCGCTCGTCGCTTTCTACGAAAGCTTGTCAGAGAAAAGCGTGGCTTGTTTTCCTGACTACTATGCCGAGGACGCCTATTTCAAGGACCCGTTCAACGAAGGACGTGGACTGGCACTTATCCAGCGGGTTTTCACGCACATGTTCAGGCAGGTCGCTGAGCCGCGCTTCAAGGTGCTTGAACGTGTCGTGGATGCAAATGGCGCGGTGCTGGTCTGGGATTTCTTTTATCGGGTCGGTGCGTCCGGCCAAGGCAAAACCGAGGTCATCCGTGGCGTTTCGCACCTCAAGTTTGATCTCGAGGGAAAGGTCATTTGGCACCGCGACTACTGGGATGCGGCTGAAGAGCTTTACGCCAAGCTGCCGATCATTGGTTTTTTGGTGCGTAGGCTGAAAAAAATAATGGGTAGCTGAATTCTCCAGCTACCCATACCCCCCTATATCGTACAGGGCACTAATTCGAGCGAATTACGGATTCTTCGCTTCTGCCGGCTTGTTGTTTGACTGGGCAACGTCCAGTTCCTTGGCCTTGCCCGGCGTGATGATTTCCAGCAGGTTAACTACCTTTTTTACACCCGACGTAGTGCGCGCGACATTGATCGCTGAGTCGGCCTCAGGCTGGGTGACCATTCCGAGCAGGAAGGCGGTTCCCGCTTCTGTAATGACCTTCACATGGACCGGGTTGAACTTGCCTGAGTCGACCGAGCGGCTCTTGATCTTGGAGGTGATGAAGGAGTCGTTGCTGCGATCCGAATATGAAGAGGCCGGGCCGACGGTCAGCTCGTTATAAACGCCCTGTACGTTGGCTACGCCGGTGACGACGCGTTCGGCTTCGGCCTTGGCTTCTGCGGAGGGGACTTCGCCGGTCATCAGCACCTTGCGGTTGAAACTCGTGAAGTTCAGGTGCGCCTTGTCACCGAGTTTGTCGCCAACGCGGGAGCTGGATTTCCACTCGATGGATTCGTCTTCCGTCTGAGTGCCGAGCGATCTGCGGTCGACGGTGGCCAGAACACCTGTGGTAACCCCGGCCGCTATGACCGGGAAACAGCCCTGCAGGGATGGCAGGACGGCGGCGCCAATAAACAGCGCCGCAAGCAGGTTTTTCTTCATTCTTCAACTCCTAGTAACAGGCAATCAATTCCATCACACAGACAGTGGATGGTTAGTAAATGGACTTCCTGGATGCGCGCAGTGCGCTCCGATGGAACGCAAATATGGACATCGGTGTCGCGCAACAATTCAGCAATTTCACCGCCGCCCTTGCCAGTCAACGCAACAACGTGCAAATCGTTGTCGTGCGCGGCGTGGATGGCTTCAATGACATTGGCCGAGTTGCCCGAGGTCGAGATGGCCAGGAGCACGTCACCGGGCTGGCCGAGCGCGCGCACCTGTTTGTCGAAAATCAGCTTGAAGCCGTAGTCGTTGGCGACGGCGGTCATGATCGAACTGTCGGTGGATAGCGCGATGGCCGCCAGGCCCTGACGCTCCATCTCGAAGCGTCCAACCAGTTCAGCGGCAAAGTGCTGGGCGTCGGCCGCCGAGCCACCATTGCCGCAGGCGAGGATTTTGCCGTTGCCGAGCAGGCAGTTGATCATCAGCTCGGCACCTTCGGCGATCGGCCCGGCGAGCAGTTCGATGGCGTCAAGTTTGGTCTGGGCGCTGTCGGTAAAGTGTTGGCTGATACGCGAGATCAAGTCCATGAGTTTTATGGCGGGTAACGTGGAAGGAAGCGCTAGTCTAACATCACAGAATCAGATAGACCTCAAACTCGACGCGTCGCCAGGGATCGGGGTCGTCACGTAGCTTTGAAACGCGCGCCTCCAGTTTCTCGCCCGCATCCAGCGCACGCGCCACAGCGCGGTTTTCGGCGCGGGGTACGTAGCCGAGCTGCTGGCCGTTCCAGTCGACACGAATGGCGTTGCGGTCATGGCGATTGTCCGGCTCGCGCGTGAGCGTCAGTCGGTCGCCCGGCTTGATTTCGTTCCATACCTTGGCGACGGCATAGAACTGGCTACCTGCCAGCGGCGAACTCTGCACCAGGATCTTTATCGATTCGGCGCAGGCCAGGGACGAGATCGCCAGGCTGGCGATGAAAAGGCTAATCCGCAGAAAACGCATCACGAATCCATTCAATTTTTTCACCGTCGAGCAGGATGCAATCGAATCGGCAATCACAATCCGGCCTGGACTGAGCGAGAAGGTAATGCTGTGCGGCCAGAACGATGCGTCGCTGCTTGCTTGCGGTGATGCTCGCGCCGGCACCGCCGTAGCTGGCGTTGCGACGCATGCGCACTTCAACGAACACGAGCACTTTCCCATCGCGGCAGACAAGGTCGATTTCACCGCCGCGACAGCGGAAATTGCGCGTCAATACGGCGAATCCGCGCTTTTCGAGGAAACGCGCCGCTCTATCCTCGGCGCGGTCACCGATCACTTTGGTCGTTTCGCTCGTGGTATCGTTGTCGCTCATTGAATTAGTGATCGCCATGACAGAAGACTCCCCAGCATTATATGTAGTGCCGACGCCGCTCGGGAATATGGGTGACATGACGCAACGCGCCATCGAGGTGCTGCGTCAGGTCAACTGGGTTGCCGCCGAGGATACGCGTCATACCGCCCCTTTGCTCAAGCATTACGGCAGCAGCGCACGACTGCTGGCCGCGCACGAACACAACGAGGAAGCCGCCGCCCAGCAGGTGATTTCGCGCCTGACCGAAGGTGAGTCGGTGGCCCTCGTTTCCGATGCCGGCACGCCGGCTGTTTCCGACCCGGGCGCGCGGCTGGTGGCGCGGGTTCGCGCGGCTGGTTATCGCGTTGTTCCGCTGCCGGGCGCCTGTGCCGCCGTCACCGCTTTATCGGCCTCTGGACTTACCGAAGCGCATTTTCTCTTCTACGGTTTCTTGCCGGCCAGAAACAAGCAACGCGAAGAAGTACTACGCGAACTGTTGGCGCTGCCGTATGCGCTGGTCTTCTACGAAGCTCCGCACCGCATCCTGGAAACCGTTGAGTCGCTGGCTGAAGTCTTTGGACCGGAACGCACATTGGTTTTTGCGCGCGAGCTGACCAAGCTGTTTGAAACGATCCACAGTGGCCCGCTTGGCGAAGCGCTCGAGTGGCTAACGGCGGACGCCAACCGGCAACGCGGTGAATTTGTGCTGCTCGTTTCGGGGGCTCAGGAAGCCAGCGACGACGGCGAAGGCGAGCGGGTGCTCAAACTCTTGCTGGACGAAGGTTTGCCGGTGAAACAGGCAGCTAAACTGGCGCATTCGATTACCGGCGTGGGGAAAAACGCGATGTACGACTTGGCCCTGGCGCTGAAGAAGAGCCAGGAAGCTCGTTAGTCGTTGTTGCGTCGCGATGCCATCGCTGAAGGGCGCATTGACAGGCGTTCTTCAACGAGCCAGGCGCGGAAGCCAATAAACACGGTAGTCTTCAGGCTGATGTGTTGTAGACGGCCTATCCATAAGGGTTTCAGAGGTTCGGATTTTACTGGCCTCTTCTGGCCTTGTTTTTTGGTGTGTCCCGGCTGCCGATGAGCGCTTTTCCTCGCATGCGTCGGCAATTCATCTAAAATTCGCTCATTCCATTCATGGGCCAAGAAATGCAAATTACGATCACTCGCCCCGACGACTGGCATCTGCATTTGCGCGATGGCGCAGCACTGGCTTCAGTGCTCCCGCATTCGGCGCGACAATTTGCCCGCGCCATCATCATGCCTAATCTGCGTCCGCCGGTGACCACCGTCGCAGCTGCGGCGGCCTATCGCGAACGCATCCTCGCCGCGTTGCCTGCGGGCATGAGTTTCGAGCCCCTGATGACGCTTTACCTGACCGACAAGACACCCGCCGACGAGATCCGGCGTGCCGTCGATAGCGGCTTCGTCAAGGCCGTGAAGCTTTATCCGGCTGGTGCGACGACCAACTCGGACGCCGGTGTGACCGATCTTGCCAAGTGCGATGCAGCCCTCGCCGAGATGGAGAAGCTTGGGCTACCCTTGCTTGTGCACGGCGAAGTGACCGATCCGGCCGTCGACATTTTTGATCGGGAGAATGTTTTCATCGAAACGGTGCTGCAGCCGCTACTGGTGCGTCGCGCCGGTTTGCGTGTGGTGATGGAGCACATTACGACACTGGATGCGGCCGAGTTTGTCGCAGCGGCTGGTGAAAATGTCGCGGCGACGATTACTGCGCATCACCTGCTGTTTAACCGGAATGCGCTATTCGCCGGAGGCTTGCGTCCGCATTTCTACTGCCTGCCGGTATTGAAACGCGAGACTCATCGTTTAGCGCTGGTTCGCGCGGCAACATCGGGCAGCCGGAAGTTCTTTCTGGGAACCGACTCGGCGTCGCATGCGCGTGGTGCCAAGGAGACGGCGTGTGGTTGCGCCGGATGCTTTACGGCCTTTGCCGCACTCGAACTCTATGCCGAGGCATTTGAGCTTGCCGGCGCGCTCGACAAACTGGAAGCCTTTGCCAGTTTCAATGGGCCGGATTTCTATCGCCTACCGTGCAATGCCGGTAAAGTGACGCTCGAACAACGGACTTGGGCGGTGCCGGAGGCCTTTGAGTATGCTGATGGCGATTCGCTGGTGCCGTTACGTGCAGGGGAGTCGCTGCGCTGGAAACTTGTTGGCTGAGCTCTTTTTACAACTTCCGGAAAGTCTTTCATGCGTATGCCCAGGTTGCTGCCCTTACTCTTGCTGCCAATTCTCGCGGCGTGTTCCGACTTGCGTGCGACCTATGAAATCAAGACCAGCGCTCACGCGCTGAGCCTGATTCGGGTCGTTAGCTATCCGTGGGAAAAGACGGCGAAGTATTCCATTGTCTCCGCGCGCATGCCCGACTGCATGCGACGGCACCCGATGTCCGAGGCCGGGCTGAATGCCAAGGTAGAGGTCTATTCGCCGGGTAACGACGCCTGGATCCTCAAGCAGGGCGAACGCATGTTTGTGGTTGAAACGCGCACCTGCGAAGGTTTTGCCAAGCTCGATGCGGTGCCGGATGGCGGCTTGGGCGCGTTGATGGGTGTTTTTGAAATGCGCAAGGATGAACTCGTTTTTACCGCTGTGCCCAAGGTCGAATTGCCTCGGCCAGTACCCGCCGCCGCCGCCGCGCCAGCGACAAACTGATCCTGGCGCCGCGACAGCGTATAATCGCGCCGGGAAGTCGGTCAGGCAACCGCTGGGGGAGGGGTGAAAACCCCGAACCGAGAGGAAAGTCCGGGCTTCATAGAGCGAGATGCCGGTTAACGACCGGGCACCGTGAGGTGACGGAAAGTGCAACAGAGAATAGACCGCCTAAGACCGGGGCAACCCGGGACGGTAAGGGTGAAACGGCGCCCCGGCTATAGCTGGGGCGGTCAGGCGAAAGCCCGGCCGAGGTAAGAGCTCACCGCGGACGTGGTAACACGGACGGCACGGCAAACCCCATCTGAAGCAAGGCCAAATAGGGAAGCGCATGGCGTGGCTCGCGTTGCTTCCGGGTAGGCTGCTTGAGCGTACTGGCAACAGTGCGCCTAGAGGAATGGTTG
>JBBQAT010000124.1:0-13314 GCA_038316625.1 Burkholderiales bacterium
ACCGAGAAACTGACACAGGCCATCGAAACCTTCGTGACCCACTACAACAAAACGGCGGCACCATTCGTTTGGAGAAAGCGTGAAGTCAAGGGCGCGCAGCTCAGAAATACAATTGTTAACTTACGCAATTAAACACTAGGAAGGATTGTCGGGCGGACGGATAAAGCTCTGAATGTGATTGCGCAATGCGGAATTGATACGTCATGCTGTTGTTAGAGATAGTATTGGTCCGCGTCCGGCTAGGAGTCGCCGGTCATTGAGTCCGAATAGTTGTCATTTGAGCGGTTTTATCAATCTGAAACCAGCCGGAAGGCCAATTCACACGACTCGTTCTGAACGGCCGTTAGTGTTTCGCGACAACTCAGCTCGCCAAGAGGCGGTTACCCGTCGCAACGCATCCTCGCCCTTTTCTCTTCGTCAATACTTGGCATCCACAGCCACTCCATAACCCATAGTGGCTGGTCGGCCCGACCCGTTAGCAATACTTCAGCGATGAGCGTGCGACTCTTGTGACCACCTGCATAAGCAAGGGCATGAATGCGAACAATTGAGCCTGCGGATGATCCGGCGTCTTCTTGCATGACGCCGCTATTCTTATCCTCTTGAAGGCCAAGCCAGTTACGCAATCTCGCTGGAGCATGCTTGGCCACGGGGACCGAGTTGTTCGTAAATAAGGTGATGTAGGGAAACAAGCATGCAAGTCCATCGGCCCCAATGCCGTCCAACGAAATAAGGTCGGCGTAAGAAGTGTAGGGCTTCGCTTGCAACAGGCTCTCGGAGGCAATCGATGAGCGATTTCCAAGCGTAGCAGCCAGGAGCGTTTGAAGTTGTCGCTGATTGCTGCTACGCAAACTAACAAGGCCGTCGCTAAACAGTACGTTGAGATCGACTTTGACGCCGTCTACCTCCACCTGCGAAACGCCGCCGTTGGCATTCTTGCTCCGCCGTCCCAATAGATCGAAAAGTGCATGATGTACCCCTGATTCGGCTGCAGAGTCCAGGCGTAACTTGAGGAATTCCGCATTGCTGTCAAGCGCGCCTCCGAGCCCAGTTTCCATCACGAGTACGATTAGTGCGCTCCCAATCAATAGGAGAACAAGCGTATGAAGCAGGACAAAACCGCTATTGAGATTTCTTGGGCACAATTGGCGCGACGCGACTTGCGAGTTCTGCTGCAGCATTCATGCTCCCAATTAGTGAATCCACAACGGTTTCTGTCTCTTCATTGTTCCGCATGACGTGCGGGACAAGAAGAACGATCAGTTCAGTGCGCCTGGATGTTGTTGAGTTGGTGCGGAAGAGATTTCCGACAAGCGGTATATCCTGGAGTAAAGGAAATCCACTATGGTCTCGGGCGGCATTTTCACGAATCAGACCACCCAAGGCGACAGTCGCACCATCGCGGGTTGCAATAACACTATGCAAACGCCTCCTTTGTACCGTTGGAGAGTCGATCCCGGAACTCGTGGTGGCGGTAACCTCGCTAACTTCCTGAGTGACATCCAGAATCACATTTCCGTTATCGTTGACCCGCGGAGTTACTTCAAGGATGACCCCCGTATCCAGCATTTGTATCGACGAAATTACTGGTGCGTTTGCGGTGATCGTTCCTTGTGACACTTGCGTTCTGATCGGTACCTGATCGCCGACCTGTAAGGAGGCTTTTTGATTGTTCAGCACGGCAAGCCTTGGGGCTGAAAGTACCTTGACGTCGGTTTTGGATTGCAGCGCGTCAATAACGATACGGGCATCAGGCATTCCGGCGTAAACGTACGAGAAACCGGGGAACTGGGAGCCTATGGAGTTTGATTGAGAGGAACTGAAGGTGTACGAATTTGCCCCCGAATTGAAAAACCATTGAACGCCATAGCGCAAACTGTCATTCAGGGTCACCTCGGCAAGAATTGCTTCGATCATGACTTGGCGAGGCAAGATGTCCAATTTTGAGAGTGCGTCGCGGATGAGGCGATACTCTTGATCCGTGCTGAAAATCAACAACGAGTTGTTTTCATCGTTCGACCCGATCCGGCTCAAATTTTCCGACCCGGAAGCTGAGACGTTGTTCGAGGCTTGATTGCCAAGAGGCGTGGCGGAGGCATTTGCCATTCCTGTGGCAGGTTCGGATGCCGGGGGCTTCGACGTGCCCGCAGTCGCTTGGCCGGTCAGAACGAACTGCAGCGACGATGCCAGGTCTTTGGCGTTCCCATTCTGGACATTGTAGACGTAGAGCCGTCTTCCGCCTGATTTCGTGGATACATCCAGACGTCGTATCCATTCTTCAACAAGTTCCAGATCTGACTGGCGCTTGGCGATACCGAGAACAGCCTTTATTCGTTCCATTGGGATCAAGCGCACTCGCGTGCCGATCAACTCGATCGGCGGCTGAAAAACTTGTTTGAGTTCTGCAACAAGCTGTTCGGGAGTGACTTGATCCAGGCGATAGATCGCAAAGATTGTCCCGCTCATTGAGTCGACGTCAAAGCTATCAATCGTTCGAATCATGGCGGACCGTTCCTGGCTGGATCCGGCAATCACGATATGGCTGTGGACGTCGTCCGCCTGAAGAACACTTCCCTTGGGCGAGAACGATTCAAGAATCTTCTGTATTTCCCGAGCACTGACATGCCGTAGCGGAATGACCTCGATGGCATAGCCGGGGAGGGTGCGACGCGAGTCATCCAGTCGTCGAGCGCCTTGAATTCGTTGAGGCGCCGCTTCAAGCGGGAGAATGTGATAACTGCCGTCTTGCTCAATCATGGTTGCCGACACCGAGAGCAACGCAGTCTCCAGTATGGGAAGCAGTGATTCACGGGTCACGGGTCGGCCCGTTCGAAGCGTTATCTTTCCTTGAATCTGGGGCGCGACGGTGTAGTTAACTTTCAGTTCTTCGCCGAGAATCACATCGATGACTGAACGGATTTCGACTTCCTGCATATTGAGATCAAAACGCCGTCCATCCGAAGTTCGCCGGCTGTTACCCTGACTTGGCGCAACCACTTCAGATTTGCCACGGAAGAACTCGGTACTTGGCGTGATCGTCGGGGTGTCAAGCGGCGCGTCGGCGGCACCACTCCATGTCGCAGGTTGAACGGCACGCCAGGCTGACGGTTGCTTCGCCGGCACGGGTGTGTGAGCACACGAGCAACTCAAGGCGGCAACGAAGCAGACGGTGCATAGGGCAAGCAGGCGATTGTGGATCATGGATTCCTCGGGTTGTTGTGGAGCTACGATCCGCTTTTTGTCAAACTTCTGGGATCAAATGAGAGGGGAAGCTCGATTTCCTGCGGACCACGGCGGATCCTGATTTTCTTGGCGTAGACGGCGGTTACGGTCCAGTCTTGGAAGCTTTCACCCTGACGCACAAATTTTCGCGAACCCGATTGAAGCTCTTCGAGAATAGCGCCGGCGATGGTTTTGCTACCGCGTACGATCCCGATCAGCGTCGGTGGCGGCTGCACAGCGCGATCTCCCGTTTCACTGGCTTGTTTTTCCTTGATTGGGGTACGCGCTGGGTTGAACAAAGGGTGCTCTTCGACGGAAGCGGTTTCCGTCGCGTGCCGGGATAGCGCAGAAGGTCTGAGCGAATCAGGCGCTTCGACTGGCGGTGAAGGCACTGAATCCGGCATCAAGCTCATGCCCCCCCCGCTGGCCGAAGCAAGAAGGATGGCGATGTTGAGTGCCAGGAGGAGGCGGGTCTTCGTGTGGAGGGGCATCATTGTCCTTGAGCCGCTACGCCCTGTAGCGACGGACGCCAGTACGCCGAAAGCGTTGCCTCCAGCGTGACCCTCTCGGGCATTGTTTTATCGGCAATCTGGGCGTCCATTCCCCTCAGCGCAAGTCGCTCGACGCGCAGCAAGGGCTTCGTACTCTCAACGGCCGCCAAAAACCGGATCATTTTTTGTTCAGTGCCGTTGGCTCTGATTTCAATATTGACGCGTGTCAGAACGCCGGACGGTAGCGGATTTGTTGCCTGTATGGACTCCAGGGTCAGACCGTGTTCTTTCAGCAGCTTGTCAGTCAGGAACTGAATATGAGTCACCGCTTCAGACTCATTATTTCCCGGGGTAAGTTGTGCAACGACCGCCTGTTCAATTTCGGCGATAGTTTCTTCCGAGACGTTTTTGCTCGCCGCCAAAGCAAGGTTGGAGCGCGACAGTTCAAACTGCGCATCCTTCAACCCCTCCATCGACGACACAAATCCTCTCCAGAGCGGGCTCAGGGCGAAGCTCCAGAGCGCGGCAACGAGACAAATCAGAAGCCCTGCGGCGACGAATTTTTTAGTCCAGGGAGAAAGCAGAGTCATGGTTTTGTGATGACCGTTGCGCTGATTTCGAACTGGGTCGCGGTACCGCCCGCGCCGGGAGAAGAGACCGATCCAAGCCGAATGTCGCTCAGCGTTGGAGACTGCGACAGAGCTTTGGCTGCTTTTGCTGCGTCGGCGCTTTGCCCAACAATGCTCAAGTGTTGACCTTCGAAGCGGATTTCAGACAGCCACGTGTTGTCTGGAACAGACCGGCCAAGCTCGTTGAGTACGTTGGTTGTGATCGGCGAGGCCGATGCGCGCGTCAATTCGGCGTGAATCGCCGTCAGTGCGGCGTGCTTGCGCAGCAATGCGTCAGAGTCGCCATGCTGCGCAGCGCGTAGCGCGAGTTCCTGCTGAATGGTGCGTGCGGCCAGGTGGGAATAGATGCCGATGCCAGCCATCGCGAAGAGTGGAATCGCGACCATGCCGGCAAGAAGCGCCTTGTTGATGTGTGTCTTCAGGGAGGTGGCGGCGTCAAGATAATCCCGAATCGGAAAAACGTAGTCAAGTTGGTCGGGATTCGACAGCCCGAAACCGATGGCTGCTGGCGAAATGCCGATGTCTTTGACGGTTTCGATGGTGTTTTCCAGAAAAGCGCGTCGACATAACGCGACATCGAGAAACCTCATATTGGTTTTGTCTGGAGCCGCCGTACCGCTGCGCCGCCAGGCAAAAACCAAGCGCTTCACATCGATCGGCGCTTCTTGCAGCAGGCGATACGTCAACGACTCGTAAGTCGCTGGTGTGGCGGTCGTGTGCTGAATGGTCAACAAGTGAACTTCTTGAGCAGGTAGGCAAACAAGAAGCGTTGAGGCGGCCGTTTGCGAACATAAGGCGAGGCGCTGATCGTCATTCAATTGCTCCAACGGAACCGGAATTGCCTGCGTCGCGTCTTCATGGTCCCCGGCGTTATGGACGCGGAGTTCCATACGATCCGCGTAAATAGAGAGTACGGAAACCGTTTTTTCTTCCTCGATATGCTTGAGTAGGGGGTGCGCCATCTGGCGGAGTTCCATAACCCACCAGTTGAAGAAGGGTTTGCTCTTCGTCAGAAAGCGGCCGGAATAATGTGCTAGACGATGCATCTCAATACCTGCAACTCAGACCAATGTTGTCGAACTGGCAATGACCACTGACATTCCTTCGCGGCATGGCACTGATCGATATCGGGGACGTGTCGTCGGCGACTAGTATCGCAAGGCTGATCAGTGAGGGTAGTTTGGTCGCGTCTTCCCATCGGTCGAGTTCTCGTGTTTCAGTCCCCGTGTTTTCGTAGAAGCGAAAACGTGCTGATCGGGCGTTCTTGAAGAGGCGATGTCTTTTGAGCACAAACCTCGGGCTGGAGGCTTGGCCGGGGGGCGACTCGGCATCGATGAATACTGATTTATCGCCTGATGATTCCGTGTCCAGGTAGAGGCGGACTCGGAGTGACCCCACACTGCGCAAGCTTTCCGGGGGGAGAGTGGTGAAAGAAACCTCCTGTTCCGTGCCGACAAATCGTGAGCCTGGATCACGTGGGTCCGGCGGCAAGGTGGATTTCAGTGCCTGATTGACGAAACGTGTTGAGACCGCACGCTCCTCCTGCTGCGTGTTTTCGGTAAGTAGCTGGCGCGTGGTTTTCGTGATGCCGCCCAAGGCCTCAGTCAACAAGCCCAAGAGCAGCGACGCCACGGCGAGCGCCACGATCAATTCAACCAGCGTAAAACCGTTAGCCGGCGGGATGGACGCAGTTTTCAACATTAGTCGAAGTGGAGCCGCTGGACCGAGAATGCCAGGAGCGGCGTGCTCTCTCCCGCCTCCAGAACTGAAATCCGATAGGTGTACAGCGAAGGCTTCCCTGCACTGGATAGGGCGTCCCCGGATTCGACGGATAGCCGATCTATCGTCCAGGTCAATTTTTCTTCCCGCTTCGTCTTTGGGAGCGCGCCTTTTTCAACCCCGGCGGATAGTTCTTCCAGTTTTGTACTGGCAAGACGAATCGCCTCGTTACGCAACTGTGACGTTCGAGCACGTGAGTACGATTGGCTGGCGGCCGGAAGCATGATTGATAGAAAGGCGCAGGCAACTACCAGACTGACCACGACTTCCAGCAGAATCGCACCGTGCTGGGACATCGCGCGTGTTACTGGTGGCCGAGACGGAGCCTTGTACGACTCAACGAACATCGATGTCTCCCAGCCAGCTTAGGGTGAGCCGGCGTTGGCCGCTGGCGTTGCTGAGTTCCAGATACCCTGGGCATGCCGAGCCGTCAGAGAAGAAACAGAGGGAAGCTGCGGGGCGACCTGCCGCGACCAATGCCAACTCGACGCCATTGCTTCTTCGCAGCGGTGAGGAACCCGCGCGCGGCGAGGTCTGAAGTTGCGTGCCGTTTACTGCAATCAAAAGATGCGTCCCTTTCAACATGGCGTCTCGCCGAACGGCCCTAAGCCACGTGTGGACAGCCGCGCTTTCACGATCCAATCGCCTGGACTCAAGGGAGCTGAAAGCGGCCACCCCCACGGTCGAAAAGAGCGCTAACACGCTCAAGACAACGAGCAATTCGATCAGCGTGGTTCCGTAGTCAACGCGCATCCCAGTTGCCCACATCAGCGTCATCACCGGTGCCACCTTCCTTGCCATCGGCACCTAACGAATAGATGTCAAAATTGCCTTGGCGTCCGGGCGTCTTGTAGAGGAATGGCTTACCCCACGGATCGAGAAGATGCTGTTTCTTTCGTATATAGGGGCCTCTCCAGACAACGACTTCCTTCGGTTTTTGCCACAGCGCATCCAAACCCTGGTTTTGTGTGGGGTGCGAGCCAACGTCCAGCTGGTAATAGTTCAGCGCCGTGCTGAGGGTTTCGATCTGGAGACTGACGGCATTGACCTTTGCCCCGGACAGCATGGTCATGACTTGTGGTGTGATGATCGCGGCCAGCATCCCCATGACGACGAGAACCACCAGGAGTTCAAGAAGCGTGAATCCCGATGCGCAGTGAATGGAACGAATCGTGTTCCTGGTGATAGTCATGAAACCCCTATTTCAGCGCGAGTTGATTGATGCTCATGATGCCGAGCATGACGCTGGCGATGAGCACGGCGACCAGCCCGCCAAGCGTGATAACGGCGGTGGGATTTAGCGCCGACAGAAATCGGTCGATCCGCTGATTCGTATCTGACTCGAGCAGTTGGGCCGCACGAGTCGCCGCTTTTCCGATCTCGCCGGTTTGTTCGCCAACGGCAATCAGGGTGATAACGCTTTGAGGCAGATGAGGCATGGCAGACAATACCGAGCTAATCGAGCGTCCTTCCCGTAGCGAACGTGCCCCATCGGAAAATTGTTGACGGATTGCGGCGGTTGAAGCCGAGGCCGACGTGAGGTCCATGGCTTCTGAGGCCTCAACTCCGCTCGACAACAGCGCGCCGAGTACGCGGATCGTGCGTGAGAACTCAAGTCGCATCGCGTACTGGACGGGCGGCAGGCGCAACAGAGCGGCGTGACCCCGTTTGCGGAGCCTGCTGGATTGGGTCAGGGCGATATGGAAGATCGCGCTGAATGCAAGCAGGGCAAGGAGCAGCAGAAAGAGCTGGTTAACCACCAGATCGGAAAGAAAAAGGACGGCCCGCGTTATACCCGGCAGTCGCTGTTCTTCACCCGCGAAAAGTGGCGCGAATTCTGGAATGACGACGGTCAGAATAAAGACCATGGCAAACACGGTCACGACAAGCACGACGACCGGATAGGCGAGCGCGGCCTTGATCCGTTGTTTAGTCTCGCGTTGGCGCTCAAGATAACTGGCCAGTGTCGCAAAGCCGGAGGCCAGCGAGCCGCTCCGTTCTGCGCCCTGCACGATTCCGACAAACGCGGCGGGAATGCTTTCTTCTTGCTTGAGCGCAACCGATAGGGCCAGGCCTGTTCTGATCTTCCGAAGCAATCGCTCAGCCAATCGAGACTGCGGAGCTTCAACGTCCTGCGAACTTAGCAAATGCAATGCCTGTTCAAGCGTGAGACCCGCCCCCAGTAGTTCTGCCAATTGCTCGGCGAACAGTGACAGGGCGTCGAGACTGATCTTCCGGCCGTTACCGAGGGGCGACAGAAGGGCGCCCAACACGCCGGTTCTCAGCGGGGAGACGGAAATGGGCGTTCCCCCTCGCTGGGAAATTTGCTGCGCGGCATCAAGCTCATGCTCCGCGTCGACAATCAGGTGCTCCGACGTGCCGTTGACGGCGTCAATTGAATGCACCTGAAATTTCGTCATATCAGTTTCCGACCACGGACAGGATTTCATCGATGGTGGTGATTCCCTGCAGTGCACGATCCATGCCGTCGTCGAATAGGCTTCGGGCGCCTTCGGCAACGGCGGTTCTGGCGAAGGCTTGTTCGTCGAAGCCGGCCTGAATCAGCGAGCGCAAATGGTCCGAGATGCAGATCGCTTCAAACAGCGGTGTTCGGCCACTAAAGCCTCGGCCATGGCAATTGGGGCAAGTTCCGGCCGTTTTGACTTGTGCTGATTGGCCGCTCGACCTCTCCGTCGTTCGGCCCCGCAAAAGGTCGCTCTCACTTGCGCTGACCGGGCGCCAATAGCTGCATTGCGCGCAAAGACGCCTGACCAGCCGTTGTGCCGAGGTCAGGAGCAGGACGGACGCAATCAGGTAGTCTTCGATGCCAAGATCCAGCAACCGAGTGATCGCACCGGCCGCCGTATTGGTATGCAGCGTTGCCAGGACCAAATGGCCGGTAAGCGCGGCACGGATGGCGATATCCGCCGTCTCCTTGTCCCGAATTTCTCCAACCATGATGATGTCTGGATCATTTCTAAGAACTGAGCGCAACGCGGCAGCGTAGGTCAGTCCTATCTCGGGCTTGATTTGAAGTTGCGAAATACCCGGAAGCGTATATTCGATCGGATCCTCAACGGTGACGAGCTTGCTCTTCGGGGTCCTGATCGCGTTAAGCGCGGCATACAACGTCGTCGTCTTGCCGCTTCCCGTCGGTCCCGTGATAAGAATGAGTCCGTGCGGTTGCTGGAGTCCTGTGCGAAGGATGGACAGGCTGGTGTCAGAGAGCCCGATTCGTTCGATGTCCAGCTCAACATCTTGCTGCCCCAGAATTCGTATCACCAGCGATTCGCCATGCAGGGTGGGAAAGGTTGCGATCCGCAGGTCGACCGAGTTTCCGCGAACCGACGTCTGGATTCGACCGTCCTGGGGGAGCCGCTTTTCGGCAATATCAAGTTTGGCCATCAACTTGACACGGGAAATCACCGGGTCCGCGAGGCGTCGGGTGAGTGTTTCCTCCTCGCCGAGCTCGCCGTCGACCCGGAATCGAACGGTCAGCGCATCCGTTTGCGGCTCGATGTGAATGTCGGAGGCATGGAGGCTTACCGCCTTCGTGATGAGCCGGCTAACCAGCCGGATAACGGGGGCGTCGGATTCCCGGTCGTTCAGTAAGGCGACATCGGTGCTTGAACGGGATGGCCCATCGCTGCCCGCCAGTGCAGTGGGCTGGGTTCGAATTTGTTCAGACGCGTAGCGATCAAGAGCGTCTTCAATATCGGATTCTTCGGCAACCAGCCTTTCGATAGGCCCGCCAAGAGCGAAGCTCATCGCCGCAGCGCTTGCTTCGTCCAGGGGGTCGGCCATCACCAATTCAATACACGACCCGGTGCGCGTAATCGGAAAAACTCGCCGGGATCGCAGATACGAAACGTTGATGCCTTCCGGCAGAGTCACGGAGCCGGCCAGCTCGGTTCGGGTCAGACTTCGGATGCCAAGTAGTTCGGCAAAGGCATCGGCAAGTTCTTTCTCGCTAAGTAGTCCTAAACGCGTCAATGCAGCGGGAAGGCGAATTTGCCCGCCAAGAGCGATTTCCTTCCCACGATCAAGCGCCTCAGGCGTGATGTACCCTCGTGCGATCAGCATGTCGCACAGATTCATTAAGGCTGGAGGCGTCTGTACGCTATCCATTCAACGGTCGGCAGGATGTTAGTTCAGGTGCTGTTATTCGCATGCCGATCTCATCTGCCTTTTTCCATAGTTGACGCGGGCATTATGTTGTTAAGGTTTTGTTGCACGCCGCCATTATGATTCATTTGTCGTCAAAAACAAAATAGTGTTGACAACGGAATACGACCATGTATTATGCCGTACGGCTTGGTATGCCAAAAGGGTATACAAATCGGTAAGCAAATGGAATTTGCGCCGCTTATTCTTCCCTGTTGAGTGAGCGGGTGATGGCTGATAATGATGCGAGGGATTCAATGCATTCTCGAAACGTTAAACAAACGTCCTGGAAGGTCCGCCTTGGCGGCCTGCTTCTGCTAAGTTGCCTGACGAGCAGTGCCCTGGCCGTTTCCGTCAGCTACACCTATGACACCCTGGGTCGGTTAAGCAAGGCCACCTACAGCACCGGCGTGATCATTGTTTACGCCTACGATGCGGCTGGCAACCGGAGCAGCACCGTCGTCACCGGCGCCCCGTGATCCCGTAGGCCGTCGGGCGTAAGCCGCCCGACACGTCACCTTCCAGTTCAAGAACCAAACGAGAGCGCGCCGCGTGGTGCGCTGAGCGATGGCTGTGCCCATGGTATGTCAATGGAATGCATAGCCGGCCCCCAAGATCACCGGAGAGCAAACATGTTTCGATTGAAATCAAGCCCGTTGAGTATCCTGCTTGTCGCCCTGTTCATGAGCACGGCGCAGGCTGAAGGCAACATCACGTTCGGCGGTGTGCCCGCCGTACAGGATACCCAGGCACTCGCGCCGCAGGCCGCCAAGGTGGCACCAGCGGCTGCGGCCAAGGTCGCCGGTGGTGTCGAGCACCAGCCGGGCATCAATCGCGCGATCTTCAGTCCGGTGACCCCGCTTGAAGCGGAACAGGCGATCCAGCGCCGGGGATTGCCGGCGGACCTGAATCAAGGCGCGACCACCGCACCAGCGACGGTTAAAGGCCCCGCTAACCTGAGCGCCATGCGCGTGGCGGGCGACACCGCCGCCACCGGCCCCGCCTCCATCGCCGAGTTGGCCCGCGCCCTGAAGAACGACCCCGATCGCATCTACGACTACGTACGCAACACCATTGAAACGGTGCCCATGTGGGGCGTACAAAAAGGGCCGCTGGGCACCATTCTCGACAACCAGGGCACTGCCTTTGACCAGGCCGCCCTGATGGTGGCTCTGTTGCGTCAGGCGGGTTATACCGCCAGCGTCGTCAAAGGCCGCATCAGTCTGACCGCCGCCCAGGTGCACGACTGGCTGGGTGTCGATACCAGCAAAGTTTGCCCCGTACTCAGTCTGCTGGGCAACGGTCAAATCCCGACCAGTTCCGTCATCGCCTCGGCCGCCGGCAGCTGCCCGGGATCGACTGCGGCGCTGGTCCGCCTCAAGGTCGACCACGCCTGGGTCAAGGCCACCATTGGCGGGACCAGCTACTCCTTCGACCCCAGCTTCAAACCGCATACCTTTAAAACGGCGATCGACCTGGCCGCCGCCACCGGCTACAACGCCGCCGCCTACCTGACGTCCGCCAAGACCGGGGCCACGGTCACGGCGGACTACGTACAGAATCTCAACCGGACCAATGTCCGGACCAACCTCACCAACTACAGCAACGCCCTGGCCACCTACCTGCGCACCAACCAACCGGCCGGCACGCTCGACGACGTCCTCGGCGGCAAGACCATTGCCCCCTACACGGGCGCCAACCTGCGCCAGACCACGCTGCCGTATCAGGACACCTCGGTTGCGCTGACCGACTGGACGACCGACATCCCGGCTAGCTACAAACCGACCCTGCGCATCCAGTACAGCGGGATCGACCAGACCTACACCGCAGATGCGATCTACGGCAAACGCCTGACGCTGACCTACAACGCCTCCAATCAGCCGGTGCTTTCCCTTGACGGAACCGCCGTCAAGACCGGCACGGCGGTCACGCCGGGCAGTGTCGGCACGGTCAGCTTTGCGGTGACCCACCCCTATGCCCAAACCTTCGCCAACCAGTCCTTCACGCAACAGATCAAGGCCGGCGGCACCTTCCTCATCGGCAACGGCTGGGGTCCGGCGGGTCGCGGACTGGTCGAGAACTATCGCAGCCGTCTTGACGAAGCCAGGGTCGCCGGCGGTGCCGACACCTCGGAAGCCGTTCTCGGCTCCACACTGGCGGTACTCTCCTCGACCTGGATTGCCCAGGTGAACCAGGCGGACTACATTACGGATCGCCTGGCCAAGACCAATACGCTGCTGCATCACCAGATCGGCATTGCCGGCTACAACACAGCCCCCTATGTTGACCTGCCGGGCAACATGCTCAGTGTGGTCAGCGAGGCTGGCGATACGGCCAAGGAAGCGGCGACCTTCTTCAGTGCCGGCATGCATTCGAGTATCTTCGAGTCAACTGCCGTACAACAAACCACGGGCGTCAGTGCCGTCTCCACGGTCAAGCTGGTTGACATGGCGGTGGCCGGCGGCGACAAGATCTTCGACGCCAAATCAGCCAACTACACCACGGTCGTGCAGCCCGCGCTGGTTTCCTGCGCTTCCTGGCTATCCACCTTCCAGGCCGGCGTCAGTGCCGGCCGGCGGCTGATCCTGCCTGCACGCTGCAACATTACCGAGAACAGCTGGTCCGGAACCGGCTATTTCAGCCTCCTGGTCAGCGGCAGCAGCTATAGCATCGGTGCCATCATCGGTGGCGGACTGGCCGGCGGTTTCTCCTCGAGCACCTGGTCGCCCGCCTTGACGGTGAGTAACGGCCTGACCAATTCCGCCAGCACCTCCGACTGGATTCAATCCTTCGGTAAATCCTTCGGCGACCCGATCGACATGGTCAAGGGGAATTACCTCTACGCCCGCAACGACCTCACCGCCGGCACCGGCGACTTCCCGCACAGCCTCTCCGTGCAGAAGCTCTACAGCTCCGGCGCCCGCACCCAGTCCGGCGCTTTGGGCAAAGGCTGGACGCACAACCTCGCCTCCAGCGTTGCCGTCGGCTCCGACGGCTTCCAGGGCATGGGCGAGGATTCCGCCCTCGAC
>JBBQAT010000125.1:0-13286 GCA_038316625.1 Burkholderiales bacterium
ACCGGGCGCGCGGCGTCAGTCAGCTTGAGTGCGCCATAGGCTTGCACATCGACTTCGAGCAGGCCGGAGGCGAGCAACTGGCGGAAGACCGAGCGCCAGCCCATGTCGTCGAGGTCGACGCCGACGCCGAAGGTCGGCAGGCTGTCGTGGCCGAACTGCTTGACCTTGTCGGTCGACTTGCCGCGCAGGATGTCGATCAGGTGGCCGGCACCGAATCGCTGCCCGGTGCGCAGTGCGGCGGAGAGGGCTTTTTGCGCGGCGACCGTGCCATCCCAGACCTCGGGCGGTTCGATGCAGACGTCGCAGTTGGCGCAGGGTTTGGCTTCTTCGCCGAAATAGTTGAGCAGGACGACACGCCGGCAGTTCGCCGATTCGCAGTAGGCCAGCATGGCGTCGAGCTTCTGGCGTTCGACGCGCTTCTGTTCGACTGGCGAGGGCGATTCCTCGATCATCTGGCGGTGGATCACCACGTCGTTGAGGCCGTAGGTCATCCAGGCCTCGGAGGGCTCGCCGTCACGTCCGGCGCGGCCGGTTTCCTGGTAATAGGCTTCGAGGCTCTTGGGCAGGTCGAGGTGGGCGACGAAGCGCACGTCGGGCTTGTCGATGCCCATGCCAAAGGCGATGGTGGCGACCATGACGACGCCGTCTTCGCGCAGAAAGCGCTGTTGATGGCGCTGGCGCACCTCGCCCGAAAGCCCGGCGTGATAGGGCAAGGCGCTGACACCCTGCTCGTTCAGCCAGATCGCCGTCTCGTCGACCTTGCGCCGCGACAGGCAGTAGACGATGCCGGCTTCGTCGCGATGATCGGTCAGGAAGGTGAGCAGTTGCTTGCGCGGATTGTCGCGTTCTACCACGGTGTAGCGGATATTCGGCCGGTCGAAGCTGGAGACGAAGACCTCCGCTGTGTTCAGGCCCAGGCGGTTGATGATCTCCTGCCGCGTCAGTTCGTCGGCGGTTGCCGTCAGCGCGATGCGCGGGATGTGCGGGTAACGCTCGTGCAGCATCGAGAGCTGGATGTATTCCGGGCGGAAATCGTGCCCCCACTGCGATACGCAATGCGCTTCGTCGATGGCGAACAGCGCCAGCAGGCCGCGTTCGTCGAGTTGATCCATCAGCCCGAGGAAGCGCTCGGTGAGCAATCGTTCAGGGGCAACGTAGACCAGATCGAGTTCGCCGTGCATCAGGCGACGCTCGGTATCGACCATCGTCGCGAAATCCTGCGACGAATTGAGGAAGGCGGCGCGCACGCCGGCCTGCAGCAAGGCATCGACCTGATCCTGCATGAGTGCGATGAGCGGCGAAACAACGATGCCGACGCCCGGCCGCAGCAGCGCCGGAATCTGGAAACACAGCGACTTGCCGCCGCCGGTCGGCATCAGCACCAGTGCATCGCCACCGTTACTGACGTGTTCGACGATTTCAGCCTGATGGCCGCGAAACTCCGGGTAGCCGAAAACGCGATGGAGAATTTCGTGTGCGGGAGAGGTCATTTGAGCAAGGAACGGGGTGGTGAATCGCTGTGAAGTTGCCCCAAACGCTCGCCGAAAAAGCGTTCAAGTCGTGCGTCGAGTGCGTAGGCCACATTGAAGCGCAGCCAGGGCGACGGCTGCATCTGCGGACGGAAGATATTGCCCGGCGCGAGCATGATACCGACTTTCGCCGCCTGGCTGGCGAGCGCAGCAGAATCGGTCAGCCCCGGAATGGCGGCCCAGACGAACATTCCGCCCTTTGGCTCGGCGTAAATGTTCAGGCCGCTGCGTTCGAGCATGCGCAATGTCAGCTCGGTGACTTCAGCCAGACGGCTTTGCATGCGATCGATGAGCTTGCGGTAGTGGCCTTCGGTCAGCATCAGGTAGGTCAGGCGTTCGGCAAAGTCCGGGTTGGAAATGCTCGTCACGATCTTGAGATCGGTCAGGTCGGCGGCCAGATCCGCTGCGCACGCCACGAAGCCAACACGCAGGTTGGCCGACAATGTTTTCGCAAAACTGCCGACATAAATCACCCGGCGCAACTGGTCGAGCTGCGCCAGCCGCGTCGCTGGGCCGGGGTGCAGGTCGCCATAGACATCGTCCTCAACGATCAGGAAATCGTGCTTCTCGGCCAGTTGCAGGAGCCGGAAGGCGATGGCCGGCGTGATGTTGCACGAGGTCGGGTTGTGCAGCACCGACTGGGTGAAGAAGGCCTTGGGCTGATGCTCGGTGAGCAGTTCTTCGAGCGCCTCGGTGTCCGGGCCGTTGCTGGTGCGTGGCACGCCGACGAGATTGACGCCGAAGAGGCGCAGATGGGCAAACAGGTTCCAGTAGCCGGGATCGTCAACCAGCACGCAATCGCCGGGCTTGAGCAGAGCGCGGGCGATCAGGTCCAGCCCCTGCGTCGCGCCGTGGGTAAGCAGGATCTGGTTGCTGCGTGCGCCGATGCCAAGTTCCAGCAGCTTGAGTGAAACCTGGTCACGCAAGGGAAGGTAGCCCTGCGCCGTACCGTAACTGGTCACCCGGCTGTCACCCCGCCGCGAGAGCGCACGGATGTTGCGTTGCACGCCCTCCTCGTCCATCCACTCCGGCGGCAGCCAGCCGACGCCGACCTGGAGGCGGTCATTTGAGTCATCGAGGTTCTGGTGCAGCACGCCGATATTGTCGAAGGCGCGCTCGATTTCGCCCGACCCTGCCTCGACCAGGGCGGCTCCCTGTCGGGCCGCCACGTAGAAACCCGAACCGCGCCGCGATTGCAGGAAACCCAGCGCCACCAGCCGGTCGTAGGCTTCGACGACAGTAAAGCGGCTGACCGAATGGTCTTCGGCGAAGGTGCGGATCGGTGGCAGGCGCATGCCGGGGCGCAACAGACGATCATCGATCTGCGAACGGATGCTGCCGACGATCTGATCGACCAACGGCACCTGGGATTCACTGTTCAAGCTCAATTGCAGCATCGTTGTTGACCTCCGTTGATGTGTCCACTCTCCGGGTGTTTGCTGGATGCAGCCAGACTGTATTGGTGCTGCCGCCGGTACGGTGTGTGCCACTGACTGATGAATTGAGTCTTATGTGTCCGCAAATTGTCCGGTAGTGTATCGGTGTCGTCATGATTTTGTAAGAGGTGCCACCATGTTAGTCAAAGCAAAACTTCTCGGATTACTGCTTCCGCTGTTACTCGCCGGCTGCATTACCGAGGACGAAAACAGTCTGATCAATGTTCAGTGGCCGGAACAACGTGTGGTTTTTGTTGCTGATGCGCGTATCGGAACGGTGCAGGCGCTGGCCCAGAACGCCCCCGGCAGCCTGCTTGCCAAAACAGACGCTGCGCTGCCTTCATCCGTGCGCAGCATGGTTCTCGACAAGGAGCACGACCGTTTGTGGGTGCTCGGCTCCAGAGGCATCGACGTGCTGGACGCACACAGCCTTGAGCTGAAGAAACACATCGCGCTGAACATACCGGCGACCGTGGCCTCGTTGAAGCGCGACACGTCGGGCGTGAGTCTTTATTCTGTCAGTGGCGCGCTGCTTGGCCGGATTGACTGTCACACCCTGGTTGCCAGCTGGCGCAGTGGGGCAGGAACGCTCGCCTATCAAGGGTAAGCAACCGCAAGACTCGGAAGGGCCGCCGGAGCGAATTCGGCGGCCCTTCCTGCATTTTCAGGTCAGTTTCGCTGCCAGACCGACATCAATTACGTTGAAAGATTGGCCACCGACCGGGACAACTGTCCGGCCAGGGTGCTCAGTTCGCGCGCCGATTCCGAGGTTGAGCAGGCCGACGCATGGCTTTGTTCGGCCATGACGGCAATTTCCTGTGTATTTCGGGCAATTTCACTGCTGGCGTGGCTCTGTTCGGTTGTTGCGTTGACGATATCGCCGATATGCTGGGCGGTGACCTTGACGGTGTGGCGAATATGCGTCAGCAGGTCGCTCAGTTCCTTGACCATCACGGCGCTGCCGCCGACTTGTTCGCCGCTCTGGTTCATTTTCACGACGGCACCGTGGATGTCTTTCTGGATCGCGCCTATGGTCGCGGCAATTCGCTGAGTTTCGCCACGCGTTCGTTCGGCCAGTTTGCGCACTTCGTCGGCCACGACGGCGAAACCCCGTCCATGTTCGCCGGCCCGTGCGGCCTCAATAGCGGCATTGAGGGCCAGCAGGCTGGTCTGATCGGCAATTTCCTGAATCGCTTTAACGATGTTGCCGACGTCTCTTGAACGCGCTTCCAGCTGGCGAATCTGCTCGACGGCTTCGTTGACCCGAGTGACGATGAGTTCCATCTCCTGCGTGGCATCGGCGACACGCTGCACGCCGTCATGGGCCACTTTGTCGGCTTCGGCGGTCACCCGATGGGTCTCACGGGCGTGTTCAGCCACTTCGTGGATCGACACGGTGAGTTGCTGAACGGCGCTGGCCGTTCGTGCGGCCGCTTCGTTCTGACGCTCCGTCGCGTTTTCGATTTCCCCGCTGGAGCCCTGCACCTGCAAGACGGATTGATTCAGGTTACCGGCAGCGGAAACGGTGTTCCTGATCAGATCGCCGAAGCTATCCGCCATCTCGTTGAAATGGATGGCCAGAGCGCCTGTTTCATCATTTGAACGTGGCACCACCCGTGCACGCAGATCACCGCCGGCCATGGTGCGGGCGGCTGTGCTCAAGTCGGTAATGCCGCCCACGATGGATTGATAAGCGCCGATAAAGCCGTAGGCTAGCACCAGCAGTACAACCAGCATCAACGCCAGCACCAGATTGCGTTTCAGCAGCAGAGCGTCCTCCCGCGCCTCAAGCATTTGATCGATGACCGGGACGGCAGCGCGCGCCAGATCAAGCGCGGACGCGATGGCCTGCGATCCCCGCTGATAATAATCGGCGGATGAAATGTCGAAATCGGTAGTGTCGAGGACCTTGGTGGTCAGCACTTCCTGCAGGCTGAGCGGAGCGCTCCCAAGGTTTGATACGGGGCCGTCCAGTGCCGCCTTCAGGGCTGGCTGCAATGCGCTGGCCTTTTCAATATTCTCCATGTTCCAAACGATCAGGGGCTCAATGCCGCCACGAACCACCTGCAAATGAGTGCGCGTCTTTGCCTTGAGTCGTTTACCGACTACGGCTCCCAGGCCGAGATCACGCGCTAGCGCCAGATTCTCGACCAGGAGAGGCAGCTTGATCGATACCGAGTCGACCAGTGCGGCAATTGCCGGATCACTATCCACCCGGATGCTGCTTGCGTCGGAGACGGCTGTCAAAGCCTGACGCAACAGGCGGTCAAGCTCAAGCTGGGACTCCAGGCCGTCCGCAGCGCCGGGCGCTTGAGCAGAGAGTGCCTTCCAGCGCTCAATCAGCTCATTCCACGTGCTTTCGGCCCCGACCGCCTTGACTGCGATCAACGCCTTTTCAACCGCCTCGCGTCGCGCTGGAATTTGTTGCAGGAATTCGGCATCGCCTGCGCTGGCAGCTTGAATACTGGCGTGATGTTCATGCAGTGCCACAAGCAACTCGAGCGCCGGCAGTTGAACCGAGAGCCCGGCGCGTTCGCGCAGGATCGAGGATAGCGCTTGTTGTTGCTGGAACAATAATAGTCCCGCGAGGACCAGAAGAGGCAGCACGAAGGCGGCTGCGGTCGCTATCAACTTGTGCGGGAAGCAAAGGCGTCCGACAAGCCAGGCGGCTGGAGAAAACAGTTTATTCATGGAGGGGTGAGGTTGTCGTCGCTGGAATAGTCAAACACCGACAATAGCAATTGACTGTTACAGGAAGAAGTCTCGCTCTGACGGCGAGCAGATGCCGAAGCCAGCAGCGCCTGGATCGTCACAGTTTTGAAATGTGGCTCCTCTAGACTGTCGCCAATCAGCTCCTTACCTGGACAATCCACTATGCTTCATCAGGCGATCCGCGCCCCGATCATCCCCTTCCCACGGATCGGCGAGCCCCATCAGGCGGGCAAAAACGAAGAAATCGATCTGCTGGACGACATTCTCGAGACGGGGCGCCTGAGCGCTTTCTTTCAACCCATCGTCGACTTCCGTTCCCTGTCCTATATCGCGTTCGAGGGCTTGATTCGCGGCCCGCAGGATACGGCGTTGCATATGCCGCAAGCGCTTTTTGAAGCAGCCGAGCGTTATGGGCGAAGAAAAATGCTGGAGCGAGCCTGCCGCGAAACGATCTTCCGCACCTTCGCGAGACTAAATCTTCCCGGCAAATTGTTCATCAATTCCAGCCTGGACTGTCTTGATGATGAGCTCTTTCAAAACGGCGGAACAAGCGATCTGCTTTACCAGATCGGTCTTGGCCCGAATCGCGTTGTTATTGAACTGACGGAAAATCAGCGGATCAAGGATTTCCCCAACATTCATCAGGTGTTGTCGCAATATCGCAAGCAGGGCTACCAGATTGCCATTGACGACCTCGGGGAAGGATTTGCCAATTTGCGCATGTGGTCCGAGGTCAAACCCGACTACGTCAAGATTGACCGGCACTTCATCGATGGCATTGCCGAGGATTCACTGAAGCACCATTTCGTCAAGGCGATGCTGAATCTGGCTGAATCGTGCTCGTCAAAAATCATTGCCGAAGGTATCGAAAATGCGGCGGATTGCCTCATGGTGCGTGACATGGGCATTACCCTTGGCCAGGGTTTCCTGATTGCGAGGCCGGCGAGCGCGCCCAAAACCCTTCCTGGCGAACGGCTCATCAGCATCATCAAGCAGCGCGGCATTGTCGTGTTCCCGAGCACACACGCCCCCACCGGAACCATCACCGTCAGCAGTCTGACCCGGCCGGTTGAGCCGGTGTCTCCGTACTCCTTCAACGACGAGATCTATCGCCGATTCGAATCCGACCCGGAATTGATGTCGATGCCGGTGGCGGATCAGGGCACGCCACTGGGTCTGATCAATCGCCACGAAATGATCGATAGCATGGCGAGGCCATTCCATCGCGAACTATTCGGCCGAAAACCGTGTACCCAGTTCATGGATCCGATGCCGTTGTGCATCGACCAGGATGCGACCGTACAAGACGCGGCCCTGATTGTCAGTCGTTCGGCCCGCCATCATATCTACGACGGCTTTATCGTCACCCGGCACGGTGAGTACCTGGGAATAGGCAGCGCCCACGACTTGATGGGCATGATCACCGAGATGCAGATTCAGGCGGCGCGCTATGCCAATCCACTCACGCAGCTGCCGGGTAACGTTCCGATAAACGAGCACATCGAACGTTTGCTGGAGCGCCGAATAGGTTTTCAAGCCTGTTATTTCGACATTGACCATTTCAAACCCTTCAATGACGCCTTTGGTTACCGCAAAGGCGATGACGTGATCGTCATGCTGGCGCAAACGCTGACGGAAAACATCAATCCGCTCGTCGATTTTTGTGGCCACATCGGTGGCGATGATTTCATGGTGCTATTCCAGAGTGAAGATTGGGAAAGCCGTTGTCAGGACGTCTTGTCCTGCTTTGACCAACGTATTTCTGACGTCGTCGACCTTAGCCATCTGGCAACGCTGAACGATGAAAATGGATTTTTCGCCGAGAATCGTCGCGGCCAAATGGTCTTCTACGCCTTGCCCACACTCTCGATTGGTGCCGTCCCGGTGGGGCCGGACTGTTATGAGTCACACCGGGAGATTTCGGCGGCGGCAGCAGAAGCCAAGAAGAATGCCAAGAGAACGCGGGGAAGCAGCCTGTTCATCGAACGGCGAATGATTAAGCCCTAACGGCCCCCTGCCCCGCAAGGCAGTGAAAACGGGCACCTTGACATGGTCGTCGCTGCAACCCAATAACCACGGCCATCTTGCGGCTTATGGCCGGGAGATCGTTTGCTGGCGAGGCTTGTGGGCAAGTTCCTGCGTGGCGTTTGGAGCGCTTACTGACTCGCGCTGCCGTTGCTTGGGGCGCTGCGGAACATGTCCGGCGTCAGTTCGTGTTTCTGCAACAGGCGGTAGAACTCGGTCCGGTTGCGATCGGCGATGCGGGCGGCGTCGGCAACACTGCCATCGGTCAGCTTGAGCAACTGCACCAGATAGTTGCGCTCGAAACGCAGCTTGGCCTCGGCGTAGGACAGCGCTTCCATGGTCGGCACACGTAGCGCACGCTGAATCAGCGTCAGTGAAATGAGCGGTGTGGTGGCCAGGGCACAGGACTGTTCGACGACGTTGTAAAGTTGGCGGACATTGCCCGGCCAGGCGGCGCTGGCCAGCACTTCGATGGCTTCCGGCGCGATGCCGACGATTCCCTTGTTGTATTTGTTTTCCAGTTGCTGCACGAAATAGGCCGCCAGCAGCGGGATGTCTTCACGCCGTTCGTCCAGACTCGGCAAGGCCAGCGTGACCACATCCAGGCGATAGTAAAGATCCTCGCGAAACTGGCCTTCCGCCATTGCTGCTTCCAGATCGCGGTGGGTGGCCGACAGTACCCGCACATCGACCGGCTCGGCGCGCGTCGCGCCGACCGGGCGCACGGCCCGATCCTGCAGCACGCGCAATAGCTTGACTTGCAGTGCCAGCGGCATGTCGCCGATTTCGTCGAGAAACAGGGTGCCGCCATTGGCGGTCTGAAACAGGCCAACGTGGGCATTGGCCGCGCCAGTAAAGGCTCCGCGCACATGGCCGAACAGTTCGGACTCCAGCAATTGCTCAGGAATCGCCCCGCAATTGATGGCCACGAACGGGGCCTTGGCGCGTGGGCTGGCGCGGTGGATGGCTCGCGCCAGAACTTCCTTGCCGGTGCCGCTGTCGCCCCGGATGAGGACGCTGGCGTCTGAGGCGGCAACGATGCGGGCTTCTTCCATCAGCTCTGCCATGCGGCTGCTGCGGAAGATGATGCCCTCGCGCCAGGCTTCGCCGTTCCCGGTTTCCTGCCCGGTGCTGACCGGCGAGAGCTGCAGCGCCTGCTGGATTTTTTCGTGCAGCACCTTGCTGTCGAAGGGCTTGGTCAGATAGCCGAAAACGCCGCGCGACATGGCCTGCACCGCATCGGGGATCGTTCCGTGGGCGGTCAGCAGGATGACCGGCAGGGTTGGCCGGGTGGAACGGATCTCGTCGAACAGCGCCAGTCCATCCTTGCCCGGCAGGCGGATGTCGCTGAGCACCAGTTGCGGCGGCTCGACGGCAATGCGTGCCAGCCCTTCTTCGGCCGAGGCGGCGGTTGAGACGCGGAATCCCCAGGCGTGCAGACGCATGGTGAGCAGGCGCAGCAGATCAAGGTCGTCATCGATGACCAGAACATGGCCGCAATGGGGTCGGCTGGCCGGGTTCATCGCACGCCTCCGGATACAGGCGGAGCTGAGCGCACCGGTAGCGAGCGTTCGATATTGGCCAGCGCATCGAGTTTCTCCTGCAACTCGGCGTTGCGGCGCAGGCTATCCTTCAGTTGCTGGCTGAGCTGTTCGCTCTGGGCCATCACTTTTTCATTTTGCATCTGATTCTTCTGTCGTTCGTTGTATTGACTGGACAGCAGCCGCGCCAGTGGGAAGACGCTGACGGCTGCCGGGTCGGTGGATTTCAGCAGGGTATCGAGCAGGCTCTGTGCTCGGGTCAGATCCGCTGGCGTACGAGAAAGCCCGAGCAGCATGGACATTCGAACATGCGTTGCCGGCGTTTGCGGTATCGTCGCGAGCATCGTTCGCTCTCGCGTCAGCTCCTGTGGCGTCATACGGAGCAGCAACTGAAAATAGCCAAGCAGTGGCAACATCGCCGTCTCGTCGATCTTGACATTCGTTTCCGGCAACATGACCGGCACCGGGGGCGGATCCTGCGTCATCCGAGGTGGCACCGTGCAGGCCGTCAGCAGGAGGGCTGAAAAAAGCACCAAACGGGCCCTGAGCATTCGCTGCGTACTCATGGGTTCACCGGGTCAAAACTATCGTTCACAGGGCACCTCGATCCTGAAATTTGCCCCGCGTACCTTGTCGTCACCATGAACCAGAAACACTCGCCCCCCCATCGCCTTCATCAGTTCACGGACGATTGACAGGCCAACGCCACTCCCCCGCCTTGGCGCGGGTGCCGCCCGGCTACCTTGAACGAATGGCTCAAATATGCGCTCGGCGTCTTCAGCCGCGATACCCGGCCCTTGGTCGATGCAGGCGATGCGCAGTGTGTTGTCGACCAGTTCGGCCTGCAAGCGGATGACACCGCCCTCCGGGCTGAAATCGATGGCATTCGACAGCAGATTATCAAGGGCCACCTGCAGTTTTTCGACATCCAGCATTCGTGTAATGGCTGGCGCCTCGCTCAGTACACTCAGCTGGCGTGCCTGGATGTGCAATTCCCGCCCCTGGACGACATCCGCCAGCAAGGTGTTTAGTGGTACGGGCTTGTAGTGCAGGTTCCGCGCCTCAAACGAAGTGGCGTTAAGCTGGAGCAAGCTTTCGATATGCATCTGCAGGGTCATCACGTTGTGGTGCAGGATATCCACAACTTCCTGTTGCGACCCGTCAAGCACGCCGACCACTTCCTCCTGCAGCAGTGCAATGCCTTCTCGCAAGGCCGTCAGCGGTGTTTTCAGCTCATGCGATACATGGCGCAGTGTACGTTCACGATCCGATTCCAGTTCGCTCAGGCGACGCCGCAGCCAGTCCAGGCGACGGGCCACGCGCGTGAGGTCGGCCGGGCCATGGACCGCAACCGGTTCATCAAAGCGGCTCTCGCCGAGGTGCTCAATGGACCGTTCGAGGCTCTCAATCGGCCGGGTGAGCCACCAGCTCATTGCCAGCGCCACCAGAAAGGCACCGAATACCGCCACGGTAACCAGCCAGGTGAGATGCAGCCGGTTGTTTTCCAGCTCGCTGAACATCCGGGTGTTTTGTTCCGTGATCCAGCCCTTTCCGCGCAAGTCCAGCGCGCTGTTGATTTCGGCAAGCTGGTTGAGCAAGGGGAGCAATTCGTTTTTCGACACCGACTGGTGGAGCCCCTGGCTGAGGCTTTCGCCGATTACACGCCAGTTTTCGGGAAGTCGGCCCAGCACCTCGATGGACATCGACTCCAATCGAGCCACCGCCGTCAGGCAGTGCGTTACGTTCTCGTCGAAGCGCTCAAGCAAGGTTGGGTCGCTGAGCACCATGAATTGACGCGCACTGCGTTCAATTGCCACGGTACGCTCCGCAAGTTCCTGAATCGATGCGCTGAGTTGCAAGGCCTGCTCGCTGCCGCGCCGACTTTGCTCGACAAACTGTTCCAGCACCAGCCAGCTGCGAACGGCCGCCCAGCTCAAGAGCACCGTGATTATCAGGAAGCCGGCCAGCATGCTTTGGCGGAAGGAGATTCGGATCATCGTGGTCGTTAGAGGGAACTTGGATTACCTGCAGCGGAGATAGCCCACAAGTTTAGATCAAGCGCACGATTTCATGCGAAGTAAATGGCTCGGGGGAGGTTATTGTGCAACAAAATTCGGAACAAACAGTCATTTCGAATCAACGGGTTAATCGCCATGTCGCCAATTAGCGACATAGCTAACGACTGGCCCTGAAGGCCTTCGCAAATTAGTTCGCCGACAGCGTCGCTTTTTCACGACATATCCTGCCCTAAAGCTAAACAAAAAATCGAAGATTATGCTGTATCATACTGTTTCTTCTTATTAAAGTACTTGTGGCACAGATATCGCTAGCGTTGTCGCCTAGTTAGCGTTTTCACCACCGAGAAGGAAATCGTATGTTTAACAAACCCAGCGTCTTCGGCCGCAACGACCCCATCACTCGTCGCGATGCCCAACCGGTACTCGGTTCCGGAACCCCGTCCGCTATGCAATCGCCCGAAAAACCCGCGCCAGTCACAAGACTCTCCTCCGAAAACGCCGCTGCGGTTCCGCCCGCGAAGCCCGCTGTGGCTGCCGCCGCGCCCGAAGTCAAGGATGTTTCAGCGGGCGAAAACGTGCTTGAGGCCCGCCTGATCGTCGGCCCCGAAGTGAAGCTCAAGGGCGCTGAAATTCTCGATTGCGACACGCTGGTCGTCGAAGGCCGCGTTGAGGCAACGATGGACAGCCGCGTGATCCGGATTGCCGAACACGGTTCATTCGTCGGCAAAGTCAGCATCGACATCGCCGAAATCCATGGCACGTTTGAAGGCGAGCTGACGGCGCGCTCTCAGTTAATCATTCATTCGACCGGCCGGGTCAGTGGTACGATTCGCTACGGCAAATTGGTGGCCGACGAAGGCTGCGAACTTTGCGGAGACATCAACGTTCTTTCCGCGCCCGTTGCTTCAAAAAGCCGCCCAGTCATCGAACCCTTTGTCACCCTTAACGCTGCGGCCGGCTAATCATTATGCAAACTGCCAACAGACTTCCAGAACCGGCACAGTACGGGAAGGTGATGCGACCGCTTAGCGGCGGGAGCGCCCGCGCGCTTCCGTCTCCTCGGGCATCCCTGGCGTATCTGCCGCGCAGTGACGGATACGACATTTGTCCGGCAAAGAACTCGCAGCAAGGTGGCATGGCGACCCGGCTGGTGCGGCAAATGTACGCTTGGCGCGGTTACAACACCGAATCGATCGAGTGTCAGGTCGATGACCCGAACCGAGTGACGATTGCTGCCTGGCAGGGCGACAAGATCGTGGCCACACTGACTCTGGGGTGTGATTCGCCGAACGGTCTGATGGCCGACGCGCTTTACGCTGAGGAGCTTTCCGGTCTGCGCCACCCGGACCGTGTGGTCTGCGAAGTCACACGACTTGCGGTTTGCCCCGATTACAGCGCACCGGGCCTGCTGACCAAGCTTTTCCAGACGGCTTTTCGATACGCCAAAGACGTCTTCCTGGCCAGCGATGCCGTGATCGAAGTTAACCCACGCCATGTCCGTTACTACCAGAACCGAATGGGTTTCCAGCAGATCGGTTCCTTGCGCCAATGCGAGCGCGTCGATGCGCCGGCGGTGCTGATGCATCAGACCGTGGGCGGGATAAGCTTCGCCTTCGCGCCGAACGAGGCTGCAGCGTAATAAATACGGGCATCTTCAGGGTGCTGCCCGGAGATCGAGCATCCATGCGGCTTCCAGGGAATACCTTTGTAGGCCGCCAATTGACGGGGTGTCCAGGACAGAATCTCGGCCATACGACACGGTTACGGTTAATCGGGATAAACTGGCTTTTTCCGTTTGCTTGCCGCCATGTCCCTGGATACCCTGCTCCTTGTCTTTGCCATTCATGCGGTCGCGTTGATTTCTCCGGGGCCCGATTTTGCGGTAGTTACCCGCCTGTCCATTGTTTCCGGCCGGCGCGCCGGAATGTGGGCGGCGGCCGGCGTGGCCGCCAGTATCGGCCTCTATGTGCTGGTCTGCTTGCTGGGACTATCGTTGGTGATCGCCGCGTTGCCCGGCCTTTCCCG
>JBBQAT010000126.1:0-13269 GCA_038316625.1 Burkholderiales bacterium
CCCCCCTCCGCCCACCTGGCCTTGGCGGTGGTGGCCTTGGCGGTGGTGGCCTCGGCGGTGGTGGCCTTGGCGGTGGTGGCCTTGGCGGTGGTGGCCTTGGCGGTGGTGGCCTTGCCTCGCCGGACAACCGGCTTCGGCGTCGGCGTATTTTCGGCCATCTCGATACCGAACACATCGCCCAAGGCTGAATCGTCGAGCACCTTGCTCGATTTCGGGCTTTTCTTCGTTTTCGGCAGCCCGGCTCCGGCTTGAGCGACAAGGTCTTTGGCATCGACCCGACGCAGCCCAAAAAGCAACTCGGGCTGACTATCGAGCCGTGCGCCAGCGCCGTAAAGTACGGCGGCGACGTGCTTGCACATCGACGCCCAATCCGGGCAACTGCACTTGAACTTGATTTCCCCGGGTGACGGGAATAATCCGGTTCCGGGCTTGCAGATGCGCTCCATCACGGCCTTGAAGAGTTTGCCTTGCAGGAGTTCGACCAGCGAATCAATCGACCCAGAACAATCGGCACCGATGGCTTGCCATTGCTTTTCAGGAACCGTGGCCACACTCACTTCGACCGTGTAGAGGCTTGATCCCATCACCAAGGCACGAACCTCGCCGGCGGTGATCTTGAGGTCGATTACCGAGCCGTTGCGCACATAGGTACGGCCGCGTGGAAGGCGGTTGGCGAAGTCGCTGTAACTTTCGAGATTGTCGCACCAGGCTTTGCCCCAGAAGGTCTTGGCAATGGCACCGCGATAGGCCTCAATGGGCGAATAGTCCGCACCGGCTTTCTTCGCTTTTGCGGCAGCCTTTTCAGCCTTCTTACGACGCTCGGCGACCGAAACATAAGGTGTCCATCCCCAATAACTCATGTTTTTCTCCCTGACTATCAGTTGTCCTGTGCCGCATTGATGTCGAGCTTCACTAGATCAAGCAGTTCGCGATCACTCATTTCGGTGAGTTGAAGTCCTGCCCCGTCTTCCAGCACGTCGGTCACCAGCTGCTGTTTTGATTCTATCAGCTGGTCGATGCGATCCTCAACGGTGCCACGACAAACGAATTTATGCACCAGCACGTTTTTCTGCTGACCGATGCGGAAAGCGCGGTCTGTTGCCTGATTCTCTACGGCCGGATTCCACCAGCGATCAAAGTGAATGACATGCGATGCCGCCGTGAGATTCAAGCCCGACCCACCCGCTTTGAGCGAAAGAACGAAGAAGGGCACGAGTTCGTCCTCCTGGAAGCGTTTGACCAGTTCGCGCCGTTTCGCCACCGGTGTACCGCCGTGCAGCACCAGCCCTTCACGGCCAAAAATGGAACCCAGAAAAGCGGCCAGTGGTTCGGTGGTTTCGCGAAACTGGGTGAAGACCAGCACCTTTTCCTGCTTGGCGGCGATGACCTCGACCAGCTCGCGCAGGCGCGCGAACTTGCCGCTATCGTCGGCGGCCCAGGCTGCATCGCCCAGCCATTGCGAGGGATGATTGCAGATCTGCTTGAAGCGCATCAGAAAGGACAGTACAACGCCCTTCCTGCCGATTCCCTCGGCATCTTCCAGCGCCAGTGCAAGCTCCTTTACCGCCCGCTGATACAGCACGGCCTGCTTCGGGCTCAGATGGCACCAGGCCTTGAGTTCGGTCTTGTCCGGCAGGTCAGAGATCACGCGTTTGTCGGTTTTCAGCCGGCGCAGGATGTAGGGGCGCACCAGTGTGCGCAAGGGTCCAAAGTGTTCGTTGGCCGCCAAGCGCTTGGTAAATTGGGTGAAAACCTTGTCGGAGCCGAGCAATCCGGGATGAGTAAAGTCGAAGATCGACCACAGGTCGGAAAGACGGTTTTCGACCGGCGTACCGGTCATTGCAATACGCGAGTCGGCCTTGATCTTTTTCACCTGACGCGTCTGCTTGGCGCCCGGATTCTTGATCGCCTGCGCTTCGTCCACCACCGCCACGCGCCATTGCACGTCGGCCAGCAGCGGCAGGCGCAAGAGGGTGCCATAGCTGGTAATGAGCAAATCGACGCCAGCGAGCTGCTGCGCATCGAGCACGCGCAAGTCGCTGGCCGGCATGGCCGACGGGTGGGCGATCAATATACGCAGGCCGGGGGCGAAGCGTTCGGCCTCCGCCGCCCAGTTGGCCAACAGCGACGCGGGTGCAACCAGCAGGCTGGGGCGCGATGCGTTCAACTGTCCCAGCCCCTCGCGCTTGAGCACCAGCAGCAGGGACAGTACCTGGATCGTCTTGCCCAGCCCCATGTCGTCGGCCAGGCACGCACCCAAACCCAGGCGGGTGAGCAGGTAGAGCCAGCGCACGCCGGCTTCCTGGTAAGGGCGGAGGGTGGCCTTGAGATCGGCGCCGGGGCTGACCTGTGCCAATCCTTCCGGTTGGCGCAGGCCGCGCAAGGTTTCTTCCAGCCACGCACCGGCGTTGAGTTCCGCCCAATTCGCATCGTCGGCGGCACCGGCTTCATCGAGCGACGCGCCGGCCATCAGGCGCATGGCTTCGGCGAAAGGCAAGCCATTCTCCGAGGCCGACTGTTCGATGAACTGGAAGCGTTCCAGCAAACGGCTGAGCCGCTTGCGATCAACCTCGACCCAGTGGCCGCGAATCAACTGCAGGCCATCCACGCCCTGCATCATGGCCTTGATTTCGCCCGCATTGAGACGCTCGCCGCCAAGTGTGACTTCCATGGAAAAATCAAGCAGCGAATTCATTCCCAGCAAGGACGGCGGCTTGCTGCCGACGCTGGCCTTGATTATCGGCCGGGCAGGCCGCCCCGCCTGCCAGTTACCCGGCGCGCGCACGACGACCCCAGCCGCTTCGAGCTTGGGAACATCGCTGAGAAAGCGCCAGGCATCCAGCGGCAGCCAGCGCAGCGGGTGATAGATGTCACCCTCCTCGACCATCTCGCTCAGCCACGCGCACTGCTCTGCCGCACGTTGCACCGGCAGCAGCAGGGAAAGCAGTTGCGCCTTGCTCTTGCCATCCGAGAATTCGGCCAGCGCCCGTGACAAGGGTTGATGCTGCGCCTTGCCGTGCGCCGACAGGCGCGAGGTATAGGTGGCCAGGAAGGCAAAGGGCGCTTCCAGATCCTTGCGATTCTCGGCGAGGTTGAAATAGACCCGGCCGACCTGATTCCAGGCCGGATTGCAAGCCTTGAGGTAGGTCTGCAGCGGTAGTTTCGCGGCGAACAATTCGGCACGCAGGGCGGCGTCGAGATCGGCCCACAGGGAGGCCAGCACCTCCGGCGTCAGGTATTCGCCGCCGACCATCGGTGGCAGGTCGGCAATCAACGCTTCGAGCACGGAATCATCAGGGACGGCGACGGCGATTTCACCGTCCTCCGGCGTAGCGCACAGCACCGTCACATAGCGCGCGGCGAAATCGCGCCACCAGGCTAGTGCCGGCGGCAAAGCACAACCGACTTCGCACGCACCCAACTGCAGAAGGCCATGCCCGGCATCGGTCGCGAAGGCGGCAACAAGGCGATCATGGAGCGCCTCTGGCAATGGCGGCGTGTCGGGATCACCAACCAGGCGCAGATGCCCCTGTGGTGTCAGCAACGGTGCTAGCGCACCGGGGGCGATCGATATTTCCAGCACGCGACGTGCGCCTCCTTGTTGGCAAGACGCGAACTATATCGCAAGCCGGAATGGCGTGTTCAAGTCTGCCGGCAAAAACCAGCGCATTCCTATAGGGCAGGCCGAGAAGCGCGCAAACAGGCACTATTGGCAACGCATGCCGCGAGAAGCTCTTGGATATTCGCTTGCCCGGCATCGCGCTTGAAGATGCCCGTATTTATTGCCTTGCAGGCCGACTACGCATTTATGCGTCCGGCTCTTCCGTAAAAACCCATGCATTGCAGCTGGCCCGCTGATCGACACTCCATCACCAATCTTTTTCAACAAGCTTGCAAATCTGAGAATCCTTCTTATAATGCAAGCAAACGTTTGCGCAAACGTTTGCTTTACGGCGCGAGCCGAATATATGGAGTTAATGGCTTCAAAAACCGTGTCTTTTCCGTGTCACATAAAACAAGGAGAGTTCCATGAATACTCGTCGCACTGCAGTCAAATCGCTGGCCATGCTGGCCGTCCTCGCCGCCTTCCCTCTTTCGCAAGCTTATGCGGCCGATGCCAAGCCGAAAGTTGCACTGGTGATGAAATCGCTGGCTAATGAATTCTTCCAGACCATGGAAGAAGGCGCCAAGGCGCACCAGAAGAAAAACTCCGCCGATTACACACTGATCGCCAACGGCATCAAGGATGAAACTGACACCGCCGCCCAGATCAAGATCATCCAGCAGATGATCGTCGAGAAGGTCGACGCCATTGTGTTGGCACCGGCCGATTCCAAGGCGCTGGTTCCCGTGGTCAAGGAAGCCGCCGACAAGGGCGTGCTGGTCGTAAACATCGACAACAAGCTGGATGATGGCGCACTGAAGGAAAAGGGTCTCTCCGTTCCCTTCGTCGGTCCTGACAATCGCAAAGGCGCGAAGCTGGTTGGCGACTATCTGGCCAAGCAACTGAAGGCCGGCGACAAGGTTGGCATTCTCGAAGGCGTATCGACCACATTCAACGCGCAGCAACGCACTGCTGGGTTCCAGGATGCAATGAAGGAAGTAGGTGCCGTGGTGGTTGGCGTGCAGTCTGGTCAGTGGGAAATGGAAAAGGGCAACAAGGTAGCAAGCGCCATGCTGCGCGAGCATCCGGACATGAAGGCCCTGCTCTGCGGCAACGATAACATGGCGCTCGGTGCCGTAGCTGCGGTCAAGACCGCCGGCAAGACGGGCAAGGTCAAGGTTGTCGGCTATGACAATATCAACGCCGTCAAGCCCTTGCTGAAAGACGGCAAGCTGCTGGCTACCGCCGACCAGTACGCTGCCAAGCAGGCCGTGTTCGGCATCGAAACCGCGCTTAAGGCACTCAAGGCCAAGACCGCGCAGAACGATCTGCCGGGCGCCGTTGAAACGCAGGTTGATCTCGTAACGAAGTAATCATCACGTAATAGACGCGAATCAGGCAGTGTCCGTTTCCCTTGCCGGGATTCGGGCGCTGTCGGGTTGCGAAGCATGGAGTTTCCGGATGAGTCTGCCCCCGTTGCTGCACGGCGAAAGCCTTGGCAAAACCTACGTTACACCCGTTCTGAGCGACGTCTCTTTCGACCTGCTGGCGGGCGAAGTCCTGGCGCTCACCGGAGAGAACGGTGCGGGCAAGAGTACGCTGACCAAGATCGTCGCCGGTCTGATTCCGCCGAGTGGTGGCCTGATGCGCCTCAATGGCGAGGCCTTTTTACCCGCCTCGCGCCGCGATGCGGAACATCTCGGCGTACGCATGGTGTTGCAGGAACTCGGTCTGATACCGACACTCACCGTCGCCGAAAATCTGATGCTTGATCACCTGCCGAGCAAGGCCGGTTTCATTCGCCGCGACGCATTGAACGAAGCGGCTGAACGACAGATGGCCAGCATTGGTCTCGAACACATCAATCCACGTACACTGGTTGGTCAGTTGGGTGTAGGTCACCAGCAGATGGTGGAAATCGCCCGCAACCTGGTCGGCGATTGCCGTCTGCTCATTCTCGACGAGCCGACAGCCGCGCTGACCAGCCGCGAAATCGATCACCTGTTCACCCAGATCGCCCTGCTCAAGCAGCGCGGCGTGGGCATCATCTATATTTCCCATCGACTCGACGAATTGCAGGACGTTGCCGACCGCGTGATGGTTTTGCGCGACGGTCGCCATATCGACACCCGACAGATGAATGAAGTGAATCAGGACGACATCGTGCGTCTGATGGTCGGCCGCGACGTCCGGGAGTCCCTTGACCGTCCTCGCCGCCCCGCCGGCAAGCTGGCGCTGGAAGTGCGCGGGATGAGTCGTGGCCGGGCGGTACAGGACGTGAGCCTGGGTTTGCACCACGGCGAAATCCTTGGTGTTGCCGGCCTTGTCGGTGCCGGCCGTACGGAGTTGCTGCGCCTGATCTACGGAGCCGACCGACGCGATTCCGGCGAAATCTTTCTGGATGGCGAGACAAAACCAGCCGACATTCCGACCCCGATGTCCGCCGTACGTCAAGGCATCGGACTGGTTACGGAGGACCGCAAAACGCAGGGCTTGTTGCTGCCTCTGCCCATCCGCGTCAACGCCACGCTGGCTAACATTGCGGCAATTTCGCGCAAGGGCTGGCTGCAACCGGCCGATGAGTGCGCACAGGTCAGCCGTTTGAGCGATCTGCTCGGTGTGCGCAGCCAGTCCATCGAACAACCCGTTGGCGAGCTTTCCGGCGGCAATCAGCAGAAAGTGGTTTTTGCGCGCTGGCTGCATCGCGACTGCAAGGTCTTGTTGCTCGATGAGCCGACACGCGGCGTCGATATTGGCGCGCGGGCAGACATTTATGCGCAGATGGATCTGCTGGCCGAAGCGGGCAAGGCGCTGCTGATGGTTTCCAGTGATTTGCGCGAACTGATGTCGGTGTGCGACCGCATTGCCGTAATGAGCGCCGGCCGCCTGATCAAGGTTTTCGAACGCGGCGAGTGGACGCAGCACAGCCTGCTCGAAGCCGCATTCAGCGGTTACCTCGCCAGCGGTACAACACCCCCAACACCCCCCTCCACCGAAATGTCGCAACACTGAGGTTTAAATGACAAACAAAGCCTTTCCCCATGCCGGCTTCGGCACCTCATTGCGCGGAGCTCTGGGCAACTATCTCGGCCTGATCGCCGCGCTGGTCATGATGGTGATGCTGTTCGGCTCAATGAGCGAGTATTTCTTCTCGGCCGAAACCTTCATCACTATTGCCAACGACATTCCGGCCATCGCGGTTACCGCCGTCGGCATGACCTTCGTGCTGATCATCGGCGGAATCGATCTTTCGGTCGGCTCGGTGATGGCGCTGGCCGCCGCCGTGGCCGGGATCGCCATGATGCAATGGCACTGGCCGCTCTATCTGGCGGTGTTCGTGGCCATGGGAATGGGCGCCGTCGCCGGCCTGCTCAACGGCGCTATTTCGGTGACCTGGCGACTGCCGTCGTTCATCGTCACGCTGGGCATGCTGGAAGTGGCGCGCGGCGCGGCCTACATCGCGACGGACTCGCGTACGCAATACATCGGCGAGCCCGTGGAGTGGTTGAGCTCACCAATGTTCAACGGCGTTTCGCCGGCGTTCGTAATCGCCATCGTCATTGTTGCCATCGCACATCTCGTACTGACGCGCTCGGTGTTCGGCCGTCACATGATCGGCATCGGCACCAATGAAGAAGCCATGCGACTGGCGGGCGTCGACCCGCGCCCGATCAAGATCGCGGTCTATACGCTGCTGGGCGCGCTGGCCGGGCTGGCCGGAATCATTCAGTCCTCGCGCCTTGAGGCCGCCGACCCCAATGCCGGCATCGGCGCTGAACTCGTCGTAATCGCCTCGGTTGTTATCGGCGGCACCAGCCTGATGGGTGGCCGCGGTTCGGTCATCAGCACCTTTTTCGGCGTTCTGGTAATCTCGGTTCTGGAGGCCGGACTGGCACAGATTGGCGCAACCGAGCCAACCAAGCGAATCATTACCGGCTGCGTGATCATCGCTGCGGTGATTCTGGACATGTACCGCGAGCGGAGCCGCAGTCGTCGAACATAAACGTCGTACCTGAAGAAATGGCCGAGAATCAAGCATGGCGAACATCAAGAATGTAGCTCAACACGCCGGCGTGTCGATCACCACCGTATCACACGTGGTCAATGGCACGCGCTTCGTCAGCGAAGCAGCCCGCCTTCGGGTCGAGGAGGCGGTGCGCGAACTGGGCTACGTACCGAGCGCCGTAGCACGCAGCCTCAAGCACAACAGCACACGAACGTTCGGCATGGTGATTCCCAATAATTCGAATCCCTACTTTGCCGAAATCATTCGCGGGGTTGAAGACCGCTGTTTTGCTGCCGGGTACAACGTCATCTTGTGCAACTCCAATGACGACCCGAAACGACAAGCCTCGTATCTTCGCGTACTGGCGGAAAAGCGCATCGATGGCCTGGTATTTGTTGCCACGGGCAGCGACGCCGTGGTGCGAGCCACGCTCGGCGACATAAAAATGCCTCTCGTACTCCTTGACCGCGAGGTCGCGGGCATGACAAACAGCGATCTGGTCGAAGTCAACCACACGGTCGGCGGTGAAGTCGCCACCCGGCATCTGCTTGAACTCGGGCATCCTCGCGTTGCCTGCATCAGTGGACCGCCGGGGCTTTCTCCCAGTTCGCAACGACGGGCCGGCTGGGTACAAGCGCTGGAGGTGGCAGGTGTTGAACGCAAGGAAAACGATCTCGCACGCGGCGACTTCACGGCACGCGGTGGCTACCTCGCCATGCAGACTCTGCTCAAGCGCAAACCGCGACCAACGGCCGTCTTCGTCTGCAATGATTTGATGGCCTTTGGCGCATTGACCGCCGCTCGCGAAGCGGGCATTTCCGTGCCCGAGCAGCTTTCTATCGTGGGCTTTGACGATATCGATCTGGCCGCCTTCTCAGCGCCACCGCTGACCACGATTGCACAACCCAAACTGCAAATCGGCACGCTGGCGGCAGAGCTTCTGCTGGAACGCGTTGAATCCAACCGTAGCGAAGGGCGACGCGTGATACTTGACCCGCAACTCAAGATCCGTGACTCAACAGCTCGCTATCAACCGAACAAGTCAAAATCATGAGCAAACTCGATTTCTCTCATACCAAAGACAAACCGATCATCGTCGTCGGCAGTCTCAACATGGATCTGGTGATGCGCACGCCGCGCGTACCGGTCGGCGGTGAGACGCTTAACGGGCACGAATTCTCCACCTTGCCCGGTGGTAAAGGTGCCAATCAGGCGGTGGCTTGCGCCCGACTGGGTGGCAAGGTCGGCATGATTGGCCAGGTGGGCTCCGACGGTTTCGGTAATACCTTGCGCGACGGTCTGAGTGCTGACGGTATCGACATCAGCGGCGTCAAACAAAGCGCATCGGTCGGCACTGGCGTCGCCATGATTCTGGTCGAAGACATCGGCCAGAACCGCATTGTCCTTGCCTCCGGTGCCAACGGCACGCTGTCGGTGGCCGACATTGATGCACAGTCCTCGGCTATTGAAGGCGCGGCCATCCTTGTGGTTCAACTTGAAGTACCGATGCCTGTCGTGCAGCACGCCATCGCCATCGCCCACGCGGCCGGCGTGCCCGTGCTGCTCAATCCCGCCCCTGCTGCTCCGCTTCCCGAAGACATCTGGCCGCAGGTAGACATCCTGGTGCCCAATGAAAGTGAGGCCTCCTTGCTGGCCGGAATCCGTGTCAGTGACGCGGCAAGTGCGTTCGCCGCCGCACGCATTTTCCGTCAGCGCGGAGTCGGCTGTGTGCTGGTGACATTGGGCGAGAAAGGCGTCGCGGTCGTCGACGAGGCGGGTGAACGGCACATCCCCGCGCAGGTCGTCAAGGCAGTAGACACCACGGCGGCCGGAGACACGTTTATCGGCGGTCTCAGCGCAGGCCTTATTGAGGGTATGAGCCTCGACGACGCCGTCGCACTGGGGCAAAAAGCCAGCGCCTTGTGCGTCACGCGGCACGGTGCGCAGCCGTCCATTCCTTACCGCCGCGAAATAGACTAGACAAGGTAAATCACGTGTTGCCAAGCAATTCTTCGCTGTGTATAGTTAGGCAATCGTTTGCGCAAACGATTGCGCAATAAAGGCATCCGCCAAGGCGGACAAACCAAACCTCAGGAGGTAAGAAACCATGCTGAAACATGTGCCGGCTTTTATGGATGCCGAATTATTGTGGGTGCTCGCGGCCATGGGCCATGGTGACGAACTGGCCGTTGTCGACCGGAATTTCCCCGCCTGTTCAGTAGCCATGGAAACGCAGTCGGGAAAACTGATCACCCTGGGTGGCATGGATGCGCCGGAGTCGATTAGTGGCATCCTGGAGTTGATGCCGCTCGACAGCTTTGTTGACGCACCTCTGGCGTGGATGGACCCCGTCGATCAGCCCGGTGCCATTCTTTCTGTTCATGCCGACGTGCTTGAGGCCTGCCGAAACGCCGAAGGTCGCGACGTGGCGCATGCCGTCATTGAGCGCCACCAGTTTTATACCGCTGCCAAGAAATGTTTTGCCGTTGTACAGAACAGCGAAAACCGCCCCTACGGCTGTTTTATCCTCAAAAAAGGCGTCGTTTTCGATAAGTAGCTGGCTCTGACATTACGAATACGCAAGGCTGATCAACAAGGACTCTGAACGATGAAGCGGTGGTTTTCTGATCGTCAACTGACTTTTCTGGTCGCCATGAACCTGGCCATCGTGCTGTTGGCAACGGTCGCTTCGGATGGACTATTCATCGATCTGGACAACCTGCAGTCAATGGGCGGACAGGTTTCTGAACTCGGCATCCTGTCGATTGCCGTGATGCTGGCGATGATCTCAGGCAACGGCGGGATCGATCTTTCAGTCGTGGCGCTCGCCAATCTGGCTGGCGTCGTGGCCGGGCTGCTGGTCCCTCACCTGTTTTCGCCGGACGATGCACCGCTGGCTTTCACGCTGGCCTTCACGGCCATCGCCTTGCTGACCGGCGCACTCGGCGGCCTGGTAAACGGTCTACTCATTGCGCGGGCCCGGATGACGCCGATCCTCGCCACGCTCGGTACGCAACTGCTTTATGCTGGGCTGGCGGTGGGCTTTACCAATGGCTCGGCGGTACGCATCGGTTACGTGGAAGCGCTCTCGGCCATCGGAAACGAAACACTGGCTGGCGTACCGGTACCCTTCCTGATCTTCACCGCAATTGTCTTCCTCGTCGGAATTGTTCTGCGCCATAGTCCGTTCGGCATTCGCCTGTTCCTGATGGGCACCAATCCGAAGGCGGCGCGCTACGCCGGGATTCCCGAAAGCCGCATGCTGATCGTGACCTATACCGTCTGCGGCATTCTGGCGGCGATTGCCGGCATCATCATCGCCTCGCGAACATCCAGCGCCAAATGGGATTTCGGCAGCTCCTACCTGATGATCGCGATCCTGACCGTGGTGATGGCCGGTGTAAAACCGGAGGGTGGCTACGGCCGCGCGCTCTGCCTGTTCTTTTCGGCGATCACGCTGCAAGTCATGTCCAGTACCTTCAATCTGATCGGCATTTCCAGCTTCTTCCGCGACCTGGCCTGGGGCGCCATGCTGCTGATCTCCCTGGCTTCGGGACGATTCGACCTGCGTCCTTATCTGCGTCCATTCCTGCGGCGCTGAAGCGACAACGTTCAATGTGTTGTCTGGCGCCGCAGCCCTCCAGCGCCGGTCTGAATGACCTGAGGGAACTTATTGATGAGGAGAGGTTGATGAATCGCAAGCTTATCTGTTCCGCGATTGCCCTGGCATTTCTGGGAGCCGCAGGTTCGATCTACGCGCAAGGCAAGCAACAAACCATTACCACGGTGGTGAAGATCACCGGTATCGCCTGGTTTGACCGGATGGAAGCCGGTGTCAAGGAGTTCGGTGAGCAGAATGCCGGTGTCAAGACCGCACAAACCGGTCCTGGCCAGGCCGATGCGGCGCAGCAACTGCGCGTGATCGAGGATCTGATCGCCAAGAAAGTCGACGCACTGGCCGTTGTACCGATCGACCCGGCCGCGCTTGAGCCGGTGTTCAAGAAAGCCATGTCGCGTGGCATCAAGGTTGTCACGCACGAAGCCGATAACCAGAAGAACACCATGGTCGACGTCGAAGCCTTTGAAAATGCCGCTTACGGCGCACGCATCAACGACCGTCTGGCCGAGTGCATGGGCCAGGCTGGCAAGTGGACTTCCTTCGTCGGCTCGCTCGGCATGCAGTCGCACGTGCAATGGGCAGAAGGTGGGGCAGCCAACGCCGCCAAAAAATACGCCAAGATGACGCTGGTCGATGCCAAGACGGAATCGAACAACGACGCGACCAAGGCTTACGAAAAAGCCAAGGAACTGCTGCGCAAGCACCCCGACATCAAGGGTTTCCAGGGCGGTTCGTCGGTAGACGTCCTGGGCATTGGCCGCGCACTTGAAGAAGGCGGCCTGCAGGGCAAGGTCTGCGTGTTCGGCACGGGACTGCCGAGTGAAACCGGCAAGTACCTGGAATCGGGTGCCATCACCGGGATCGCTTTCTGGGACCCAAAGGATGCCGGCACGGTGATGAACAAGGTGGCGAAACTTCTGCTCGACGGCAAGACGGTGACCGACGGCATGGATCTTGGGGTAAAGGGCTACGACAAGGTCAAGGTCACCAAGGGTCCAGGCGGCGGTCTGGTGGTGAAGGGCCAAGCGTGGGTTGACGCCGACAAGGCGAACTACAAGCAGTATCCGTTCTGATGTACCACGGCCAGGGGTAAAGACGGAAGACCCCTCCAGTTACCGTCATCCCGGCGAAAGCCGGGATCCAGAGTGTGCTCCGAAAACCTGGATTCCGGCTTTCGCCGGAATGACGGCAATGGTCCTTGGCTTCCTCCAGCTCTATCGCTGGTTTTGAAAAAATGTATTTTGACTTGATGGCTTGCCCTGTATGACCTCAATGGATTCATCGAATTCTGTTTCCAGCGATCCGTTCCTGAATGTTATCGGCATTCACAAGCGCTTCGGCGGCGTGCATGCGCTCAGGGGCGTCTCGCTGACGATCATGCCGGGCGAGATCTACCATCTGCTCGGCGAGAACGGCTGCGGCAAGAGCACGCTGATCAAGATCATTTCCGGCGCGCAACCGCCGGATGAAGGCGAGTTGATCGTCGCTGGTCGAAAATTCCACGCCCTCAAACCACTTGAGTCACTGGCGGCAGGCATCGAAACGGTCTATCAGGATCTCTCTCTGATTCCTAACCTGAACGTGGCAGAAAACGTCGCGCTCACTGAACAACTGGTCGCCACCAACGGCAAGATGCTGCGCCGTTTCGACCGCCAGTTGCTGGCCAAAACCGCCGAGCATGCGCTCGAAGCCGTCGGCCTGCCGAGTGACGCCAACTTCCGCGAGACTCCGGTCGAGTTGTTGCCAATCGCGACGCGCCAACTGATAGCCATTGCCCGCGCCATCGCTACCCGCGCGCGCATGGTGATCATGGACGAACCGACCACGGCGCTGACCCAACACGAAGTCGACAACCTCATTCGCGTTATCAACGGACTGCGCGCCTCTGGTGTGGCGGTCCTGTTCGTCAGCCACAAGCTCGACGAGTGCTATGCCATTGGCGGCCAGGTCATCGTTCTTCGCGACGGAGAAAAAGTCGCCCAAGGCCCGATTGTCGATTACACGAAGACCCAGCTCATGCAATTGATGACCGGCAAGCAA
>JBBQAT010000127.1:0-13216 GCA_038316625.1 Burkholderiales bacterium
AAAAGCGTGCACAGGAACTCGGCCTGGTGCTCTCCCCTCAGCCTGTTCCCGCTCCCGCATGATGCCGACAATCTCCCAATATGCATTTCTAACCCACTGAATTTAAATGAACAAATTACTGTTTCTTGAGAGCAGCCCGCATCGCGGGCGTGTCGAAGGGTGGTGTCCAGTTCAACTGAGGTTTGTAGGTTCATGAGTTTTTCCCTGTGGAGTACAACGTTCCGGATTTCCGCTGCAGCAGTCCTCCGTCAGAAAAGCGATCAGTGCATTGATGCCGGCCATTTCAGCGCGGTAACGCACGAAACGGCCTTCCTGTACGGTGGTGACCAGGCCAGCCTGCGCCAGCGTCTTGAGGTGAAATGAAAGCGTCGGTGCCGGCAATCCCAGCTGTTCGCCGATCACGCCGGGGGTCAGGCCTTCCGGAGCAAAACGCACCAGGAGGCGAAAAACGGCCAGACGACTTTCCTGAGCCAGAGCGGCAAGCGCGGTAACTGCCTCTTTATTTTCCATGTTTCCAATATTATGGAAACGTAGGTGATAAAGCAAGAGCTCACGTTTTTCGACCGCTGCTTATTGTTCCGGCCCAATGTAATCTGAAACTTCCGTCATACCGGCGAAAGCCGGTATCCAGTGCTGGTGCTGTTTCTCCTCCTGGACCCCGGCGAAGGCCGGGGTGACGACTTCATACATTTTCAGGCCGGATCAATAAGTCTAGACCCCTATCGATTCAGTAATACCTCGGCCAGGCTATCGAGCATCTGCTTGTGCGAGGCCCAGTCCGGCATGACAGATTCAAGTAAACGATAATATTCCGGACTGTGGTTATGTTCGCGCAAATGGCATAGCTCGTGGTAGATCACATAGTCGATACAGACCATGGGCGCCTTAACCAATTGCGGATTGAGGACGAGTTCGCCGGAAGGTGAGCAGCTTCCCCACTGTGTACGCATGTTCAGCAGGCGAAATGCCGGCACGGCGGACAGCCAGGCCAACCGTGGTGCAAGTTCAACCAGACGCCGGCTGAATACCTCTCGTGCCCGTTGCCGATACCAATCCTCCAGCAATGAGCGAACCACCAAAGAATCACGGCGCGGGACGGCAACGACCAACTTGCCACGCAGCAGCTTGACCCCGGCATCCTTTTTGTCCGCCGGTTTCACCTTCAGCATATGGCGCCGGCCCAAATAGAAATGACTCTCGCCACTGACGTATTCGCGCGGCAGTACATGCAGACGCCGCTCGCGCCGGGCTTCCAGTTCGTTCCACAACCAGCGGGCACGCCGCCACACCGCTGCTATCACCACCTCGGGAGTGGCATCTTCCGGCGCATCGACCCGGATCGAACCTTCAGGTAGCACGTGAATTGTGATCCGACGACGCGGTTTCGGGACAAAGCGGATGCCAAAGACGATACGTGCATCGCCATAGCGGATGCTGCGCTGCATGTCACGCGGCATGCCAAAACCCGCCGCGACTCAAGCCAACGCGGGTTACCTGAATCACCTGCTCGATGACGTTTTTCGCCCGTTCCAGGCCCATCAACCCAAACAAGCGAGGGAGCAACGCTTTGCGGATTGCCGTCTCGATGTTCTGTGGATTCAGCGAATTCTCCGCCACCGCATCGCGGACGATCTGGTCGATGAGCTTGGCTTCCTCGACATACGCCGCCGCCTCGCCCAGGACGAAATCCCCATCGCCGAGCACGAGTCGGAAAATCCCGAAATAGGCCCGCGCGTGAGCATTGCTCGCAAACGCATCGGGAACGCCATCCAGCGCCCGGCTTTCTACCTGTTCTTCAAATTTCTTGAACAGCGCGTACTGCTTGACCGGGTGCTCGAACATCGCCTCCGCCGCCGCAATCGCGTCCTTCAATAGGTCAGCGAACACTTTCTGGGCATACGGATCATCGGCCAGATCCTGCTCGATGGTTTTTTTCAGGCGAGTGCGGATCATGTCCGTCTCGTTGCGCGTCTTTTCCTCGCTCCAGTTCTCCGGATCATCGCCACCTAATTTGTGGACAACATAAACACCCTCCGGCTCGCGCACTTCCCTGCCGATCACCTGCTTATCGACCATGCGGCGAATCTGTTCTTCGTAGACGCTGTAATCGACGGTTTCCAGGGCATCCTGCCGGGCAATCTGGCGCAGGCTGGTGAAGAAGCGCAGGTCTTCCTTGTAAGTTGCCAGCTTGGCTTCCGAGAACGTGTGATCCTCGTAGAAGCTGCGTGAAGCCAGCGCCGTTTGCAGGCACAGGCCGAATTGGGTCAGCGCCGCATAGAAATCGTCGCGCACCTTCTGGCGGGTGTCGTAGCTCTGGCCTTCCTCATCGTCGGCGTATTTCGGCATCAATACGTGGCGGTATTGCTCAAGGTCGAGCCGGTTCTTCACGTCAGCAAAGAGCGCCCACAGGTCGTGATGCAAGCCCGGCAACCGTTTGTACTCGCTGCTGAACTGCTGGTACAGCCCCTCGATGTCGGCCAGATCATAGCCACCCTGGGTGCGGGCCTCCAGATCCTGGTAGGCCTTCACCGCCGTATCCAGTTCCTTCAGGATGCCCCGGTAATCGACCAATATCCCGTAGCGCTTGGCTTCATGCAGACGATTGACGCGAGCGATAGCCTGGATCAGGTTGTGTTCCTTGAGCGGCTTGTCGATGTAGAGCACCGTATTGCGCGGCTCGTCGAAGCCAGTGAGCAGCCTGTCGACGACGATCAGCAAGTCCGGCTCACCCTCCCCGGAAAAACCGTCCAGCACGCGCCGCTCGTAGCCTTCCTGATCGTTGCCGACGTTGGCATTCCACCATTTCTGCACCTCCGGCAGCTTGCTCTCATCGACTTCGATATTGCCTTCGCGGCTATCCGGCGCCGATATCACAATGGCGCTGCTGACCAACCCGGTATCGTCGAAATAGCCCTTGTAGCGCGTCGCATCCCGCTTGCTGAACACCGCCACCTGGCCTTTCAGCCCGAGGCCCAGCTTCTTGATGTTCTCGCTGAAATGGCTGGCGATGTCCCAGGCGATCAGCTCGATGCGATTGGCCGCCCCGTAAATTGCCCGCTTGTTGGCGAATTTCTTCTTCAAGTCGGCGCTTTGGGCATCGGACAACCCGGCCGTGATCTTCTCGAACCAGCGATTCACCGCCTCTTCGTTGATGGTCAACTCGGGCACGCGCTCTTCGTAGAGCAGCGGCGCTACCGTTTCGTCCTCCACCGCCTTCTGCATCGTGTAGGCATGAACGATGGGGCCGAACTTGTTGGCGGCCTTTTCCTTCGTGAGCAAGGGCGTGCCGGTAAAGGCCACGTAGGACGCCAGCGGTAGCGACTTCTTCATCCGCTCATGCGTTTCGCCGCCATGGCTGCGGTGGCCTTCATCGACCAGCACGATCAAATCCGGCGACGGGTTGTAGCACTCCGGCTGACGCGAGGCCGTGGCGAACTTGTGGATCAGCGTGAAAACGATGCGCTCGGCGCCCTGGCCGATACGCTTGGCCAGTTGCCGCCCCGTCTGCGCCCGCGCCTTCTCGCCTTCCTTCTTGGTCGCGATGGCGGAGCCAAAGGCGCCGCTACTGATGAAATTGCGCGCCAACTGGTCTTCCAGATCGACCCGATCGGTCACCACCACCACGCGGCAGGCGTTCAGATCGTCATGAACGACCAGCGCCTTGGTCAAAAAAACCATCGTGAAGCTCTTGCCCGATCCCGTCGTGTGCCAGACGATGCCGCCTTCTCGCCCGCCATCCGGTCGGCGCTGCTGAATGCGTTTGAGCAAGGCGCGGATGCCGAAAAACTGCTGATAACGCGCCACTACCTTGCCGACCTTGCGATCAAACAGCACAAAAAAGCGCAGGAATTCGAGCAAGCGGGCCGGCGTCAATAAGGCCGCCAGCAACCGGTCCTGTTCCGTCGGCAGCATCGGTTGCGCCCACAATTCATCAAAGTGTTCGCGCACGCGGGCCGGCTTGTCGGCAAACAGCGCGGCGAGCGTCGCGGCCGGCAAGGGCCGGTTCTTCCAGTCCGCCAGTTGGGCGTCGGAAAACTCCTCCTCCCGCCAACGCGACCAGAACTTCGCCGCCGTAAAGGTCGTCCCGTAACGCCCTTCGCTATGGTTCACCGCCAGCAACAACTGGGCGTAAGCAAAAAGCTGTGGAATCTCGTCGTGCCGCTGATTACGCAAATTCTGGCTGATGCCCTCGTCGACCGTCGGCTTCTCCGCCTTGCCGCTCTCCGGCCGCTTCGCCTCGATCACCGCCAGCGGCAGGCCATTGACGTAACACACCACATCGGGAATCCGGCTGTGCGTGGCGTGGATGGACAGCACCTCCAACTCCTCGGTCACGTCCCAACGATTGGCCGCCGGATCGGCCCAATCGATGACGGCGATGGTCGGCTGATGCTTCTTGCCGTCCGGCATGAACTCGGTGACGGTAATGCCCAGGGCGAGCTTCTGATACAGCCGCTCATTGGCCGGCAACAATCCCTCGGTCAGGCTCAGCGCCGACAACTCGCGAACGATCTGCTCGATGCCGGAAGGCGACAACGGATACCAGGCCCCCTTGTACTCGAAGCGCCGGCTCTGCAAGACCTCGACCAAGCGCGGTCGCAACACCACCTCGCGGGTATTGCCGCGCAAGGCCAGGCAGGCGGCGGTCGACAGGAAATTCCAGCCCAGATTGCACAACAGGTGCAGGGCGGGAATGTGGGTACTGACTTGCTCGCGGGTCTGGGGGACGGGGCTCATTTAAGCCACCGCTTCTTGGGTTGAAGGAAGGCGGACGCGGCGCTTGCCGGTGAGGAGTTGCTGCATCAGGGCGCGTTTTTCCGTCTGGAATCGGGCCAACTCTCGTTCAAACCAATGCTCTTCTGCTTCCGCCACATTGATTGCTTCGGCAATCTTGCGCTGCACCGGCGCAGGAGGAATATGCAGCCGGAGCTTAAAGTAATCAGTAACGCTGACATTCAACAAGCCGTGGTTGCGTGCGCCTTCTTGGGCGATACCTGAAATTTCCTCGTTCAATAGGCCTGCTTCGAAGTAATGGCGGAAGAAGTCGAGGTCGGCATCAACATCTGAACGCAAGCGAAAACAAAGGTAGAGACTTGAAACCACACCCGCGTCGTAGGCCAGCAAGGGCTTGATGGCGCCCATCGGATAGCCGGCCGAATAGCTCTTGTTGTAGGCAAACTCACCTCGCTCTAGCAAGGTATAACCAGACAAGTTGTCGCTGGCGACGCTCTTGTTGAAATAGTCACGCTGGCTAATCAAGCCATGCTGGCCGGAAATGGTCAGCACGTTATCGTTACAGGTCGTATTCTTCCGCGTGATGCGCTCGAAAACCTGGTCGAAATCAATGTATTGCCAGGCACCTGAGGGAAAATCGAAACGAAGCTTTCCCGACAGTAAACTCCACATCAGCGCCTTTTTCTGTTTGCGGCTGTTGGCGAGGAGTTTCTCGGTGGTGGCGATTGCCTCTTCCCATGCCCGAATGATACGAACCGCCGCTTGTTGCTCTTCTGGCGGTGCAATCGGAAGCTCAAACGCCTTGAGCAAGTCGGTATCGAGCCGCCCGGTGCCGTGACCTGCCGTGTTCACCAGATCGAGAATTTCCGATTTATTCGCGAGTATTTGGTAAGCCAGGTACCAAGGATCGATTCCCTCCTTGGCAATCAACGCCTTCACATCTTGGTTAAAACTCATCTCCTGCATGACCAAACCTACCGGCAAATCCTTCAACAAAGTCATGCCGCGTGTCAGAACCAACACCGATAAAGCCGGTGCAATTGCAGCGACGGCCTTGCCACTCTTCGTCAATCGCAACTCCGAGCCGACAAGACAAAGGGTTTTCATGTCTTTGGCGGTAACCCAAGGAAAGTCTCCGCCCCAATAGTCGCCCCGTTCCTTGCTGGGTGTGCCGCCGGACTGAAACCGAGCACATTCGCCCAACGGTACCCGCTTCCACCCCTCAGGCAACATCCTTGCCTCCCAATAGTGACGCTTGCTGCCAGCGGCAGTAGTCAAGTTTTGCTTTACTACTGACTCGGCCAGCATGAGTTCAGTGTTGCCATACTTCGGCTCCAGTCGAACTTGTGAGCCCTGCTTACTCGTCACTCCGAGTTGAAATTTCCCCCCCGCAGCAACTGTTGCAAAATCTGCATCAGTTGCTGTTCGAGTGGGGTCGGTTTTCGTGTTCATTCTTTCCGCTTCCTTGCTTTCTTCCCGACAGCCGGTTCGCCCTGCATTTCGGCAATAGCGGCATCAACCTTGGCGGTAACGCGCTTGCGGGTCACGGCTTTCTTGACCGGCTGGCCGACTGTCAGCGCCTCGGTTTGCGTTTCAATGAAAGCGGCCCGAGCGAATTCGCTGGAGCTTTGGCCCTTGATGCGCAGATAGTTTTCGGTACTGACGACGGGTTTGCCGCTCTTGGCTTCCAGCGCCTTGCGCGCGTCGCCGGCGATGGTGCCGCCAGCGCGGGCGCTTTCCCGGTTTTCCGGAAAGCCCTGGGCATCGTGCCGGCGGGCGATTTCGGTCGTGCTGGCTTCGCCGAGCATGCTGAAAATCAGTTCGAGATCGGTCATGTGGTCGCGAAGATTTTCGCCGGATTTACGGTCCGTCAGACCCTTCATGCTTTTGTGCGCGCCGGGGGTGAGGCCGAAGGTGGCGCGGGCAATTTCGGCGGTGAGGATGGCGTATTCACGGCCTTCCTCGACACCGCGCTGCTTCCATTCGTCGGTCAATTCGCCACGGATGGCAATGGAGCGCAGGCGCTTTTCGATCCAGGCCTTCGGGTAGCCCTTGGCTTCGTAGAGGCTGCGGGCGCGAGCACTGGCTAGTTCGGGATTTTCGATTTCCTTGATGCGCTCGTAGCCGACCTGCGCCAGCCAGCGCTTTAGCGGTTCGGTTTTCGGCGAAGGAATGGATTGAACAATCCGCAGCAAACCTTCGGTATCGGCACAGTTGACGCGCTGGATACCGCCCTCGGTCTTGATCGGAAGGGGGGTGACAATTTGTACCCACCCCTTTGATAACTCGTTGTCGCGCAAGCGCATTCTCTTTATGTACTGTGCCGGATCGGTACTGTCGGTCAAAATGGCGATCACGTCGGGCACCGCAAACCACCACCTGCTTTCGTGCCAAGTGCGGCGAATTGCCCTTTGCTGAAACAGGGCAATGTGGTCTTGCCCGGTCGTGTCCGGTTGCTCATTCATAGCCCAACTCCTTCAAGTACCCCGCCATCCGCTCTTCCAGAACCGCCAGTTCGGCCTTGAGCTTTTCGCGCTCGGCGCGCACGGCCATCAGGTCGATTTCAGCCTCTTCCTCGAAGGTGTCGACATAGCGGGGGATGTTGAGGTTGTAGTCGTTCTCGGCAATCTCGGCGACGCTGGCGAGGTAGGCGTATTTGTCCTGGTTCTTGCGCTCGACGGCGGCATTGAGGATTTTCTTCAGGTCGTCTGCGCGTAGCTGGTTCTGGTTCTTGCCGTCCTGGTATTCGCGGCTGGCGTCGATGAACAAGACCTTGTTGTCCTTCTTGTTCTTGCGGAAAACAAGGACGGCGGCCGGAATGCCGGTGCCGTAGAAGAGCTTTTCCGGCAGGCCGATGACTGTTTCGAGCAGGTTTTCGTCGATCAATTCCTTGCGGATGCGCCCTTCGGCCGCACCCCGGAACAGCACGCCATGCGGCACGACTACCGCCATGCGTCCGCTGCCCGGCTTCATGGTTTCGACCATGTGCAGGATGAAGGCGTAATCCGCCTTGGTGCGCGGTGGGACGCCACGGCGGAAGCGTTTGTAGGGGTCGGCCTCGGCGTTCTCGAAGCCCCATTTCTCCAGCGAGAACGGCGGATTGGCGACGACGATGTCGAACAGCTTGAGCTGGCTCTTGCCATCGAGCAGCTTGGGATTGCGCAGGGTGTCGCCCCATTCGATGCGGTGATTGTCCTCGGCGTGCAGGAACATGTTCATCTTGGCCAGCGCCCAGGTGCTGCCGATGGCTTCCTGCCCAAACAGCGCGTATTTCTTGCCGCCACTGCGCTGGCGGATCAACTGGCTGCACTTCATGAGCAGCGAGCCGGAACCGCAAGTCGGGTCGCAGATTTCGTCGCCTTCCTGCGGATCGACCAGCAGCGCCATTAGTTGCGAGACTTCCGGCGGGGTGTAGAACTCGCCGGCCTTCTTGCCGCTGGTCGAAGCAAAGTTCTTGATCAGGAATTCGTAGGCGTTGCCGATGACGTCGAGCCCGGCGATACGGCTGGGGCGCAGGTTGAGTTCCGGCTTGGCGAAGTCTTCGAGCAGGTGGCGCAGGATGTCGTTCTTCTGCGCCTCGTCGCCCAGCTTGGTGGAATTGAAACTGATGTCCTGGAAAACGTCGCGCAACTTGGTAATGTTGGTTTCTTCAATGGCGTGCAAGGCCTTGTCGATGCGCTCGCCATTGCCGGGCTGGTGGCGGGCGTCGTGCAAGGCGTAGTAATTGGCGCTCGGAGGCAGCACGAAACGCTCGTTCTTGAGCAACTCGGTGATCAATTCAGGATGATCGCCGTGCTCCCTGGCATAGACCTCGTAGTGATCCTGCCAGACATCGGAGATGTATTTCAGGAAGAGCATGGTCAGGACGTAGTCCTTGTAGATGCTCGGATCGACCGTGCCGCGAAAGGTATCGCAGGCTGACCAGACGGCCGCGTTGATGGTGTCTTGATTGATTGGGCTGTTGGTCATGGTTGATTACCGATGTTTGAATGGTTTGAGAACAGGTCGAACGCCAGGGCATCAAGTTCCTGCTCGCGATTAAGTATCAAATTTCTTAGGCGCTGCCGTTCAGTAATGGCGTCACGGGCCAAGGCGATGACGCGATGCTGGTGTTCCAGCCGCGGCACGACGATGGGCATGCCTTCAAGCACTCCGCGACGGATACTGAGCTGGTCGGAACCTTCGGCATTCTTGTTCAAATATCGCTGACCAGGTGCTCGGTTTATCTGCCATGCAAGGAACTCAGGAAGTAAGGCCGGAGATCGGACTCGCAAAAGGAAAAAATACTGGGAGCAAACGGCTGGTACGGGAATTTCTTGAAGGCAGAGTGCGTAGTTACGTTGTCCGCGTGCGACGAACACAATATCCCCCGGGGTAAGCCAGACAACGTTCTTCATATTCCCTAGTGACGTTCGCGTCAGCACATTCCAGTCCGCAACACCTTCAGGACTGACATCGCGCATCTGCAAAACATAAGCATTTCCGCCCGGATCTTCGGGGACGCTCCCTCGAAATGGATGACCAGCTTGGACATCCGCGTAATCTGTTAACTTCGAATTCATGACTGCACCAATTGAGTTGATGCACTATTTTGAGAGCCAACAATCAAAAGTGCAACTATTATTCATTTTTAGTTGCATCAAATCGGTTGATGCGCAGTTTAAAAGGAGCTATCTGATGAGTGAGAGTTACGAAATTGATTTTCTCCCTGTAGGTAATGGGGGAACGAAGCGGAGATGCAATTTGGGTTCGCTACGGAACACTCGGCGACTACAAAGTGATGATTTACGACGGTGGCACGAAGGAATCGGGCGAACAACTAGTGAAGCATGTTCGCGAGCACTACGGGACGAGTCATGTCGACTACGTCGTCTGCTCTCACCCCGACGGCGATCACACTTCTGGACCCTCTGGCGTACTTGAAAACCTCACCGTCGATCAGCTGTGGATGCATCGACCATGGGAATACTCGGACGTAATCCGGGAATACTTCAAGGACGGAAGAATCACCGAGAATAGTCTTGCCGAACATCTGAAACGCAAAATGGCCGCCGCGCATGCATTGGAAAAACTGGTGCTTACCAAAGGAATACCCATCTTTGAACCGTTCCAAGGCTCACAAATTGGTGCCTTTCATGTGATGTCGCCAAGTAAGGAGTGGTACGTCCATACGTTGATTCCGGATTTCGCCAAATCGCCCGAGAAGAAGGCTTTAGACGCATCGTTGGACGAATCCTGGTTCAAGGCAATGTATGTCAGCCGACTCCGCATGACGTAGAACTTGCCATAACAACGGTTGCTGAACTTTCCATAACCGTTCCATTGCGCCTCAAACCCCTATTTGGACTTAGTAGGCAGTCATGTTGAAACGCGTAGATAAAAAACGCCGTCATTCCGGGCTTGACCCGGAATCCAGTGGTGCACTACTGGCTCTGCACTTCCTTCGGTCGGATTCCGGCTTTCGCCGGAATGACGGTTGCTATACGTTGATTTCTCCGTGACTGACTACTAGCTAACTTGTGACGGCGATTTTCGCTGTATTTATTCGGCATTCACTCCCTTCAAAGATCCAATTGACCCGCATCATGCCAGTTCGCCAGGATGGCGACCAATTTCCCATTTATTCAACAACGCCATCCCGACAAGGTCTACAATCGTGCCTTCACCGGGGGTGTCTGCCGCAATTCGGACTGAGAAATACCCCATGAACCTGATCTGGGTTATGCCAGCGTAGGAAGTGTGGAAAACCTGTCCCGTGTTACGCGTGGCTCCGGTTTCTGATGCGTCCTACTCCGGCGCAATGAAGAAGGAGTACACATGAAGCACGGGATTTTCTCGTTTCTAGCCGCCAGCTTGGCCTTGAGCACTGCGACGCACAACGCCTTTGCCGCAGACCTGCGGGTTTTGACTCACAGCTCGTTTGCGGTGTCCAAGCCGCTGTTGGCACAGTTTGAAAAGCAAGCAGGCGTCAAGCTGCGCATCACCAAAGCGGGGGATGCCGGGGAAATGCTCAACAAGCTGATCCTCACCCGCGCCAACCCGATTGCCGACGTGGTGTTCGGCATTGACAACGCCCTTGCGCCCAAAGCCCTGGCTGCCGATGTGCTGGCCCCCTCTGCAGCGGCTGCCGCAACGCGGGTTGCGAGTGTGCAACTGCCCGCACCGCTGGTGCCGGTGGATTACGGCTATGTGACCATCAATTACGACAAAGCCTGGTTTGCCAAAAGTGGCAAAGCCTTGCCCAAAACACTGGAAGAACTGACACAGCCCGCGTTCGCCAAACTGCTGGTGGTACAAAACCCGGCCACATCCAGCCCCGGTAACGCTTTCTTGCTGGCCACCATCGGAGCCATGGGCGAGGAAAAAGCCTATGACTGGTGGGCCCGTATGCGTGCCAATGGTTTGAAGGTTGCCAAAGGTTGGACTGAGGCCTACTACACCGACTTCTCCCGCAATGGGGGAGAATTCCCTCTGGTCATCAGTTACGCCACCAGCCCCGCTGCTGAATTGTTCTACGCCAAAGACAAGCCAACGGAGCCTCCCACCGGCAGCCTGAGCTTGCCCGGCGGTGTGTTTCGCCAAGTAGAAGGCGTGGCTTTGGTCAAGGGAGGCCAGCAGCAAGCAGCGGCGGAGAAGTTTGTCGAATTCATGCGCTCTGCCTCCGTGCAGCAACAGCTGCAAACCGAAATGTGGATGTATCCCGCTGAGAGCGGCACAGCTCGTGCCGACGTGATGAAGTTCGCTCCCGAGCCCGCGGCGTTTGATACACCCAGCGAGGCCGACATGGCCGCCAAGGGCCCGCAATGGGTAGCCCGCTGGACCAAGGTAGTGCTTAAGTAGATGCCGCACGCCGAAGTCGAGGCCGGAGCGATGGGCGACGTGAGTTTGCGCCTCGATGGTGGCACCTTAAACACCCTATGGGCGGATCGCGCCAGCGCCCAAGGTGCTGTCACAGCATTCGCGTCACTGGCATGAGTGCACCGCTGCGCATCGTTCTGTTTGGGCCGGAGTCCACCGGAAAGTCCACACTGGCGGCCGCGCTAGCGGCGCGTTATTGCGCACCGTGTTCGTCTGAATACGTGCGCGAATACTGGGACGCCTGTGGCGGCGTCATCACTGTGGCAGACCTTGACCGAATTGGCCGCGGGCAAGTAGCAGGCGAAGAACAGGCGGCTGGTTTGGCCATAGCGTCTGCCAAGTCGCTGGTTTTTCACGATACCGACCTGCTGACCTGCCTGCTGTGGAACGACCTGCTCTTCCCCGAGGCTTGTCCACCCTGGGTTCGGGTCGAGGCTGAGCGGCGTGCGCAGGCGACGGATTTATATCTCTGTTGCGATACCGATATGCCATGGGCGCCCGACCCGCAGCGCTGTTTTGCAGATCCGCAGGGCCGCGCCAACTGCCGCCGTGTATGGCGGGAAGCACTTGTCCAACGAGGTGTGCAATGGGTGGAGGTCAGCGGCGATTGGGCACGGCGCGAAGCGCGCGCAGTTGCGGCGGTAGACGCGCTGTTGGAATCTGAAAGAGCGTCTGCGGGTCCATTCATCGCTGTGCCAACGCGCTTACTCAGAGGCGGATAAAGTTACTCGGGACGACCATGGCACGCAAAGCCTGCAACCATAGGCGCTCTCAATTTAGTGGCACCCGCCGCAATAAATACAACGCTTGAAGGCCACAATTACCTCGTTAACATGCTCCATCCTATTCACTCACCACACGCCGTCTCGCGCCTGCGCACGGCGCGCCTTGCGCGAAGCCCAAAGCCGTTTTCAGCGCGCGGTGGCTGGCTAAAAGAGCGCTGCGCCGGTTGCCGGCTGGCGATCACACATTGCCTTTGCAACTTGTGCCCGAACGTAGCCACGCGCGCGGGCATGTGTTTGCTAATGAGCGATATTGAGGCTTTGAAGCCGAGCAACACGGGCTGGCTAATTGCCGATGTGGTGGCTGATACGTTTGCTTTTGAATGGACACGAACAGCGGTTGACCCTGCTTTGCTGGCCTTGCTGGCAGATCCCCAATGGCAGCCACTCGTGGTTTATCCAGGAGAGTTTGTGGAGGCAGCTCGGGTGGTGCAGGCAATACCTGGTTTGGCGCAACCTGTCAGCGCCGTACCCGAAAAACGGCCACTCTTCATCTTGCTCGATGGTACTTGGGCTGAAGCGGGCAAGATGTTCCGCAAGAGCCCTTATCTGGATGGCTTTCCGATGCTGAGCCTGAATCCTGATCAGGCCTCGCGCTACAAGTTGCGGCGCTCCAAGCGCGATGATCTTCACTGCACATCGGAAGTGGCGGCGCTCTGCCTGGAGTTAGCCAGCGAGCCGCGTGCTGCGCAAACCCTAGCCGCGTATTTGGACGTATTTATCCACCACTACTTGCAGGCCAAGTATCAGAGCCCGGTAGATTTAGAGAGCGATGCGCATCAGCGGCTGCGCGAACTGATGACTTTGGGGCCGATAGTTGGACAAGCGGGCTAGCTTGGTCG
>JBBQAT010000128.1:0-12866 GCA_038316625.1 Burkholderiales bacterium
GCATCGAGCGTTTCGGCAATGTCGCGACCGGTGGCGTGGCTGTACACCATCACGTGCTCACGTGAAGCGCCGCCCAGAAGTTGATAGACCGGCATGTTGGCGACCTTGCCCTTGATGTCCCAAAGGGCAACATCCACGGCACCGATGGCGGACATGGTCACCGGGCCTCGGCGCCAGTAAGCGCCCTTGTACAGGTATTGCCAGATGTCTTCGATCTTGTGCGGGTCGCGTCCGATCAGCAGGGGGCACACGTGATCCTTCAGGTACGAGGCGACAGCCAGCTCACGACCATTCAGTGTGGCGTCGCCGAGACCGGTGACGCCCTCGTCGGTCGTGATCTTCAGGGTGACGAAGTTGCGACCCGGGCAACAGACAATCACATCCGCACTGACAATCTTCATAGCCAACTCCAGTTATTTTCGGCCAATCGCTTTGGCACACTTTATGGACAGGTCAAATCGACACGCCCTAACTACCATACCAGAATATCCAAATAAATAAAAAAAAGCCAATTTATTACAAAAAGTTTCAACAATTCTGTTTTATTCGGCTTTAAAACACGAGAAATTTTCAATAAATCAGTGTTGCGCCTGAATAATAAACGTACTACCATACAAGAAAAAATAAGTTGTTGAGTAACGTAACGGAATCCGATCAACCCATTGCAATTCAAGGAGTGTCAAGATGAAAAGAATGATGTTGTTGTTGTCAGTCGCCGCCGGATTTTTGATTGGCTCCGGAGTTAATGCCGCCCCGGCCTACACCTTGAATGTCAGTACGGTGTTGACCCTGGAAGACCCCATGTTCAAAGGCCTGAACCAATTCAAGGCTGAAGTCGAAAAGCGCTCGGCCGGACAGATTGAAGTCAAGCTGTTCCCGAGTTCGCAACTCGGTGCCGATGAGGATGTGCTGGAACAGGCGCGTGCCGGTGCCGGCGTCGCAGTGCTCGTCGACGGTGGTCGCTTGGCACCGTTCGTCAAGGATTTCGGCGTGCTCGGTGCGCCCTATCTGGCGAACAACTTCGCCGAAATGCGCAAGGTTGTTACGTCGCCACTGTTTGAAGGCTGGGCCCAGAAACTGCGCGATGCATCGGGCCACCAGGTCTTTTCATTCAACTGGTATCAGGGTGATCGTCATCTGCTAACGACCAAGCCGATTACCAAACCGGCCGACCTGGCAGGGGTGCGCATGCGTACGCCGGGTGCGCCGGTATGGCTGGAAACAGTCCGTGGATTGGGCGCTACGCCGACGCCTATGCCCTGGGCTGAGGTTTATTCTGCGTTGCAGATGAAAGCTATCGACGCCGCTGAAGCGCAGCATCCGGCCACGTACGGGCAACGCCTGTTTGAGGTAGTCAAGTACATCACCAAGACCGGGCACATCCAGCTGATCACCGGCCTGGTCGGTTCCAAAATCTGGTTCGACAAACTGCCGGCCAATCTGCAGACCATCGTGCGCGAGGAAGCCCTGAAAGCCGGCGATACAGCGTCGAATGCGACCATCGACTCGCTCAAGAACTTTGAGAAGCTGATGACGGAAAAGGGCGTCAAGATCGACGAAATCGACATCAAGCCCTTCGTGGCATCGACCAGCGTTGTCTATGAAAAGCTGGGTTACGCCGATCTTCGCAAGCAGGTCAACGCCATTCTTGGCCGTTGAGGAGTTCGCCATGGCGAGTAACAGCTTCGTTCAACTGGAGGAACGCCTTGCCATGGCGTTTTTCGCGGGGACTTCTTTTTTTGTTCTGATCGGCGCGATCACCCGGACGATCGGTTCGCCGGTCATCTGGGCCGTCGATCTGGCGCAACTGTGCTTTGTCTGGGCCTGCATGCTGGGCGCTGATCTGGCAATGAAAAAGAACGCCCACATCGAAATCGATATTGTCGTGCGCTATTTCTCGGCACCTACCCGACGGTTGATTGCCATCGTGTGGTTGGTAGCGATTGCTGCTTTCCTCGCCATGCTGGTCTGGTACGGCACGCAACTGACGCTGATGAATATGGAGCGCGTCCTCGGCGACGCAGGGATCAGTTATAGCTGGGTCACCTCCGCCATTCCGACCGGGTGTGCACTCATGCTGGCAACCACGCTGCGCCGTCTGTATCTCGGCTTGACCGGGCGCAAAACCCTTTCACTTGAAGGCCATGACGGGACGGTGATTTAAATGAGCGGTACTCTCACACTCTTGTTTCTGTTTCTGATGTTCATGGGTATGCCGGTTGCGTTTGCAATCGGCATCTCGGCCGTCATGTTCTACATCTTCGGCCCGGTACCCACCTCGATTGCCATCCAGAAAATAACGACCGTCACTCAGTCCTTTCCTCTCCTCGCGGTGCCCCTCTTTGTGTTTGCCGGGCATTTGATGAACGAATCGGGGATTACGGAACGCCTGATCAAGCTCTCCACTGTACTCACCGGCTGGATGCGCGGCGGGCTGGCCATGGTGGCCATCATGCTCAGCGCCCTGATGGGTGGTGTTTCCGGTTCGGCCGTGGCCGATGCCGCCATGGAAGCACGGATTCTCGGGCCGGCCATGCTCAAGGAGGGATACACCAAGGGGTATGCCTGTGCAGTCATCGCGGTGGGCTCGCTGATCACGGCGACCATTCCTCCCAGCATTGGGCTGATTCTTTACGGTTTCATGGGGAATGTTTCCATCGGACGGTTGTTTGTCGGTGGCGTGGTCCCCGGTATCTTGATGACCGTCATCCTGATGGGAATGTCCTACTGGATCGCTGGCAAGCGCGGCTACAAGCCCACGCTCAAGGAATTTCCTTCCATCAAGACCATTGGCAAGAGTATCTGGGAATGCAAGTGGGCCTTGATGTTCCCGATCCTGCTGATTGTCGGTATTCGTTATGGCATCTTCACACCGTCCGAAGCTGGGGCATTTGCCGTGGCTTATGCCATTTTCGTTGGACTGTTCGTGTACCGGGAATTGACCATCGAGAATCTGCTCAAAGCCCTGAAACAAGCGGTTACCGACACTGGCATGATCATGCTGATCATCATGTTCTCCTCAATGATCGGTTACATGATCACGCTGGAAGGCGTGCCTCAGGCCCTCGCTGTCATATTGGTCGGTATCACGAGCAACCCGATCTTGCTGATGATGATGATCATCGCTTTTGTCATCGTGCTTGGCATGTTCCTCGAGAGTACGGTGATCGTATTGCTGCTGACGCCGATTCTGGTTCCGATCATTCTGAAAGTCGGCATTGACCCGGTGCACTTCGGTCTGGTGATGATGACCTGTGTGACACTTGGTGGTATGACGCCACCAGTTGGTGTGGCCATGTTCGCCGTGTGCGGCATACTCAAATGCCCGATGGACGAATACACCTTTGAAGCAGCACCCTTGATCCTGGCTGTCCTTGCCTTGGTTGTGGTGATGATTGTTTGGCCGACCAGCGTGCTGTTCCTGCCAAACATGGTGTTTGGGGCAGGATAAGTTAGTCAATCAAAGAGATGTTCGGGGGAATTTATCCCCGAACTCCTCGCTTCTTTCAGGTCTGATTCGCCAGAAAACGATCCAGATGCCCAGCAAAGCTTCGGCTTTCGTTCTGGCTCATCGGTGGCGGGCCGCCGGTCTGAACACCGCTGGCGCGCAGATTGTCCATGAAATCACGCATGTTGAGCAGTGGTCGGATGTTGGCGGCCGAATACCATTCGCCGCGATGGCTCAGGACGTGACCACCTTTTTCGATGACCTCGGCCGCCAGCGGCAGATCGCTGGTGATCACCAGATCGCCGGCCGTTACGCGTTTCACGATTTCGTTGTCGGCCACGTCGAAACCGGCTGAAACTTGCACGCTGCGAATGAACGGCGACGGCGGGACGTACAGCGTCTGGTTGGCGACCAGCGTCAGCTGGATTTTGGTGCGTGTGGCGGCGCGGAAGAGAATGTCCTTGATCACCTTGGGGCAGGCGTCGGCATCGACCCAGATGTGCATCAGACCAGCCCGCGCTGCTTGAGTTCGTCCTTCAGCCAGGCATAGCAGATCGGTGCGGCGACCAGTCCGGGCAGGCCGAAGGCGCTTTCCATGATCAGCATGGCGGTCAGCAATTCCCAGGCTTTGGCATTGATCTGGCCGCCGACGATGCGCGCGTTGAGGAAGTATTCGAGCTTGTGGATGACCACCAGAAAGACCAGCGACGAAACAGCGACCTGCGGCGAATGCGCCATGCTGACGACAACAATGATCGTGTTGGAAATCAGGTTGCCGACCACCGGGAGCAAACCGGCGATGAAGGTGACGACAATCAATGTTTTGGTCAGCGGCAGGTGAACGCCAAAAAGCGGCAGCGCAACCGCCAGATAGAGCGCAGTGAGCACCGTGTTGAGCGCCGAGATGCGAACCTGCGCGAATACGATGCGGCGAAAGGCCTCGCCCAGAAGGAACACTCGTTCGGCCATTGCTTTGGCAAGCGGAGCAGTGCTGTCTCTGCTGCAGACTTCACGTAGCGAAACCATGGCACCGATGATCATGCCGATCAAAATATGCGCCAGCGAGTGACCGGTTTCCTTGCCAATCTGTTGCAGATCGGTCGCGTGTTCGCGCAACCATCCGCTGACACCGATACCGATTCCTTCGCTGGTGCTCGGCAGGTAGTCAGCTAGCCATTGCGGCAAGGTTTCTCGCGAACTCTCCACAATGTCGGCCATCTTGGCGAGCAACGCGGAGAGACTGCCGCCTTCGCTTTTCATGAAGGCGATGATGCCGACACTGGCGGCCGTTACGGCGCCGATGACGATCAGGGCGACAAAAATAACGGCCAGGAATTTGGCACGGCGGGTCGACAATTGCCGCGCAAAGAGCGGAAAAATCGCGTGCACAAGTTCATAAACCAGCAAGCCGGCGATCAACGCCGGCAGCAAATGGACGTGCAGCACGAACAGGACACTCAGCACGGCCAGAATCCAGGCCGCGTATTCGTAGGAAGTGGGTTTGCTGACGTTGTTCATGTGTGCCTTATGTTGGGCCATTTTGGTGCTTTATCAAGGCTGCAAGCTTAGCGTGCGTGATGAATAGCCGGCGGTACCTTATCGGTTCCATATCTGCGCGCCCTGTCCTGCGGCAAGGCCGCTGGCCAGGCAGGCGGTGAGCAGGTAGCCACCGGTCGGTGCTTCCCAGTCGAGCATTTCACCGGCGCAGAAAACGCCGGGCAGGTGGCGGATCATCAGATGTTCGTCGAGTGCTTCAAATAGCACGCCTCCGGCACTGCTGATCGCTTCTTCAAGCGGTCGCGGCGCAATCAGGCGCAGCGGCAGCGATTTGATGGCACGCGCCAGTTTGTCCGGGTTGAAAAAATCCTCACGCGAAACACATTCGTGCAGCAAGGCCATTTTGACGCCCTTGAGCCCGAGACGGCTTTGCAGATGGCTGGAAAGCGAGCGGGAACCTCGTGGATGCGCGACTTCGTCGATGACCCGTTGCGGAGTGTGCCCAGGCAGCAGGTCGAGCGAAAGCGTAGCGCCACCGGTTTGTTCGATGGCATCGCGCAGGGTGGCCGACAGGGCGTAGATAAGGTTGCCTTCGACGCCGCGTTCGGTGATCACGAATTCGCCTGCACGTCCGTGGTACGTGCCATCGCTATCGGTGAAGGATGCACTGATGTTCTTTACCGGCTGGCCGACGAAGTGTTCGCGCAGATACTCGCTCCAGCCCACGTCAAACCCGCAGTTGGAGGGGCGTAGCGGCGCGACCGGAACGCCGGCCTGTTCAAGCAAGGCCACCCAGCGTCCGTCTGAACCGAGTTTGGACCAGCTGCCTCCGCCCAGTGCCAGGATGACGGTGTCGGCTTCAATGCGCCGTTCGCCCTCCGGCGTGGAAAAACGGAGCGACCAGCGCTTGTCTGCCCCCTGTTCCATGCCGCACCAGCGATGCCGCACGTGAAAGCGCACGCCTGACTCGCGCAGCCGGTGCAGCCAGGCACGCAGCAGCGGTGCCGCTTTCATGTCGGAGGGGAACACTCGCCCTGAAGAGCCGACGAAGGTGTCGATGCCCAGCCCGTGAATCCATTCGCGCAAGGCTTCGGGCCCGAAGGCATTGAGCAGCGGCGCGATGCGATCCTGACGTACACCGTAACGGGTAAGAAAAACGGAGGACGGCTCGGAATGCGTGATGTTCATGCCGCCCTTGCCGGCCATCAGAAACTTGCGGCCGACTGACGGCATGGCGTCGAAGAGATCGACCTGAACGCCCTCGCGGCTGAGGATTTCGGCGGCCATCAAGCCAGCTGGGCCACCGCCGACAATGCTGAACGATTTGTTGTGCGGCATCGTTTTGCTCACACCGCCGCCAGTCGTGCCGGGCCGCTAAGGCGTCCTACCAGCCGTTTTAACCCAAGCGCGGGAAGCGCCGCTTGCAAGCGTTCGGGATGGGCAGTGGCGAGCAGGGTCAGCCGGCCATGGCCGTGGGCGGAGGTTCCGGCAAGGCGCACGCACTGGCGGGCGACGGCTTCGGCGACATCGACCAGCGCCGCGCGACCAGCAACGATGGGTTCGAGCAGAGGCATCAGAAAGGCGTAATGCGTACATCCCAGGACGATCTGATCGGCCCCCGTCTCCAGTGCCGGTGCGAGATGCCGACGGACGGCTTCGGCGAAACCGGGATCGTCCAGATGCAGTGTTTCAACCTTGGTCGCCCAGCCGGGGCAGGGCAGGACGTCGACCTGAATATTTCCGGCGTGCTGGCTGATCAGGCGTGAGAGTCGTTCGCTACGCGCGGTGGAGGTAGTGGACAAAACAACGATGCGCCCACTTTTCGAGGCGGCGGCCGCCGGTTTTACGCCGGGTTCGACGCCGACCGTCGGGATGTCCGGCAAGGCCTCGCGCAGTACGGCGACAGCGGCAGCGGTGGCCGTGTTGCAGGCGATAACGATGATCGTGCAGCCCTGCTCGACAAGGTGGCGACCGATCTTCAGCACGCGGTTGCGGATGAAGGTATCGTCCTTGTCGCCGTAGGGAACATGCGCCGTGTCGGCGAAGTAGATGAGATCGGCGTGCGGCAGGCTTTGCGTGATGGAGGCCAGTACGGAAAAGCCACCGAGTCCGCTGTCGAAAATGCCGATCATGCGGCAGGCTCCGGAATGGGCAGATTGCCTGCGACGACGAGGTTGGGGGAAAAAAACATGGCAGCCATTTTATCGTGTGCAGCGAGGGAGTCGCCGCTTTCTTGCCAAGGCATTTGATTATTGTCGCTTAATCGCACATTGCTTTCGTCAGCGGGCAAGCTGTGGTGAAGGATTGCCGCTCAATTCTCCGTTGCGCCGAGAATCTGGCGACGAAAAGCGGCCGGGGTCAGGCCGAAAATCAGCTTGAACTGGCGATGAAAATGACTGAGGTTTGAAAAACCACTTTCCAGTGCGGCGCGGGTGATCGATTCGCCGCTGATTTACAGGCATGGAATCGATGTTGCGTGGTCACGGCATCGAGCCAACAGCAGCGACTGAAGTGCTCTGGAATTTCGAAAAATTCCTGATCGCTCGCGATGGCCAGGTCGTTCGCCGCTTTTCTCCCGATACCACCCCTGATGCGTCGAAATTGCTGGCTGCAATTGACGCCGAGATGGTGAAAAACTGACAGCGTTCGACGCGGCTTTGAACACCGTTCAATTTTTTGGTATCCGGATTCTCTGGTCGATGATGCAGAGATGAGGCAGGGTGCCTCGCACCCTTCGCCTACGTTGCGCCTGCGGTGGACTCCGCCTTGTTGCGATGCAGAACAAAGCCATGATTTCATTTGGTTGGTTGTTCTGCGCGCAATGACTCAGTACGACCAATCCGGCCGGTCGCCGCTCTGTGCGCTCAACGGCCGGAAACTGATTGGAGCCGCCGCACGACGTGATTGCTCAAGAACAACCGGCCTGCCTGATCGGCCGTTGGGCTTCCGCGATAATTCGGTCCGCAATGAGCCGGTTACCGGCTCTTATCACGCAGTGGAAATATTCCATATGTCATTTTATGGTTATTTGAAAAAGCTTTAATTTTTCCGATACTCAACACGTTTCTTCTCGAAACGTTGGTTGCTGAGCAGGAACGTGGCGAAAAAACCGATCAGGATAACGCTGGTACTGACGATAAAACTGTAGTAACTGGCCTCCTGTGGCCAGTGATCCCTGATCAAGCCTACCATCTGCGGCCCGACGATTCCCCCAGCGGACCATGCGGTGAGAATTGTGCCGTAGACAACCGGCATCAAACGTGCGCCGAATACGTCCAGAACAAAACTGGGCATAGCGCCGAAACCACCGCCGTAGCAGAGCAGAACGTAGCAGAAGAGCACGGCACAGACCCACGGATTACTCGTATAAGCAAGTGCCGCAAAGACGAGAATCTGGCTACCGAGCATGATGGAGAAGGTTCTTGAGCGACCAATCTTGTCCGATATGCCAGCCCAGACGAATCGGCCGATCCCGTTGAACAACGAAGTCACGGCGATCAACGTCGCGCCATAGGCTGCGAGCGTCTTGATGTCGAGCGACGGATCGACCTTGCGCCACAAATCCTGAAACAAGGGTGACTGAAAACCAATGATGGCGATTCCGGCGACGATGTTGCAAAAGAACACCATCCACATCAGCAGGAAGCGACCAGACAGAATACAGTCGCCGGCCGTCAGTTGCCCAAATGCTTCACTTTTGTCGTTGGTGACAACACTTGGCGGTGTCCAGCCAGCGGGAACATAGCCCTCCGGCGGATTACGCAGGAACCAGCCGAGCGGCACCGTGAGGATCAGAAAAATAACACCAAGTGAAGCAAAGAGCCTAGGCAGGATTGCCTGCAGAGCTTCGGGGTTCTGTAGCATTTGCTTACCGTCAACCGTCGTGTAAATCAGTTCAACGCCAGACTTGAAGTGGTCATACAACAGTGGTGCAAAGAGCTTGGACATAGCCAGTGCGCCAAGGCCAAAACCCATGATCACCAGACCAGTGGATAAGCCCTTTTTGTCCGGAAACCACTTCGCTACGGTAGCTACTGGAGTGACGTAACAGAGGCCAAGGCCGCAACCGCCGATCACACCGTAGCCGATGAACAACAGGCTCGGCGATTTCATGGACAGGGCGAGTGCGCCAATCAGGTAACCGAGCCCGAACAACACACCACCCGCCATCGCCAATCGGGTTGGTCCAATCTTGGCCAGGTTCATGCCACCCCAGGCGGCCGAAAGGCCCAGGAAACAAATAGCCAAAGAAAACGCCCAGGCCGTCATGCTGTTAGACCAACCGAAGGCGTCGCCAAGCGGCTTCTGAAAATAGGACCACGCGTACGTTGTGCCCAGGCATATCTGCAGGGCGACGCCGACTACGCAGATGAACCAGCGATTGGGGAGTTTAGGGTGTGTCATAGAGAGATTATTGATAAGGCTCATGTTGATCATTGTGCTGGCCGAGAGTGGCCTGATAAGAATTTATGGATACGCGGACGACTAACTTTACCAAGGCAGACATGATAAATGTCTGATTCCGATAAGGCTGGGATAGAGCCCCGAAAAACGGTCCAGCCTTGCGCTTGATTGGCGGAGCGCATTCTACCCGATCACTCGGACGCCTTGGCTTCGAATTTCCTGTAAGCAGTATCGTGACCGCGACGTATGGCTAGAACGTCTTAAAAACAGGTCCCGTGAATAGAAAATCATTCATCCAAGTCTACCGGCCTTGGCCATCATGCGGTAGAGCCAGCAGCGCGCGGCAGACTAAGGCCTCAAATAAAAACAAGTTGAACGTGCAATCGAAACCTCGTAGGTCGGGTTAGCGTAGCGTAACCCGACGATTGACCGGCGATGCGTCGGGTTATGACCGAAGGAAATCCCTGTGGGACGCCCTTTGGGCTAACCCGACCTACAGGGTTCGTCGTGTTCAAGTTGTTTTTGCCCACCTCCTAACGGCCTGGCGTGACAACTCCCTAGCACCCAGGCCGCCGAGCAAAATATTACCGAAAAGCTGAACTGCGTTGAGCATGAGCCAAACACCCGAGACACGAAAATTCAGCGCCGCTGAATGAGTACTATCTCAAAACGTTACAAATACATGTGTTTGCAATATAATTTACTGGCCACATTTAGCCGACACTATCGGCCCAACATTCGGAATGTTCAGATGGACTCGGACCAACTTACGCTAGAGGTACTTCAGCAATTCCGCGTAATCTACGGAACCATGCGTCACTATTTTCGCGAAGTTGAGGAGCGCTGCGGGCTTTCCGGATCGCAAATGTGGGTTTTGCAGGAAATTCAAAGAAACCCTGAAATCGGCATAACCGAACTTGCAAGCCGGATTGGAATCCATCAATCGACGTGCAGCCAACTCGTTGAGAAACTGGCTACGCGGGACTGTCTGAGAAAGGTCCGCCAAAGCGAAGATCAACGGCGCGTCGGACTTTGTCTTGCCAAAAAAGGACTGGATGCTTTGGCAGCGTTGCCCGGACCAGCAGAAGGCATTCTTCCACAAGCCCTCACTGCCATACCGGATGTCGCGCTTAAAACATTGCATATAAATCTATCAGAGCTGATTCGGTATTTACCGGGAAACGACGAATCGTTTGCCAGGACTCCGCTCGCCGACATGGTGCCTTCCATGAAAAAAAGGGGCCGCGCAAATTCCAAGCCCGGAGAAACTGTTTGACTCTTGTCTCGTCAATCTGGCCCATCGGTCGGCCGAACTTTGCAGCAATCGCACTTGCACTTTTTGCTTGCCTGGGTACTTCGTCGACGCTCGCTGACTTAGGGACGGAAACAGCCGGCAAAATCGAACAACAGCAGGAGCAAGCCACGAAATCCGATTTTCGCTCAGCGCAGGCGCTTGAGGACATGCACCAACCCGTCCCTTTGGAAAATCGTATTACCACTCCTGATGAAAACAGCATGATCTATTTCCCCGATCGCTCAATGGCTCTGGCTGATTCGGAAAAAGAGAAGCTCTACCTTTACGTAGAATATCTGAAGCAAAACCCAAAGAAAGCCGTTGCACTTATCGGACGTAGCGACGATTTGGGGAGCCGAAGCTATGATTTGGCGATCGCAGAGGAACGAACCATCGTTGTCAGTGACTTGCTTCGCTCGTATGGCGTAGCGGCAAGGCAAATCCGGCGCTATTGCATGGGTAACGAAAAGAAACCCACGCCGTGCCAATCGAAAGAGTGCAAGCAAAGCATGCGCAGAGTCGAAGTGGTACTCGTGCCGTGATCCTTGTCTTCATTTCTTACGCAGTCGCTAAGCAAACCCAAGCGCGGGAGCCTTTCTTGCTCATCAAAAACTCAGCTTCAAAACCGATTGATTCTGTCCTTGGTCAGACGCGATGTTGCGGCGGTTGTGCCGCATGATCATTCTACGCATCCCAATAAGCAGCCTTCGCTGGCGGACCCGCCTGACGCTTTGGCTTGCGGCCATCTGCGCAGGACTTGCTGTCGTTGCTTTCGCCAAATTGGCTGAGATATCCCTGGGTTTGTTTTACCGAATCGATACGGCCTACCCGTGGACGCCATTTTTTCTTGCCCCTGCCGTGGGCATGATCACCGTCTGGCTAACAGTGCGCTACGTCCCCGGTGCCCAGGGAAGCGGAATCCCTCAGGTAATCGCCGCAACACGGCTTGCCGCACTCGGACACCCAGTAAGTTCGCTTGTTTCTCTGCGCATCGCCTTTGGCAAAATCTGTCTTGGGGCGTTCGCCTTGATTGGAGGATTTTCGGCGGGCCGGGAAGGACCGTCCGTGCAGGTAGCCGCTTCAATTCTCCACGCGGCGCACCGTTACCTGCCGCATACGCGGGCCTTGCGTGCTCAAGATCTTCTGCTTGCCGGCGGCGCAGCCGGGGTGGCTGCAGCTTTCAACACCCCATTGGCCGGGATCGTTTTCGCCGTGGAAGAGCTTGGACGCCGACTGGAAGCGCGAACCAGCGGGGTATTGATCAGCACGATCATCTTGTCCGGCCTAGTTGCCATCGCCTTGCTAGGAAACTATAACTATTTCGGCCATATGAAGGTCGTGGCACTTGATCGCTCATTCATCCTGCCGGTGATTTTGGGTGGAATCCTTTGTGGGCTGCTGGGCGGCTTTTTTAGTTGGCTCCTGCTGTGGCCACAGAACAACAAGGAGTTTTCACTTTGGCTCTGGCGCAGCAAACACCCGGTCTGGTTCGCCGGATTGTGCGGCGTCGCAATTGCCGCTATTGGCTGGGCAAGCGATGGTCTTTCGTTTGGCAGCGGTTATTCGATCACAGCCAAGGTCGTATCGGGGGATACAGTGCTTCCTTGGTATGCTCCGATCAGTCGATTCGTGGCCACGCTAATTAGCTACTACTCAGGAATACCGGGAGGACTTTTCGCACCGTCGCTAGCGACGGGTGCGGCCCTCGGTTCCAACATTGCTCATTGGTTCGGTAACGCGAATGATGCAATTCCGATCGTTGCACTCTGCATGGCCGGGTTTCTTGCGGCCGTGACTCAGTCGCCAATCACCTCCGCCATCATTGTGATGGAAATGATCGACGGCCACGAGATGGTCATCAGTCTTATGGCGATCACGCTTATTGCCAACGCCGTAAGTTCCAGGTTAAGTCCCGAGCTTTATCAGCACCTGGCGATTGGTTGGCAGACACAGCGCAAGAAGAGAAAACCACCCGCTCAAGGTGACGCCGCTCGAGACTGATGTCGCATAGATTCGCAGAAAACGGTAGGCTGCGATTGGGAATGAGGAATCGGAATGATCAATCGTATTGCGCTTTGAGCCCGGTGTAAGGCTCCGTCGCTCCCACATGTACTCTCAGCACAAGCTTTGGCATCCTTGGTTTTTTTCCAAGGACACAGGCGATGGCAAAGCGACACGGGGCGGAATTCTGGCAAGAGCATCTTGCCGCCTGGCATCAAAGCG
>JBBQAT010000129.1:0-12532 GCA_038316625.1 Burkholderiales bacterium
CCATCGACGACGGCGATGACCACCGAGCGATGCCGTGCCGTCAGCGAACGATCGACAACGAGTAAATCGCCGTCCTGGATCCCGGCGCCAACCATCGAGTGCCCGCTGGCCCGCAAAAAGAAGGTTGCTTCCTTGTGCGCAATTAAATGTTCGTTGAGGTCCAGCGCTTCTGAAACGTAGTCGTCGGCCGGACTCGGGAAGCCGGCTTTCACACTATGGGCGAAGAACGGAATTGCGACGGCGGATGGCTTTAGTATCGGGCGACGGGCATCCTGCGGTGCGGCGATCGTGACGTGTTGTCTGGAGACTGGGAGAGGGTTTGACATGATAGGGTTCCTTGGCCAGACGATCGATTGTATGGTCGGCCCGATGACTGATTGACTGAAAATTCGCAGGGCTGTCGGGGTAGCGTAGTTGAGATATTATTTCGCAATACTGTGTTTTTGTACAGTATCATCGCGGTCCAGGCCCCGGTCAAAAGCGGGCGTTCGAATCTCATGACGGCAACGACCGCTCTGGGAGTCCTGCAGACGTACGCAGCGTCCGAATCGACTGCGCCGAGACGACTGAAAGTCACGGCGCGGTCTGGATTGTATGTATGCCGAGTCTATGCGGGCATCGGATGATGCGCGTTAAGGCGCAACCAACCGCGCGCAATGCGGTAGATGGCCCACAGGCCGAGCATGAACATGCCGAGTACCCAAGTCCCAAAGCCGATGATTATCAGCGTCAGCGGCAGAGAGACCAGGCCTACCAGCAGCGCCCAAGCCAGCGAATACCAAAAGGTGTGGATCTGCCAGTCGAAATGTGACTCGAGCCATGTGCCGCGCGCATCGCCACGGTAGATGTAGTTGACGATCACCGCGATTATCGATGGCCAGCCGAACAGGAAGGAGCCAATCACGGTGGCGGCGCCAAACGCGCCCAGCGCCAAGCCCAGTGCGTGCAGCGCGTAAACAATATGCGTGGTGCGCACCAGCGCAGATGAGGCTTCGATGGTCATCACCTGATTGTTCATGAATCGCACTCCTCGGGAGTTGGTAAGGCATCCATGTGGGGATCGGCCAGACGACCGCAAGAGCCATTGCGAAAGTGCCTAACGGGATCTGGTTAGTATGGAGACTTATAGTTGGGCATCGCGGTGGACACGGCTCCGTCCCTCCTGTTGCTCATGGGTACCTTTCTCATTGGCGCTGGATTCGCGCTCTATCTGCCGGCGAAACCTCGGGCAATTCCAGCAGCCGGACGTCGAGATTAGGATTTGGCGCCTCATCCGCACGACGTCGCGCGATGTGTTCCCGGTGACCGACGATGTCGCGTCAAATTGACGCTTTTGCCCGCAGTGCTTAATAAAGAATCGACGCGCATTCGCATTCGCAACCTGTACGGCACCGGCTTCACCTTGTCGTCCGCGATTGCGGGCCACCAAGGGCTCGACGCAGCGTCGCCCCACGCTCTGGGACTGGCGCGCGACTTCATTCTGGGCGCACTGGCCGCCGGTGCCGACGTCACCACTGGCGGCGGTAACGGACCGCTCAACCACGGGTTTGGGCCAGTGCCGACGCGCCGGCTGCCGGGCGCGGCCGGCTGAGCCGCGCCAGCACGAAAGTCAACGCCAGCGCCGGCAGCGCCGACCCGAATTGCGGCGCCCAGCCGGCGGTCGCGTGATAGACGACGATGCCGGCGGTCCAGATCAACGCGGCACCGAGATCGACCTTACGTGCGCCAATCACCGGCGTTGCGCCGCTACCGAACCGACCGAGGATCACGCCGTACAGCGGGGCGAACACCGAGCTGAGCAGGAGCAGGAAGGGCTCCAACGTGTGCATCGGCAACACCAGCGCGAAGGCAATGCACAGTACCGCCAGCGACAAGCCCCAGCGGCGCACGCTCCACCGTGGCAGCAGGCTATGCACCGATACCGAGCCTGAATAAACGTCGCCGTAGGCGTTGTCGAGTTCGTCGATCAGGATCAGGCCCAGCGCGATCAAGCCTCCTTGCGCCAGCAGCAGCGCCGTCACCAGTTCGGTGCCGGGTTCCGCGACGCTGACGACCATCACGCCCAACCCATAACACCAGATGTTGGCCAGCGCGTAGCCGAGCCAGGTGCCGCTGAACGCGGCGTTGACGCCGCCGGCGTTGCGCTTGCCATGGCGCGCGTAATCGGCGACCAGCGGTAACCAGGACACCGGCATTGCGATCACCAGATCGAGCGCGCTGAACATCCCCATGCTGCCGTCGCCAGAACGACTCCAGAACGCATCGAACCCCCTTGCCTGCAGTTGTGTGGCGAACTGCCAGCTCAACCAAAGCAGCGACAGCACCACCAGCGGCAGCCCGAAGCGGCTGACGAAACGACGCACCAGCCTGACCATCGAGCCGGCCAGCAGTGCCAGCAACACCGAGCCCCACATCAGCGTGGTGGCCACCGTACCGAACGTGCCGTTCAGTTCGAAGCCGAGGGCCTGACGGCCGATGGCCTGCGTGCCTTCGCGCATGATGACCAGCTCGAAAGTCGTCCAGCCGACCAGTTGCACGATGTTCAGCAGCACTGGCAACCGCGCAAAGGTGCTGCCGTAGGTGGCGTGCATCAACCCAGCGCTGGCCAGTCCGGTGCTGCAGGCCAGTCGCGCGGTCCAGCCGAGCAACGCGGCACCGAGCAGTGAGCCAAGGATGATCGCGATCATTGCGTCGCGCGTGCCCACAGCCGGCACCAGGTAGGCGCCGATCTGCATCACCAGAAGTCCGACGCCGAGGCTGAACCACAGCGACAGGTGGTCGTGCCAGACGAAGACCCGACGGTCATCAGGGAAGGGTGTCAGTGCTTCGTTGGCTGACGCAGTCAATTTGGAGTTGGCCAATCAGTGCTCCACCACGCACGGCAGTGGAGGCGTTCGGCGTGAGATCCGCAGATGCTTGCAACGCCGAAGTAGGCTTCCCTGCGCGAGGATTACCTCAGTCAGGTTCAAAGGGACTTTCTCAGTCGGCTTCGGGCCCATGCCCAGCCAACACCCCTAGCGAATGCACCGCCGACGTGCGCAACGCGACGAACACTTTACCGCTCAGCCTCGGCGCGCGTCAAGGTAGGTGTCGACTAGTGTCACGACCTTTCAAGTTACCCGGATTTATAGACGCATTCTGTCCGATCGTCATCGGACACCTCGAGGAGGTGATCGATGAGACGGATAGCGCTGGAAACTGTGTTCGCACACCCAGTAGCGGGGAGCCTTTGCTGGCCTGAGAGGAAACCGAACGATCCCGCCGTTCCCTGGAGCGTCGACTGTGCTGCGCCCATATTGGCCGTTTCAAGCAACTCGCCGACTTCGACTTGTTAGGTCATCGTAACTTAGCCGGTCCGCCCCAAATCATTCGCAAGTAACTCAGGCCCGCGTCCATTGCCCTACGATTTTCGTCGCTTCCAGAACCGAAGATGTGCGGTGCGACCTTTTCAAAATGAACTGCGACAGTCTCAAAAAAATCGAGCGCCCGGTGTTTTTCGTCCGGTCCACCCGCGGGTATATCTGCTTGCTTGCTGCTCAGCTTTTTGTCACAGCCAAGCTGAATGAGCATCAAACCGAATTCAATATGTATTCGCAAGATCCTGTCATCCTCTGCTCCAGCGCTAGAGATGACGGTTGCAGTGTTGCAGATACACCCTTGAATGTGCTGGTATATCCTCAAAAATACATTTCCACTCTGTCCAACGTAACTTTCCTCACCACGACTCACAACGTAATTGGCGGGTACTCTGGGCCACATTACCCAGGAGATAGCCTGTTTGTCATAGACGCTTACAAACCAACTACCAAGTTTAATTTTGACGGTAGGTGTCGGCATATGGGTCTCCAGTGTTGAATCAACTGACGATGCCACCTTTGTTCGCACAATAAGTGACTGGAAATTTCTCGTGCAAGTTTAAAAATTGCACCTCACACAATAGTCTATTTTGGACTATTCTAAGTTAGACAGCAACCTATCGACGTTAACAATATGGTACGTCGATGGAAAAGACCGTTCATTCCCAAGAATATGCCCGTTTTCTTCAAGTTCTCCGGGCGGCGAGAGAGCAGTCAGGGCTTACTCAGGAAGATGTCGCCCTCAAACTCGACACGACTCAATCGTTCGTCAGCAAATGTGAACGTGGGGAAAGACGGCTTGATGTCGTCGAACTTCGCGCGTGGTGCTCTGCGCTGGGCATAAACATGCAAGATTTCATTGCCGAGTTCGCCTCTGCCTGCAGAGAACCAAGGCAGCAGTAGTGAGAACGTGGTACCTGCTATCTAAAGCGGGTAGCGCTAACGGCGGCTCATGAACAATGCGTCTACCATCCCTGCAACGATCCGAAAGCTCTTGGATACGTCGCGCATGATACGGTCATTAGCAAGCGATTCGGGCTAACGGCGGATTAACGTGGGCTTCTCCAGTCCCGCATAGTCAAGGGGTTCTGGAAGAGGCCATGTCCATTCGGCCGCACTGGCCAACTTTAGATATTTGGCGACAACGCCCTACGATAGCTTGATCGCCCGGACTTTGCTTCCAGGCTCAGTTCGGCACTGTGCCGGTATCGCAATACTTCTCGAATTTTGCGCATGGATAGTTTTTCCTTTGGAATCCCGAACCGCTTTCAAAAAAGCGTCGAGCTTAACTATAACTATTCATGCAGCATCATCCCTATCGGTCACGATAAGCGCGAAATCGCGGTCACAATCCCGCGAAACGCCGGTCACGTTCCGGCGAAATCACTGGTCACGATGGGTGAAATACGCACTTCGGCGTGCAGATCGACACGCTGTCACGACATGGGTATTGAACACATCCAGCCCGATGGCAATTCTTGCCAAGCTTCCGCCATTATCTTGATCTTATCTTCAGAAACACCATGAATATTCGGCCAATTGAGGTTTAACTCAAAGATTTGGAATTTGAATCCGAGTTCCACATATCTATGCAGTTCCCACAATTTCACAAAAGTGTTGGAGACAACAACGTCATGACCTTCCACGAGAGCTTTCTTCGTCGAAGCTAAACACCAGTCGTGAGCAGACCTAACTTTGGCGGCGTCATATCGATAGACGCCATCGATCTCAAGGAACATATCAGCCTCGAAATGTCGATAGCCAACCATTTGACGAGCTAATGTTGATTTTCCGCTTCCTGGCAAACCACGTAGCATGACGAGGGAGTTGGACGATTCTCGGGAATTCATATGTTACGGCGTCCTTTCTTAATGAAATCAATATTTACGGGAGGTTTCGTGCAGTGTCATTTCTCATGCGGCCGCGCTCAATAGTGAAGCGTTAGCAGAATGAATGCGCCTATTGGCTATCTCGAAGTAGTGAGGATCAAGTTCCATTCCGATAAACTTACGGCCAAGTTTTATTGCCGCAATCCCGGTGCTACCGCTCCCCATACAGTTATCCAAAACGGTATCTCCGACATTGGAGTAGGTTTTAACCAACCATTCCATTAAAGGAACTGGCTTCTGCGTCGGATGTACTTGTTGCTGAGCAGAGAAGTCGCGGCTTATGCGCAGCACGCTTTTCGGGTAGCGCGTACCTTGATTCTGGAACTCAGAGCGCGGTTTCATCCCATACTTGTGGTTGTTGCAACGCCCCACATAGCCGCCTAGCTTGTCAGTCTGGCGTGAGTAAGGCTCGCCAGCCTCCATCTGAGGGTTGTATGTCGTTTTACCAGGAGCAAATACGAGAATGTTTTCGTGAGTTTTCATCGGGCGATACTTTGCCAACCCAGGCGAACCGCATTTGTTCTTATCCCAGATCACTTCGTACTTAAACCACTTCGCCTTGCTCATCATCAGCGCAGATGTGAACGGCTGGGAGCCGAACAACACTACGCACCCGCCTGAAACCAGCAGTCTTTCATATTCAGCCCACACAGCATCAAACGGCAGTAGTCTGTCCCAGTTATTCAGGGTGGTGCCATATGGGGGGTCGCACAGAACAAGATTCACGCTCTTTCCCGCAAGCGTGCGCATCGTATCAAGGCAATTTCCGTGAATTAAACTCACAGTTTTTCCATTGCAGCTCATCTTTTAGTTTCCACAAAAGGTTTTGAGGGCGCATTTGAGACGCTCACAATCTCAGGCCACCGGCTACGCCGATGGATATTGACTGTAAGAATTCTTAAATTCACTTTTCTTCAGCTGCGAATATCAAGCCTTCGATTTCGAACTTCTTTTGGAAAATTTTGGTTGATGGATTCAGTACCCCTCGAAAGAATCGCTCGATCAGGTCACAGAGCGTGATTCGCTGTGATACAGAGAGGTTGACCAATTTTTCGGCGAGCGGCCGCCATGGGTCTGACTCCCAATCTGCTTCGTCCAGACTGTTAAGGACACTTTCGGCTAGGCCATATCCGTAGCTGCAACACATAGATGTCGGATTGCAATGGAGCAACTGCGTCCATTCTCTGACTGTAAATAGACCTGCCATCGATTCCATTTCAGACCGCACCATAATTTGGTATCGATCTGCGGTAAGTGCTACAACTGTCATGGGAGGTTCCTGATGCGTCACTCGATTCGCAATCGCCTCTTCCGCTCTGGCGAGGCATCTAATGTCGAAAAAGTAATTGTCTTTTTCTGGGTTGTGCAGTGCTTCAAGGTAGGTCGTGGTCATTCATTTCTCCAAAAGGCTAGACGCCAGGTGCGGGTAAAGGTGTAGTCAAGGACGCCAAAGAAAATGTGAAATTTCTTTACACAGAACTTTACTAGTTCTCAGAATAGCCCTACAATAAGGCCAAATAGCAGAAGACCTGAAACCAGTATAGCTCTATCGGACTAATTTGTCAAGAGGAAGTGCTTATGATCGACCAAGATTTTGTGGCAAGAATGCACATGTGCAGCGAAATTGTGGGCAACGTTAGTGCGTTAGCAAGGGTTTCCGGCATCAGTCAATCCGGGATAAGGAAATACTTTCTAGGAACAGAGCCTACACGCCTAGTTCTATTGGGTATTTCCCGGGGTGCTGGTGTAAGTCTCAAATGGCTAATGTGCGGGGTTGGTCCAATATGCGAATTAGACTCACCCGTGCTTAAGTCTGCCAAACAGTCAATAGTGAAGGATTTCGAGCATTCGAGAGGGCGAGGAGAGCTGCAAGGCCTAGTTTTAATCGACGCGGGGAATCAGTATTGTGACAACTACAATGTCGGCATGCTGAACGACAGCTTGCCCGAATGGATTGCCGTTGTGATCCAAAAATTGTACTGGTCCGAACTTTCGCGTTGGTTCAGGGGTGATTTTTCAGTCCATCCAAAGACTCTTCTGGCGGAAAGTGGTCATAACGTCGCCGGCGATGATGATCTAGTCAAGGCACCTGCTGAGCTTCTCGTAACTATTGCACGCGAGTTGCCGAGTTTATCTGGGGAGCTTTACTCTGATGTCGAGCGCAAAAGAGACGTCTACGTCTTAAAGTTGGTCTTGGCTTTCCTTAGAAAGCAATCGTCCGACGGACGACAGGAGTTCTCGACGCCAGAAATGCTTCGTCTGCAGATTCAGCTAGCAGCGCATTTGTTCGATCAACGAGAGAGCGAACGCAGTTTGGGTGAAAGCTAGAGTCATCGTTAACGGCGACACGTGGTCAACTCACTCTATTCGTGAAAATGCTCGGCCGATGATGTTTGCTGCTTTCTTGTTCATCCGAAGACTCTCAGCTCTGATGTCTAGACCCACAGGTCCAGCCCGTCAATTTCTCGCAGCACGCGGTGGTGTTCAGTATTGACCAAGAAAATAGCGATCCAGGCGCTGGGAAAGCGTTAATTAGGAAGCGGTATTTCGTTTTGGCTGTTGGCTTGCTTGTAACAGATGGGAATGCAGGTCGGCACGTCGCCGTAAATAAAACGAGAAGAAGGTTTCGTCAAGTCGTTTCAAACGTTGTCGATCCTCAATTACTGCGACAGACAAGCCTTCACGCTCACGCGCATTCAAGCTGACGATCAATCGATAGGCCATCGATCCTTCACCTGAAGGCAGGTTATCCATGACCTTTCGACGGTGCCTTTTTTCATGGGCGCACCAGGCCGGAAACCAGCTTGCGTCAAGATCACCCAAAACGTCTTGAAAGTTGCGCCAGTCGCGTGATAAAGCGGCTTCGTCCATTTCCTCAACTAAGGACCCGAACCGATCAGGCGCAAGCAAGGCGTAGCGCAATACCGCCACGAGAGTCGGTTCGGCATCCCCTAAACCATTGTGGCCCAATGCTAGCCAACGCTGTGCGTTTGAGCGCATCTCGGCGCCGGGAAGGGGGGTTGCAGTGCGCACGACATCGCGAAACTGCCGGGCAAGCCAATACAGTTCTGCCGCAAAGGAGTCGCCATCTTTCGGGTCAATGCCCACCATTTCGGAAGCCTTCGCCAGATCAGCGTAGATCTTGCGTACGAAAGCAGTCCCTGACGCTCCCATCATTCGGGCCGCCGGCAAGAGCTTTTCGGGGATAAACTGCACCGCCGCAGCAATCGCTGCGGGTGTTCGTGGCCAGGACGGCGCGTCACAACGCCAGTGCTCTAGAAACTCTACCAGCACTTGGAAACTCGATAGGCTGGCGGAATTCGGATCGGAAGACCCCAGGGATTCCAAAGCCCGTCGCGCAGCGATAGGATCGAAACGGCTCAATTCTGCGATTAACGCATTCGCATACTGGACTTGAATTGAGTCGGCAAAAATATCGAGTTGCTGCATCGCGGACAAGATTCCTTATCGGAAAAGTGCAGAACACAAGGGATGAGCGGCGAGTAACTGCTTCCAGAGACGTGGTGTGAGTTCATGAACCCGGCTGAAAGAAATATGAGTCATTAACTTCGAAGGTGCCCAGCGTTGGCGCCTTGACGGTGTAATTTGGTCAGTATAGCCGGGGGCTACGCTCATCAACGACCCTGATAGCGTTCGAGGTCGCGCTTGCGTTGCTCGTACTCACGCTCACGTCGTGCATCGTCCTGACTCTGCCGCTGTTGCTCGCGGGCCCGGTTGTTCGCTGCGACCTGAGCGCACTCTGGGCTATTGCCGCAGCACGTATAGCGGCCATCGCCTGCGTACCGTACCACGGGCTTGTCTGCTGCGATGGCGCCCGTACAGAGTAGCGCGAAAATGATTGTCAGTTTTCTCATTGGATCTCTTGATGGTCGTGTCAATTCCTCAGACACTTCAACCTCGTCGCCGAGATGAGAATCGATCTTGGTCCCTTTGCCACTATCGCTCGCCCAAAACCCACTTGAATCGGATGGGATCATCGGCAATTAGAAAGGCTTTGATTTCTTGGCGCTGAAGCTTGTTCGCGCGCAAAAGAACGCCCCTCAGGTCGTCCTCGACATTGCGCTCAGTGGCTCCGCGTTCCACTGCTTTGGCATACCAATCACGCCCCTCTGCGTAATTCCCGCGCTCGAAATTGACCGCTCCTAGGAGCGTGCAGGGACGAAAATTCTCAGGAGTGATAGCGTGCGCCTTTGTTCCAAGCAGCAATGCCTCGTCGAAGCACCTCAAATCCCGTTTTACCCCACCATGAGTCGTTGCGACAGCTGCCTGAATCTTGGCAACTTTCAATCGTTGCACGGGGATCGAGTCCAGCAAATCATTTGCCTTGCCAGGAGCATCGCACTTCCGGTAGTGGGAACTAGCATTAACGGCATTCCACGGGTCTCCCGTCTGTTTGTACTCAGCAAGAAAGTATTCAGCCTCGCGCTGATGGAAAGCGCGCCGAAGCTCGGCCGAAAAGTATTCTCTGCCAGACGTTGCAAGCCAAACCGAGTCGTCATCAGAGAGTCTATTTCCACAATCAAGCTTACGAAGCATCGCCATGACGCGCGGAAAGTCATGCGGCTCGATAAACAGGTCGATACCATATCGGGCACGAAGCTCCCTGTTCTTCATCTTGGCGATGTGCTTAGGATCCGATTTTCGCGCTAAACGCTCAGCGTCACGCTGCGCCCAATAGGCAGCCTGCCGCTTTTCCTCTTCCAAAATTGTAGCTCGACGAGCTGCTCCTTCTGCCTCTCGACGTGCGGTAGCAATCAACCGGCGGTCAGACCGCTCCGATTTCGCATCACTGACGAATTTCTCGTAGGGCTGTCGATTTTGAGAAAGTTGGTAGAGTGCGTTTAGCCCTTGGGCCTGCAACCAGCCCAAACTTTGGCTGGAAATCGACCGACCACTTTGCATGCTTTCCAGAATATTCCGCAGGCGGCTCGATGGGATCGATGCGCCAGGAAGGTCGTCAACGAAATAATATTGAGCGATGGTAGTCAAGTTAGGCATCTACAGATTATAAAGAACTCGGACGCATCACTGGCACGTGAACTTATGGTGAAGCGCTTAACCAGCGTTGACCACTTGCAGCTACGTCGAAGGCGGAGAGCGAACTTTGCCGGTCTCACACCAGGCGAAACACGATGGTAAACTCGCACCTAAGTACAGCTAATCAGTTTTCGGTGCACAAGAACACCACAATTGACTTCGCTGAAGGTTAATATAACTACTCCAATAACATAGCGAGTTCAATCATGTCGACCTATCGTCAGATCAGGAATCAGATTGCGGAATTGGAGAAAAAAGCGGATGCGGCTCGAAGAATCGAAGCGGCACGCGTCATCGCTAAGATTCGTGCCCAGGTCGCCAAATTCGATCTAAAGCCCGACGACATTTTTGGTGAAGGGACTGTTGTCGCTTCGGTGGCGGCTTCTTCTGTTGCCAAAGCAAAGCCCGCCAAAAAGGTCATGCCGCCCAAATACCAAGATCCAAAAACAGGAAAAACTTGGAACGGTCGTGGTAAGCCTCCTGGTTGGATTGTCGAAGCGACAAAGCTTGGCAAACGCGATGCCTTTCTAATCACGAGGCCGGGCGCTGTATCAGCAGCAGAAGTCAAGGAAAAAAAGGAGAAGGACGCAAAGGCAAACGCAAGTCTGAACAAAGGCTCGACACCGAAGAAGACAGTTGCAGCCAAAACCGGTGCAGCGGCAAGTGCATCCAGCCCTCCAAGGAAGGCTCCGCTCAGAAAAAAGGTTTCTGTGCCGACCAAAAAGCTGGCGGCCAAGAGAAAAGTAGTGAGGTCCAAACCGACGATTGCAGCCACGCCGGTGACGGATTCTGCGGAAGCGATGTCGACTGCAGGTGTTCCCGCCCAGAGCACTTAGCCTGCGACCGAATAGCTGAACGACTGCCAGAGCGAATGATTATATCGACTCGCTCTTTTCCTCTCGGGGTCAGGCGGCGGATGGATCGCGGCGCTTTAATCGTAACGGCCCGCTTTCGGCAACGAGCGAACTCACTCTTCCGACTCTGATCTGTCCTTGAACTTCGAGGAAGCAGGCGTTCAGCGCTGTGGGTGTTCGCGCTTCGTCCCTATGCGAGCCCTGAAGGCCGGCCACAAAAGATTCCCGGCGAGCCCCGCAATAACCAGGGCCGCTGCGGTCAGCTTCCAGGCCGGCAGCGTTTCGTCCAGAAAAAGTGCCGAGGCGCCCATGCCGAATACCGGCACGAGCAAGGCGACGGGCGTGATCGTCGCTGCCGGGTGCCGCGCCAGCAGCCAGCCCCACGCGACATAGCCAAAAAGGGTGTTGCCCCAAGCCTGCCAAGCGACAGCCGTCCAGGCAAGCGCGTCGGATTGGAGCACCCCCACCGAAACAGCGTCCCATCCCTCGAATATGAGCGACAAGGCGAACAGCGGCGGCACTGAGAAGGAACTGGACCAAACGACGTAGGCGAGCATGTTGGCGGGGTGTCCGCGCTTGGCGGCCATGTTCCCGCCGGCCCAGGAGAGCGCAGCCAGCAGCACCAGAACGATCCCGAGAACGCTCGTCTTCCCGTCGGTGTGAGAGACGATGATCGCGAGCCCTCCGGTAGCCAAAATCAGTGCGAACCACTGGAAGATGCGGACCCGCTCACCGGTCAGCCGCATCGACAAAGCGATCGTGAAGAAGACCTGAATCTGGATAACCAGCGAGGCAATGCCGGGTGAAATGTAGCCATTCATTGCGATGTAGAGCAACCCAAACTGGCCGACGCCAATGAGCAGTCCATAGAGCGCAAGGTTTCGCCATGTCACGGACGGTCGTGGCAGAAAGAATATCGCGGGGAACAGTGCGAGCGTAAAACGGAGCGCTGCGAACAAAAGTGGCGGCATGTGCGCAAGCGCAACCTTGATGACAACGAAGTTGGTACCCCAGATGCTGACGACGGCCAATGCAAGCAACAAGTGACGCAACGGAAGGGCAACGGGCATTGTTTGATGATCCAATTCCTCGCCGCATCAAAAACTGGAGCTGCACTCGCGCGGCGTCAATGACATATATTTTACTGCGCCCGCCAGCAGAGCGACATCGGCGAGGCGCAGCGCTTCGAGTTCCACGCGCCGCGCGAGCGGGCGGATTGGACCGCTCCTGTTTAAGTTTGTTGGATGCCTGCCCTGACCGCTGAGACGGGAGTATATCCCACCGGCGTGAGCGGGCAGGCGTTGGAGAAACCTCAAGGGAGGAAACCGCGGGATGCTGCGAGGCGGTCAGAGTAGGCGACGCGCTACGGGGATTT
>JBBQAT010000130.1:0-12257 GCA_038316625.1 Burkholderiales bacterium
GCCCATCGTCTGGATTACCGGCAGCGCGCGCTCAAATACGGCCTTGTCGCCGCCAATCATGAAACTCAATGTGCCGGCCTTCGCACCGGTCTCGCCTCCGGTCAGGGGCATATCCAGCATGGCCCCGCCTTTTTCCGAAAATCTCTGCGCAAACGCTTTGCTGCTCTCGGGCAAACCTGTGGACGTGTCAATGACGATCTTGCCGTCCACCGGTACACTGGCGATGCCCTTATCGCCAAAAATGACCTGCTCTACCACCGCTGAGTTATAGAGACTCAGCAGGATGACATCGGCGTTGGCCGCCACTTCGGCCGGGGTGGCGGCAACTTCCGCGCCCTTTGCCTGCAGGTCAGCATGAGCCTCCGGGCGGATATCGCACACCGTCAGGCGATAACCACCTTTGAGGATATTGTGGCACATCGGATTGCCGACATGCCCAATGCCAATAAATCCAACGAGGGGTTTGGTCATCTTGATTTTCTAACGATCTATCCATAAACCTCACTGGTCTTCGCGACCAGTGAGGTGTTCTGGCAGTTTAATCGGTTCTACTTGAGTAATCAGCAGGCGTATAAATTCTCAAGGTTTTGTCTGGGCTAAGTTTTTGAGTTCTTCAAACATTTCATTGGCCTCTACGTTGGTAGCGCCATGGTGGACGATCGCTTCCAATGCTCTCATCACGGCAACCGGATTGGGATTTTGCCAGACATTTCGACCGAGGTTCAAACCCGCCGCGCCACGCTGCATTCCGTCATAAACAAAGTCGAAGACTTCTTTTTCAGTATCCACTTTTGGTCCGCCCGCTATCACTACCGGTACCGGGCAACCTTCGACGACTTTCTCGAAGTTTTCGCACCAATAGGTCTTGACAACATCTGCACCCATTTCAGCAAAAATGCGTCCGGCCAAGGCCAGGAAACGGGCGTCACGTTTCTCCATTTCGTGGCCGACAGCGGTCACCGCCATGACGGGGATTCCGTAGGTAGAGCAATCGTTTACCAGTTTCGCCAGGTTCATGACAGTCTGCTTTTCGTATTCACTGCCGATGAATACCGACAAGCCCACCGCCGAGGCGTTCAAACGCAGCACTTCTTCCATCGAAGTTGTAATTTCTTCGTTGGACAGGTCTTTGAGTACACTACTGCCGCCTGACACGCGCAGGATGATGGGCAGGCTCCCGACGGGCTCGATACAGGCGCGCAGCACGCCCCGCGTCACAAACAGTGCGTCGGCGTACGGTGCCAGTGGGGCTATGGTTTGCTGCGGTTCTTCCAGGTTCCGGGTTGGGCCAAGAAAATAGCCATGATCGATTGGCAGATAGAAGCATTTTCCATCTTCCCGAAACAGTTTCGACATGCGGTTCTTTTTACCCCAGTCCATTATATGCGCTCCATTTTCAATTAAAATGTTTATCAAAATAAGATGTGAGACGTGTTAGAGATCGCTCTCATAATCGATGGTGCCGGATGTCTCTATATAACCGGCGATGGCATTCTTGACCTGAATATGCTTTGGGTGGTCGCGGAAAATCTCAAGGTCACCGAGGTTGTCAAAAACCGAATAAACAACCACCTCATACGGCTTGGACGATGTGCCGATGTTGATACCGACATCCCACAAGCGGATTACGTCAATAGCGCCATCGAGTTCCATCAGGTGAGCCTTGACCCTTTCGGCCTCGGCTGGATTCATGAGCTTGAACGCAACAATATGCTTGATCATCATTTCCTGCTGTCTTGAAACGGTGGTATCGAACGCTAAGGTGATCCCCGCGCCACACGTTCGTGGCGTCGGGGCGCGGCAGACTCTCCGCTGGATCAGGCCTGTTCTGTGATATCGCGCACGCTGCGTTTAATGGCCTCCGGATTCATGATTTGCTCTTTCCAGTCGGGCTTGAAGAGCTTCTCCTTGGCATTGGCAACCGCCAGTTTCGCGCCATCCGACATGGGGAAGCCGGAAAAGCCAAACAGGATGCCAACCGCGATGCGAAGATGCCCTGAAAGAAATTCCCAGGCCGGTTCTGGAGGAACCCCCATTTTGACGGCTTCGTCGTAGCCCTCTTTCAAAACGGCTATCAAGGTGGCGCAGAGGGTTTCCGACAAGGCTGGCTCCATGATGGCCATCTGCTCCACGGTGACGCGGAAAGATTTCATCACGGGGGCGTACATGGCGCACGCAATCCGTTCGCCCAGGCCATAGCTTTCGTCCGGGCCAGCATACAGTGCGCAGACGATGTGATGCTTGGCATGAACACCGCCAAACCAATCGGCGCGCGCTTCCGCGGTCACTTCATCGTTGAACATTGGCGGATGGCAGGGATGAGCCACGAAATACACCAGATCATCGCGGACCGGCATGACGCCAGCGTACGCTGCGGCGGGGTCGAGCCCCATTATCATCGTCCCACCCTTCAATTTCGGGACAATCTCCTCGGTTATCTTCTTGATCAGCTTGTCGGGGATGGCAAGGATAACCACCTCTGCCCGGGCACGCGCTTCGTCCATAGCTGTGGTCTTTAATCCCCGGCTGGCTAGGTTCGCCACCCCCGGCCCGCTCACTTCAACATAATCGACTTCATAATCTTCACTCTTCATGAGGTTGTCTGCAAGGCGGCAGCCCATCTTGCCGCCAGCGCCAATCAATGCAACTTTGGTTTTCATGGTATTAGCCTCCTGAGCCAACGTGATTAAGGGTTGCCGTTTAAGATCTGAACAAAATATGCGGGAGTGCCGTTTTGACCACCCTTGAGCGAAATTTCGATTCCATCAAACCGCTCCAACTCACTGTGCGCCCGACATAGGGGCGCGCCTGGTGCAATCGCAATGACCATTTCCAATGCGTAGATGTTGAGCTGCTTGGCGCTGTAGCCACAGGTGTCGCCGCCAGCCACGCAGACTCGCTTCAGATCGGATTGCTCCACCAGTTCGCGCAAGATCAAGCCTTGCTGCGATCCCAACCGGTCACCGATTTGATTGAAGTCCAGGCCCAATTTATCCATCATCCGCCTGGCGTCGCCAAGCGCAGGGTCATCCGACCCGAGGGCAGAGTACATGACCACGCTATTGCCCTGCGCAAGCGCGGCCAGCCCGTTCTGAACGGTTTCAGCGCGAGTGACGTCTGCGGTTTCGGGGTCGAGCAAGCCCGGTACATTCAACCGAATTCCAGCAAAACCGTGTTCAAGTGCGTATGTAATCTGTTCAGCCGTGGCGGGCGCGCAGCTCCCGGAGATGACCAAAAGCTGGTCAACTTTACCGGCGGTCGTACGCAGGCTGGGCTTTTTGAGCAGGCCGGTGGCCTGCAAATACATCCCGAGCGAATACTCAATCCCCGACGAGCCCACCAGGAAAAGCGGATTTTCGCTACGCAGATTCCAGACCATCCGCCCGATTTGCATCATGTGCGATGTGTCAAGTGTGTCGAAAATGACAATCTCATGCCCCTGTTTCAGCAGGTCTTGCAAGCGGCCATCAATTTCATATTCCGAATGTGACAGATGCCAGGTGTCGATCAATCCAATTTTCCGCTTCGTCTGCTGCCCCAGATGTAAACGCAGATCGCCTTCGGTCATCGGCGTAATCGGGTGATTGCTCATCGTCGGGTGGCGATCGAGGCGATACGTCGTGTCGTCCACGCGCGCAAACAAATTGCCAAAAGCCACATACCGTCGCAGGAAAGGCGCGCCAACCATCATGGGCACCACCGGCGGATCAAAAACTTGATAGCCGATATCGACTGCATGACCAATGCTGCCGACGGTCGGCGAGGAATCAAAAGTGGAGCAGATCTTGTAATGCACAAACGGTGCACCCAGGGCCTTGAGCGCCGCAAATTTGGGGAAAAGTTCAGCGTCCATTTGCGCCGGGCTCATCGTGCGGCTCACCCCGGCGACGCCGACCGCCTGAACTTCTTCAGGCAAAGCGGCGACCTGCTCAGGCGTCGGCGGCTCCAAAAACAGCATAGCCCTCAAGCCGTTGGTTTCCAGACCTTCCATCACATCGGTGGAGCCGGTGAAATCATCGCCATACCAGGTAACGAGCAATCCGTCAGGCAGCGTTTCCGTCACGTGCGATCCTCCAGAACTCGCTGGAATGTTGGATGTTCTTTCACCATGGGTCCTAGCGGGGAATCCATCGATCGCGCCCTCCCAGGCTCGAAGAGATAATCCGCTTCAAAACGCTCAGAGGTCATGGAGATTGCGCGCCTCTCGAACCCTGCCACTCAGTTTGCTGCCGGGATGAACCCGGTCGCCAGCACGGGAAAGAAGATGATCAGCACAGCCAGAAGGGTCAGCCCGAGAACGAAGGGCAACACCTCCCGGCTACCGGCAACCAGCGAGGTCTTGGCGATTCCGCAGGTGACGAACAGGCTCGCCCCGACAGGCGGCGTGATGAGCCCGATGGAAAGGCCCAGAACCGTCACGATGCCGAATTGGATTGGATCGATACCAATTTTCTGGATCAAAGGCCACAACACCGGCACGAGAATGATGATGTTGGCTCCCAGGTCAAGCAACATGCCGGCGACAAGGTAAAGCGCGAGGATCAGCAGCAGCACGAGGTAGGGATTGGTTGTCAGGTCCAGAATCATCGCAGCCAGCGTCTGCGGAATTTGCTCACGCGTCACGATCAGCCCATAGAGCGTGGCCGCCGCAATCATCAGCATGACGATGCCAGTAGTGACACCCGTCTCTCGGAAAATTCCCGGCAGATCCTTCCAGCCGATGCTCTTGTAGACCACCATGCCGACGAACAGAGAATAAAGCACGGCGATGACCGAAGCTTCCGTCGGCGTGGCGATGCCGACGCGAATCGAACCGATGATGACGACCGGCATGAACAGGCCCCAGAGGCTGGCACGCGTTGCCTTGGCGATGCGGGCAAAAGTCGGGCGTGGCCCCTTGGCATGTCCATTGCGAACGGCGTAGAGCCAGGAAGCAAACATCAGCACGACCGCCATCAGCAATCCCGGAACAACACCGGCGATGAACAGGTTGCCGACCGAAACGCCGGTAACAACGCAGTAGAGAATCATGGGAATTGATGGCGGGATCATCACGGCAATGGTCGACGCCGCTGCGGTGACCGCGGCGGAAAATGCTGGCGTGTATCCCTTTGCAATCATCGGCTTAATAAGCGCGCTGCCCGTGGACGACGCTTCCGCAACGGCAGAACCTGTCATTCCGCCCATCAGCGTTCCGGCACCGATGTTGGCATGAGCCAACCCTCCACGGATCCAGCCCAAAACGCTGTCAGCGAAGTCCACGATGTCTCGGGCGATGCCGCTGCGTCCCATCAGGTGGCCCGCGAGGAGAAAGAACGGAACCGCGAGCAGGACGAAGCTGTCCATGGACGCCGTCATCTTCTGCACGACCAAGGTCGAGGGGATGCCTCCCCAGAGCAGAGCGAGCAGCGAGGAGACGGCCAGTGCGAAAGAAACTGGCACGTTGATCAAAAGCAGCCCAGCGAAGGTGATGAAAAGGACAGTTGCCATGGCTCAAGGCTCGCCGTGATGAGTGGTAGCGACCGGCGCGGGTGAAAGCCAGCCGACCAGAATATCGAGGGCGATGAGAACAATCATCACCAAATAAGCCGCGTAAACAAAGCTCATCGGCAGTTGGAGCGCTGCTGAGGGCTGAAGATGCGTCAGCGACACAATCTTGAGGCTGGGAGGGATTGTATAGAGACAAAATGCAAGAATGATCACCTCAACGATCAGGTTCGAAATCCGGCGAAGCCGATCGCCGCCGAGCATCGTCACGGCACCAAGCGCGATATGTGCGCGGTATTTCCAGGCGAGCCAAGACGAAAGATAGCCGACCCAGATGAACAGATATTTTGCCAGCTCCTCTGACCAGACCAGCGGGCTATCAAAGGCGTAGCGCCAAATGACTTGCAGAGTGCAGGCCACGATCATCGCCACAAACAGCGCGATGAGCGCAGCCAGCGCGAGCGTTTCAACGCCCGTCCATAAACGCCTCAACATGCTTCCCCCTGCCGTCAACACCCGTGGAACAGGGGTGGATTGACACCCACCCCTGGCCAAGTCGGAATCAGTTCGCTGCAGCTCTGATCGCCTTGAGGTGTTCCGGATCGACGGTCTTCACGGTGTCGGCAACTCCGGCGGTCGCGGCCTGGAACGGCGTCATGTCGATGGAATTGACGACCATGCCCTTTTGCTTGAGGGCCTCCAGCTGTTCCTTCTCGAGCCTTTGCGAGGTCTGACGCTGGAAGCCGGTCGCTTCGGCGATCGCGTCGCGAACCCACGTCTTCTGTTCTGCCGTCAGCTTGCCCCAGGTTGCCCCGCTCACCATTACGGCGTGCGGGCCATAGACATGTCCGGTGAGCGTCAGATACTTCTGCACTTCCCATAGCGAGTTCGTATAGATCACCGTCACCGGGTTTTCTTGCGCGTCGATCACACCCTGACCGAGCGAGGTGAACACCTCGCCCCAGGCCATCGGGACTGGCGAGGCGCCAATCTTCTGGAATGCAGCGATGTGAACCGGATTCTGCATCGTGCGCAGTTTGACGCCCTTCAGATCGCCCGGCGACTTGATTTCCTTTTTCGTCGTGAGGTGGCGCCAGCCATTCTCCCACCAGGCCAGGCCGATGATATTGCGAGCTTCCAGTTCCTTCAGCAGGCTCTTGCCGACATCGCCATCAAGCACCTTGTAGGCGTGCGCCGAATTCTTGAACAGGAACGGCAGATCAAGCACGCCGATCTTCGGCGCAAAGGCCAGCAGCGGGCCGGTGGAGACGACCGCCATGTCGACCGTGCCGAGTTGAAGACCCTCGACCATCTCGCGCTCCTCGCCGAGCTGCCGATCAGGATAAACCTCGACCTTCATCTTGCCGCCGCTCTTGGCGGCAACGATTTCGCCAAACTTGAGCAGTCCGAACTGAGTGGGGTGGCCAGCTTGTGCGCCGTGCCCGGCCTTGATAACGGTTACGGTTTGCGCAGAAGCCGCGCCGACGAACAGGGTGAAAGTGATAGCGCAGACCGCGCTGAGCAGTCTATTTAGAAGCCTCATGGTGTTTTACTCCCTTTGGGTTGGAACTTCCTCATACATCTGGTATGATGAGTATATCAACACTCCAATTCCCGTCAAGCTGTAATTGCGTCGGCAGTCTTAGAAACTTGCAACAAGTACGGCGAGCCCTGTCTTGGCAGCAGACAATTGGATCATTCATGGCCGCAGAAAAAATTCAGCGTCGTAAACTGTCGCATGAGGTGCACGACAGGCTACTCGTAAGCCTGCGTATTGGCGAATGGCGACCGGACGATCTACTTCCGTCGGAACGAAACCTCATGGATCGCTTCGGTGTCGGGCGCCCGGCCATCCGTGAAGCCATGCAAACGCTTGCTCATGCCGGCATAATCGAAATCTCCCATGGCGGACGGGCACGCGTGTGCGTTCCCACGGCGCAATCGTTGATCGACCAGATCGCCAGTGGCACACAACACCTTTTGCGTAGCCAATCCGGGAGCCTCGAGCATCTTCAGGAAGCCCGCGTCTTTCTCGAAACCGGCCTTGCGCGGATCGCAGCCGAACGGGCAAGCGCCCAGCACATCGCCAATCTCAGGCAGCGAATCGAGGCGCAGCGGGCCACGCTCGTCGATATGGACCTGTTCCTCGACCGCGACATAGCCTTCCACCGTGAAATCGCGGTGATCAGCGGGAATCCGATTTTCCCGGCCATCGTCGAGGGGGTATTTCAGTGGGCCAGGGAGTTCTACACAACGATGGTGCGGCTACCCGGAGCCGAACGCCTGACACTCGCCGAACACGAGCGCATTATCGAGGCTATTTCCGCGCACGATTGCGACGAAGCAGAACAGGCGATGCGCGACCACCTCACGAGGGCGAATCTTCTTTATCGCGTTCTGGAACGCGACAGTGCCGGTCATTTCATGAAGAAAGAGGCCCAGCCGGATCAATGTCCTTGAAGGGCAGCAATTTCTTCGAGCAACGGCGTTTTCAATAAATTGTCAGATCGGAAGAAACGATGGAAAAAATCACTTTAGTCGGCGCCGGCGGAAAAATGGGAATGCGCCTTGCGCACAATCTGCGCAAATCGCCCTACCTCACCCGCTATCTCGAAGTGAGTCCCGCCGGCCGCGGCCGTCTGGCAGAGGCCGGGCTCGAAGTTTCGCAGTCCGGCGAATGCATCAGCGATGCCGACGCGGTCATTTTCGCCGTTCCCGACGTCGCGCTCGGCGCGGTGACCGGAGAATACATTCCGCAAATGAAGAGCGGGGCCATGGCCGTGATGCTCGACCCGGCCGCGCCGCTCGCCGGCAAGATCCACCTGCGCGCCGACATCAACTATTTCATCGCGCATCCGGCACACCCGTCGATTTTCTACTGGGGACCGACGCCGGAAGAACAGCACGACCACTTCGGTGGCGTGTCGGCGCCACAGGCGATTGTCTGCGCCCTGCTGCAAGGCGAGCAGGATCGTTACGAGGACGGCGCGAAATTGGCATCAACGTTCTATGCGCCGGTCGTCAAGGCGCACCGGGTCACGGCCGAACAAATGGGTTTGCTCGAGCCGGCCCTCGTCGAGACCTTATCGTCGACTTGTATATACGTCATTCGGCAAGGACTCGACGAGATCATCAAACGCGGCGTTCCCGCCGACGCGGCCCGCGATTTCCTGCTCGGCCACCTGCGCATCCAGCTCGCTGTGCTGTTCGACGAGATTCCCGGCGCGGTCTTCTCGGACGCAGCCAACAAGGCCTTGCAAAGAGGTCTGCAAGTATTCATCAAGGACGATTGGCGCAAGATCTTCGAGCCCGACAATGTCCGCGACCAGATCAACGCCATCACCTGAAACAATTTGCGGCAGCGAAAGATGAAGAACTATACGATCGGCGTTGATTTCGGGACGTTGAGCGGGCGCGCGCTGCTCGTCGACGCGAGTAACGGGCGCGAGATCGCAACGGCGGTTCACGCCTACGGCGACGGTGTCATCGACCGCCAGCTTCCCGGGCGCGCGGCGCCGCTGCCGCCCGACTGGGCTTTACAGAATCCTGCCGACTATCTCGCGGTCTTGCACAACACGATACCGGCGGTGCTGCGCGCCAGCGGCGTCGACCCGCGCGAGGTCAAGGGAATCGGCATCGACTTTACCGCCTGCACGCTGCTGCCGACCCGGCGCGACGGGACACCGCTCAGCATGGTGCCGCGCTGGTCCGACCGTCCGCACGCATGGACCAAGCTCTGGAAGCACCATGCCAGTCAGCCGCAAGCCGACCGCATCAACGCCATCGCACGCGAGCGCGGCGAGACGTGGCTGGCGCTTTATGGCGGCAAGATCTCCAGTGAATGGGCGTTGCCCAAAATGCTGCAGGTGCTCGAGGAAGACCCGGAGGTTTATGCGGCTGCCGAGCGCTTCATCGAGGCCGGCGACTGGGTCGTCTGGCAGCTGACCGGGCGCGAAACGCGGAGCGCGTGTTTTGCTGGCTACAAGAGCCAGCTGACCGACGAGGGTTTCCCGGACAGCGCTTACCTTGGCGCAGTCAACCCGCGCTTTGCCGACGTCATCGATACGCGCCTGGGTCGTCGCTTCATGCAACTGGGCGAGTCGGCCGGAACGCTGAGCGATGCGGCAGCAAGCCTGACCGGCCTGTTGCCCGGAACGATCGTTGCCGTCGCCAACGTCGATGCGCATGTCACCGTGCCCGCCGTCAAGGTCACCGGCCCGGGCACGATGGTCGCGATCATGGGCACCTCGACCTGTCACATGTTGATCGGCGACAGCGTGCAGCCCGTCGAAGGCATGTGCGGCGTCGTGCGCGGCGGCATCATTCCCGGCGTCTATGGTTACGAGGCCGGGCAGAGCTGTGTCGGCGATGGCCTCGCCTGGTTTGTCGACAATGCGGTACCCGGAGAATTTCATGAGGCGGCAAGCGCCGCCGGGCTCGACCTGCACGGCTACCTTGAGCAGCAAGCGGCACGGCAAGGGCCGGGCGAACACGGTCTTATCGCCCTTGACTGGCTTAACGGCAATCGTTCGACTCTGGTCGACGCTGAACTCACCGGGATGGTCGTCGGCATGACGCTCGCCACGCGCGCGCCCGATATCTATCGGGCGCTGATCGAAGCCACCGCCTATGGCACGCGGACGATCATCGATGCCTTCGAAGCGCGCGGTGTCCGGGTCGATGAGTACGTCGCCGCCGGCGGTTTACCGGAAAAGAACAAACTTTTGCGCCAAATTTACGCCGACGTCCTCGGCAAACCGGTGCGTCTTGCCGGATCGGCACAGGCGCCGGCGCTGGGCTCGGCGATTCATGCTGCCGTCGCTGCGGGGATTTATCCGGATATCCATCGTGCTGCCGCGCACATGGGGCAAATCAAGGACGAAGTGATCCTGCCGATCGACGCGAACCAGCGCATCTACGATCGGCTATACGCGGACTACCGGACGCTCTACGACTATTTCGGGCGTGGGGAAAACACCGTCATGAAGCGGCTCAAGGCCATGCGCGTGAGCGCGCTGGCGTCCACTGATCAAGCTTGTCGTTAACCATCGTATCTGGTCGGAGAGCCCATGAATGCGCGCCTGAAAGCTGAAGTTCTTGCCGCCAACCTCGAGCTGCCGAAGCTCGGTCTTGTCGACTTCACCTGGGGAAACGCGAGCGGGCGCGATCCCGAATCCGGGCTCGTCGTCATCAAGCCGAGCGGGGTTCCTTACGCTTCGCTGCGCGAAGAAGATATGGTCGTCGTCGATATCGACGGACGCATTGTCGAAGGGCGTCTGCGGCCATCTTCGGACCTGCCAACGCACCTCGCGCTCTATCGCCACTTCGAAAAAGTCGGTGGCATCGTGCACACTCACTCGACCTGGGCCACCGTCTGGGCGCAGGCCTGCCGCGGCATTCCGCCGCTCGGCACGACGCATGCGGATTACTTCGATGGCGAGATCCCGTGCACGCCGCTGCTCACGCAAAGCCAGGTCGCGGGGTCATACGAAACCGAAACCGGCCTGGCCATCGTCGACTGTTTCAAGCGGCGAGCGCTTGACCCGCTCGATATGCCGGCGGTATTGGTCGCCAATCACGGGCCTTTCGCCTGGGGGGCGAGCGCCGACACCGCCGTCCATAACGCCGGTGTGCTCGAGTTGATCGCCCGTCTCGCCCATTTGAGCCTGCAACTGAATCCAGTCCTCGGCGCCATGCCAGGCTTCCTTCTCGATCGTCACTTCCAGCGCAAACACGGGCACGGCGCTTATTATGGCCAGGCTCAGCCAGCCGCGCCGGATGTCAGCTGAGGTAATCTTTCCGGCGTGACGCGAACCATTTTTCGTTGAATAGAAGCGGCTTTCCGGCGTCTTTCATGGCGACACAGCAACTCACATTGCGCTTGATTCCCCACTCAACTTTTAATCGAGGAAAGCTCTATGAAAACGCTCGCAGCCGTTGCCGGCACGCTCCTCGCGGCCGCTTCGATCGAGGTCGGCGCCGCCGACGCGCTGGAACAAACAACTGCGTCCGGCATCACTATCACAAGCTTACGCGAAGGCAGTGGCGGCAAGCCCGTAGCGACCGACAGCGTCAAAGTCCATTATCGCGGCGTGCTGGCGAGTGGCGCCGAGTTCGACAGTTCGTACAAGCGCGGACAGCCCGCTATCTTCCCGCTCAACCGCGTGATCCCCTGCTGGACCGAGGGCATGCAGACGATCAAGGTGGGCGGCAAGGCCAGGCTCGTCTGCCCGCCCAGGCTCGCTTACGGTGCGCGCGGCGTCCCCGGCACCATCCCGCCCGAGGCGACGCTGACTTTCGAGGTCGAGCTGCTCGACATCGTTAAATAGGCGGCACTCATCGCGCAGCGGCAACTGAAAGAGACGAGCATTGTTCGCGGCGCCCGTGAAACCGCATATCCGTTTTTTCATTCGGCGCGCAGTGCTTCGACCGGATCAAGACGCGCAGCGCGTCGCGCTGGCAACACGCCGGCGAGCAGGCCGATGGCGATGGCGACGAGCTCGGCGAAGAGCACGAAGCTGACCGGCGTCTTGACCGGCAGAGCCGGCACCAGCAAGTGAATGAGCTGCGCCAGCGCAAAACCGAGCGCCAGGCCGGCGATGCCACCGAGCGCCGAAAGGGCGACCGCCTCGCCGAGGAAGAGGCCGAGGATCGTCGAGCGTGGCGCGCCGAGCGCGACGAGCAGGCCGATCTCGCCGGTGCGCTCGGTCACCGCGATGGTCATGATGGTGACGATACCGACGCCTCCGACGAGCAGCGAAATGCTGCCG
>JBBQAT010000131.1:0-12130 GCA_038316625.1 Burkholderiales bacterium
GTTTCATTCCTTTGAGCCAGGCCTTGAGTTGCTTGATATCTTCAAATGCGCGCAGGTCGTTTTCAAGTGCGCTGATTTCGTGCCGGAGGTCGGCAATGTCGTTGGAAAGATGGCGCATGAGCGTGTTTGGGGCCAGGCGCACGAAGGGGTCGACGCCGAACTGCATCCTGAACGCGTCTTCCGCATGAAAAATTTCCTCCTGTAGCTCGCCAAGCTGCTCCTTGAGAATGGTGTTGTAGTGCTTCAGCCGCTCTTCGCTGATGTTGTTGATCGCGCTCTGGTCGATGTGTTCCAGCTCCAGCTGCAGTTCCAGCAATTTCAGCAGGTTGTTCTTGGCGTAGGCCTGGTTGACGCGCTGCATCAGGGCCGTTTTCCGCTCGCGTTCCTGCGGGTCGGTTTCGCGGTCGGGGTGCAGGGCGCTGGCCAGTTTGCGGTAAACCTCGCGGATGGACTGGCTGATCTGCTGTTCTTCAGCCTGTTGCTGCGCTTCCCTGGCCAGTTGTTTGGCGGACTTCTTGCGCTTGGCACGGCGCTCGTCTTCCTCCTGCCAGAACGCGTCCTCTTTCGCCTGTCGTTCCTGCATGTGTTGCCGGGCCCGCTGCAGAATGTCATCGGGCGAAAGCGGGTCGAGGTCGTCGCCCAGATCGATATTCAGAATATCTTCGAGCATCGACTTCATGCTCTGCGTGGCGGCCGCGTCTTCGCTGTCGTAGTCGGATCCGCTGTGCCTGTTGTAAACGGCTTTCAGTGCCTCATCGTCCCTTTCCGCGATCAGCGGGTGGACCAGTTCGATGATCAGTCCGGCGATCTTGCGCCGTTCGGGTTTGGTCAGCCCTTTCTGGTCGCAGGCCTGGTCGAGGCAATGCACCATCCTGATTTGCAAGTCTTCCGAGAGATCAAAGAGCGGCAGCATCTCGCTGGCGTATTTTTGCTGGTAGGGCGGAACAGCGGCTTCCCACGCGGCCAGTTGGGCGCGCTGCTTTTCGATCTGCTTGATCAGGCTGTTGAAGGCCTTCTGTCCTCTGGATTGTGGCTTGTCGTGAGCGGTGGCGATGCTGACGGTTTTGACGTGCGTCCGGGTCATGGTCTGGTTTTCTTGAAGAAATCGGCGGCACCGATGCTGCCGCTCCATGGCATGGCTGTCAAGGGCGGTGTGGAAGAACGCTCCTACAAGACATAGAACGCTATGGCAATGTAGTGCGCCAGACTGCCGCCAATGACGAACAGGTGCCAGATGCCGTGCCAGTGCCGGAAGCGGCTGTCGAAAGCGTAGAAAACGATGCCGATGGTGTAGAGCAGCCCGCCGGTGATCAGCCAGATGAAGCCGGCTGTTTCAAGGTGATCGAGCAGGGGCTTGACGGCGACGATGATGACCCAGCCCATGATCGCGTAGATCACCAGCGACATGATTCGTGCTTCGGATCGTGGCTTGATTTCCTGCAACATGCCGACGAGCGCCAATCCCCAGACGATGCCGAACAGGGTCCAGCCCCAGGCCCCGCGCAGGGTAACCAGGCAGAAGGGCGTGTAAGTTCCGGCAATCAGCAGGTAGATCGACAGGTGGTCGAGCTTTTGCAGGATGCGCTTGGCGCGTCCACGCAGGCTGTGATAGAGCGTCGAAGCGCTGTAGAGCAGGATCAGCGTGGCGCCGAAAACTGAGACGCTGACGATCTTCCACGGGTCGCCCATGGCGGCAGCCATGACGATCAGCAGAACGGTGCCGGTGACTGACAGGACAGTGCCGACAAGATGTGTCCAGGCGTTGAAACGTTCTCCGTGATACATGGCTCTGACTTTCCTTATTTGCGGACGAGTCCGCTAGAATGGCTAGAATACGATGATGGAATTCATACGAGTGTATCCGACTGTATCCTCATGATTTTCGCACACGCAAGTTCGGCAGGAATTTCTGCGGCGTATGGGTTGTTCCCGGCTGACGATTTCGATGTTTCGACTGGCGAATGCGCGGATCGTTCGCTCAATCCTGTCTATGCCGCGCTCCCGCAGGCGATGTGGTATTTCCGGGAGGAAACGATTGCTGTCCCCTGTTCCGGCCACCCGGTCGCCGGATTCGATCCTTATTTGCCTGCCATGGTTGATCTGCGGCAATGGAATGCCCGGACGCCGCCGGGGTCGGCGCGAGATTTCCCGGCGCTGGTGTGGGTTGGTTCGCCGCAGGTGATTGAAGGCGTATGGCTCGATGCTCGCGGCGACTATTTGCAAACTGCTGACGGCTTGAAGCGACTTGAGCTGTCGCCACGTCTTGCGGCCAACCGCTCTTATTACAACGCCGCGAGCGCCAGCTTCTTCAGTCGGCGCGAACTGCGACTTCGGGGCACCGAGGACGCGGGACGGTTCGTCGCTCGCACGCTGTGGCCGGCCGATTTCAGGCTCGATCCGGCGGCTCCGCTCAAACCGCTCGCCGCCACGCCGCGCGCCTTGCGCGAGTTCGTGCGTAGCGAGCCGCAGGGCGGCGCTCAGGGCGCGTTCGCGACACGGGTGATCTGGCGGCGCGCCCAGTCTGCGGGGCAGCAACGTGCCGGTCGGCCGCTGATCGGCCTGATGCTCAATGGGGCGCAGGGCGACGATGACGAGGCGCACGGCGGGCATTTTGGCCTGATCACCGGCCGTGTCGGTCTGCAGGGGCAAATGCACGACTGGCTGGTGGCCAACTACTACACGCTCGACTCGGAAAGCGAAAAGGGTATCCTGCCGGCCATGGTGCCACTCGACAACTACCTGGCTGATCTCAACAGCGGGCAGGCCTGGTATCGGCCGTCCTGCATGCTCGTCGCTACCCTGCGCGACGAGCGCACGGCGGCCCACCTTGGATCGGCGCTGGCCCGCGTCTTCAACCAGTTCTACCGGCATCAGTTCGTTTATCAGCACGCGGCGGAAAATTGCACGGGAATCAGTGTTTCGACCTTGCGCGCGATTGGCTGGCAGGTTCCCGAAGTCGGTGCCACCAGTTGGTGGCAGGCGTTCGCGGCGCTGCCCGTGGTTTCGGTGACTAGCGGCAGTCTGAGCAAGGGCAAGGCCAGCTTTGATTATTTGACCGAGGATCAGACGCGGCTGCTGCCGGCGATAGCTTTCGAGCAAGTTGGTGCCGATCTCCTGCAACTGGTCGGCGGTACGCTGACGCGCACCTTGACGCCCTTCGAAGAATTGTTGCGCCAGGATGTCGAGGAGATTCTGCTCGTACGCATTCCGCAACTGCCGTCGAGCCGAGTCTGGGGAGACTATCCGGTGGCCAGCGTTGCCGAATATAGAAGTCGGTTGCCCAAGAGCCGGGCGGAGCAGCAGATCATTCCGGTTGATCCTCGGCCATTCCCTTCCGCGCTCAAAGATCCGGTGACGCCAAGACCGGAACGTCAGCGTTCGGATTACGCCGGTGCCGCGTTTGCGGCCGGATTCCTGCTGCTCGGCGGTCTGTTGTTGCGCAATCTTTTACGCAGGGATCGCTCAGTATCGGAACAGCGCGATGAATGAGCTTTTTTCCCTGCTGGCTGGTTTGATCGAACGAAACTGGGAAATGCTCGACGCCCTGCTCGTCGCGGTCGGCCTGGTCATTTACGTCGCGGCGTCACACAGCCTGAACCAGCGCCGACACCCCTCGGCGGCCATTGCCTGGGTAATGGGCATCTTGCTCGTGCCCTACGTGACCTTGCCGCTGTATCTCGCCTTCGGCAGCCGCAAGGTATTGACGCGGCACCCTGCCCAGGGGGCACGCCGTGCCACTCTTTCCGCAACGACCACCCATGCCACGGCGGCGCGTTCGCAGCAATTGGGCCTGGCGATGGGCCTGCCTGATCCCGTGAGCTATGAACAACTCAGTGTGCATGACGACGGCACGCAGGCGCTCGTTGCCTTGCGGCGCATCATCGACGGTGCCAATCGATCGCTCGAAGTGTCCACCTTTCTTTTCGGGCGCGATGTATTAGGCGATGAGATTGCGGAAAAGCTCATGCGGCGCGCGCGCGCGGGAGTCAGGGTCAGGTTGCTGATCGACGGCATCGGCATCTATCTCGGTGGCTACCCCGATCTGTACAAGCTGGCTGACGCGGGGGTTGAAGTGGTTCGCTTTGTGCCGCCGTTCCGTTCGCCCAAGCGTGGACGAACCAATTTGCGCAACCACCGCAAGATGGTTATCGCCGATGGAGTGCGTTTCTGGTGTGGCGGCCGGAATCTTTCGGCTGAATACTTTGAAGGCGATCCGCGTCCCATTTTGGGCCGGACGGCCTGGCTCGACCTGAGTTTTGATCTGAAAGGCGAGCTTGCGGCGCAGGCACAGCAACAGTTCGAGTTGGACTGGGCGTTTGCGACTGATCGCAAACGGGCTGAAGCCTCCGTCGTTGCAACGTCCGCTTCCGAAACCAGAACTCTCGCACAACTCGTTGCCAGCGGCCCAGATCGGCCGGATGACACGATCCATACGCTATTGATTTCCGGTTGCTTTACGTCGCAACGGCGAATTCTGGCAGTAACCCCGTATTTCGTCCCCGACACCGGACTAATGATGGCGCTGACGCTGGCGGCTCGTCGTGGCATCGAAATCGATCTGGTCTTGCCGGCTCGCTCCAACCACCGTCTGGCCGATTTTGCGCGTCACCGCGCATTACGTGATCTGGTCTCGGTGGGCGGCAGGGTCTGGCTGCATCCGCGCATGATTCACGCCAAGGCGGTGCTGATCGACGACGAATTGGCGTTGGCCGGTTCGGCCAATCTGGATGGTCGCAGCCTGTTCCTGAATTACGAGATGATGGTCGCCTTCTATGATCGCAAGGCCGTGCGTGGTTTTGCACGCTGGGTCGATGCTCGCCGACAGGAGTCGATTCTCTATGCGGCGCGCCGCCCCGGCATGATTCGGGAAGTGGCCGAAGGCTTGCTGCTGTGGCTGGCCTTCCAGCTATAAGCTGGACGGTCCCAGCTGGAGGGGGTAAAAAGCCTCACCGCAAAGGCGCAAAGGTTGCAAAGGTTGCAAAGAAAAGGCGGGCTGCGTCAGTTTGGCTCGCCGTTCGGGTTGGATTTCCTCGGCGATCTTCGCGCCTTTGCGGTGAAAATCCGCTTCTGGACTGACTAAATCCTCGACAGCTGAGCGAGAATCCCCCGGTCTTCAGACAGCGCACGCTTCTTTTCGCGGCTGCGCCGGCATTTTTCGGCGTGCGAAAGCGGGGCGGGCTTTGCTGCGGGTTTGCCATGACCGACGGCATAAACCGCGATCATCGGGCCGGCGCGGTTGTGACGCCAGGCAGTGATATGGATCTTCTTTTGCTTGACCAGAATGTCCATATAGCGGGCATTCTTGATGGTGTTGGGCGACAAGCCTGTTGCTTGCGCCGCTTCAATATAGGTCAGCATTCCGAAACGAGTGAAAGCCGCGACGATGAGTGCCATCCCCGTCGAATCCCGGTCTTCATCCCTGAATTCGGGTCGGTGCAGGTCGGTGCGATTGCCGAGGCTGAACAGCGGGGTGACAAACCCTTTTGGGGTCTTGCGCCAGCCGCTGACATGAACGAGGCGTTTTGTGCGCAGCGCCTTGAGGTAGCCGCCGCAGGCCAGTGTTGTCAGGCCGACAAAAGCCTCGCGCGAGATATCGCTGGCCGACATATCGGCCTTTTTTGCCAGTAGCGCGAGGATACGCTGCATGGCAGGACTGTTGGTTTCGTTAGGAATGATCATTGGATTTTCGCAATCATAGCCGCACTGTGAGGGACGAGGGTGAGATTCTTCGCGGTTGTTTTCTGTTAAACGAATGGTTCTGGTTAAATGGCCTGTTCAGGTGATGGCGAAAATCATCCTTTAGAATCGGCAAGGCACGGGAAATCTTTAGGAAGAGCAGCGAAACGACAGCACTTGTTGATCAAGTGCTACGGCCCGACGTTTTCCATGATCGCCCCCCCAACGACAACTCACCCTCAGATTAGCAGCGCCGGTTCTGAATGTAACTCCGTAGTTCCCGCTGAAACCGGGAAATATCCATTCCGTGCAATTCCTTCTTCGTCCAGTGGCGGCGGGCGTTGTCGCGCATCTGGTAGGATGCGGAGCATCGGTTTGTTGTGCTGGAAAGCTCAGGAAAATGAGAAATACAAGCGTTATTCGAACACTTTTTGCTGGTGTGGCACTGCTTGCTTCGCTTGCGCATGCGGGAGAAGCAGACCGTCCGCATATCGGTCTGGTGCTCGGCGGCGGCGGTGCGCGCGGTGCGGCGCATATCGGCGTGCTGGAAGTGCTGGAGAAGTTGCGCGTACCGGTCGATTGTGTGGCGGGGACCAGCATGGGCGCGCTGATTTCGGGTGCGTTTGCTTCCGGCCTCTCTCCTTCCGAGATGCGCAAAGAGCTGGCGAAGGCTGACTGGAACGACATGTTTCAGGACAATCCGCCGTATTCCGAAATAAATTACCGCAACAAGTCGATTGCAAGGCGATTCATGCCGGGTTCTGAGATCGGTGTGAACAGCAAGGGCGTCGCGTATCAGGGAGGTATCGTTGCCGGGCAAAAGATCAAGCTGTTTTTCAACCGTCTGGTCAATTCCGATCTCGGCGAACGCGACATTGAGTCGCTTCCCATGCCCTTGTCGATCCTCGCGACCGATATCGGAACCGGCGAACGAGTGGTGTTGCGTGAAGGCAGCCTGACCAAGGCCATGCGCGCCAGCATGTCGATTCCCGGACTGATGGCCCCCGTCGATCATCAGGGGCGCAAGCTGGTGGACGGCGGGCTGGTTGATAACGTGCCGATAGACGAGGCCCGCGAACGTTGCCAGGCCGATGTCGTGATTGTCGTGAACGTCGGTTCGCCACTGATGAGGGCAGAGGAGGTTGGTTCACTACTGACCGTGTCGGTGCAGATGGTCAATATTCTCACCGAACAGAATGTCAGCCGCTCGCTGGCCAAACTCAAACCGACCGATATCTATATCAAACCCGATCTGAACGGCATTACGGCGGGTGATTTTCAGCGAAGTTCTGAAACAGCGGATCGTGGCAAAGCGGCTGCGGAGTTGCTGGCAGACCGCCTCAAGGCTTTTTCGGTCAGTGAGGAGCGCTACTCGGCCTGGGTCAGCAAGATGAGCTACGTCAGACCGGAGCCGCCGGCGGTACACGAAATCGAAATTGCCGGGACGAAATCGGTCAATCCGGCGGCGATTGAGCGGCATCTCCAGATCCGGCCGGGGGATCGCATGGATGACGCGCGGCTCAACCAGGACATGTTGCGTGCCTACGGTGACGGCTGGTACGAGAGCGTCGATTATTCGCTGCTGACGGTACGGGATCGCAACATTCTGCGCGTGACGCCGATGGAGAAGCGCTGGGGACCGGATTATCTGCGCCTGGGCGTAAATCTGGACACCAATTTCAAGCAGGATTCAGCCTATACCCTGCGCGTTGCTTACGACAAGAACTGGCTCAATTCCCTCGGCGGGCAATTGCTCACTGTGGGCGAAATCGGCAGAAATACGGCGCTGTCGGTTGATCTGTACCAGCCGCTCGAAGACCGACAGCGCTATTTCATGGAAACGTCCATGTCCTACGGGAAGGAAATCTCCGGCATCTATCAGGACAACCACAAGCTGGCCGATTACGAGAAGATCAAGCGCATCGCGTCGTTTGGCGTCGGCGTAAATGTTGGTTTGCTCGGGCAGTTGCGGGCGGGTTGGCGACAGACCTGGCTCGACGCGAGTCTGAATACAGGCGTTCCCTCCAGTGTGTTTCCGGAAGGTCTCACCCGGTCTTACGGCGGCGAGTACGTATCGCTCGACTTTGACCAGATGGATCGCTTGTCTTTTCCGACTTCCGGCTGGGCATCGAAAGTGGCCTACTTCAACTCGTCAAAAGAGGGCTACAGCAAGATTTTTGCCGAGTTGCGCGGAGCCTATACCTTCAACGATATCGTCTTGAACGCAAAAGCAAATTACCACGGGTCACTGAAAGGTCGTTTGCCGCCTTACGATACAGCCACACTAGGCGGATTCTTCAACTTGTCCGGATTCTCTCCGGACCAGATCAACGGCGACAAGATCCGCTACCTTGGCCTGCGGGCCGAAAAGATTGTCGGGCGGCCACCGCTGGGTTTGCGCGGGGACATGCGTGCCGGTATTGCGCTCGAAACAGCCACGGTCGGAAGGCTCTATACTGAGACAAACCGAACCGGACGGCTAACCTCGGCATCGATCTATGTCGGTGGTGAAACACCGCTAGGCCCGGCCTATATCGGCTTCGGACGATCAGGTAGTGGCGTCTCCAGCGTCTATCTGTTTATCGGTACGCCATGAGGTACCAACTCAACACTCAGGAGTAAACGATGGAAAATGAATCCGAAGAAGACGGCGTGTTTCTGGCAATTGTCGGGGAAATGGAGTCGCTGCACTTGCCACGAGCACTCGACCTGAAAGCCAAACTTGATCAGAACGGCGTGCTCGACGACATGGACATCGACTTTCTCGAGCGGGTTTTTGAAGATGCTCAGGCGCTGGAGCCTTTGATGGCAAGCCATCCCGAGTATGGTGAACTGGTCGGCCAGATGCTGAGCCTCTACCACGACATCACGTCAAAAGCACTGGAGAACGAACGCACGCCGGAGTGACGAAAAAACGCCCGTGTCTGGCACGGGCGTCAATTGGCAATCCGCAGGGCGATACACGCGAGAGCCGCATGAATAGGGGGTCTCGCAGTGCTATGCCTGTGAATGGCCGTATTTATTGCCTTTCAGGCTACTTGCTGCTCAGCCCCTGACTCAGCTTTTGCTCTATCTGGGCGATTGGCACGGCACCCGGAACGCGCTCGCCGTCGGCGAAGAATAGCGTCGGCGTGCCAGAGATAGCCAGTTTGCGGCCGAGTTCAACCGTTTTCTGAACCGCACTCGTATCGCAATCGCCCTTGCCGGACAGCGCTTTGCCCTCTTGCATCCATTCATTCCAGGCCTTGGCCTTGTCCGCTGAGCACCAGATCTGGTTGGACTTCTCCAGCGAATCCGGTGAGAGGATAGGTAGCAGGAAGGTATAGAGCGTTATGTTGTCCAGTTTGGAGATGTCCTTTGCCAGCTTCTTGCAGTAACCGCAGTTCGGATCCTCGAATGTTGCCAGCACACGCTTGCCGTCACCGCGTACCTGTTTGATGGCGTTTTCAAGCGGCAGATCGGTGAACTTGATTGCCGTCAGCTTTTGCATGCGTTCGGCAGTGACGTTTTTCATCGTTTTCCCGTCGATCATCGTACCGGCAATGATGGCGGTCATTTTTTCGTCGGTGTAAAGGATCTGCCCGTCGGCGTAAACCTCGTAGAGCCCGAGATAAGGGCTCTTGACGATGCTGGCGACCTTGGTGCCCAGTTTGGCCTCAATCGCCTTTTGGACGCTGGCGAGTTTGCTGTCTGGTTCGGCCTCAGTCGCTTTGTTGGCGCTGGCAGCCTTGGTGCCTTGTTTGACCTCGACCACCTTCTTGGCACCGGCCTCTCCAGCCAAAGCCGGCAGGCTAAACGTAGCCGCTAGCGCGAGCGGAAGCAATTTAATAAACATGGTGTTTCTCCGATCAGATACGTCAGGGTTAAAAGGTGCCAAGTGCGTAATGTACAAGCTGGTTTTTTACGGCAGGCAAAGCATTGGTAATGTTCATTCCGATGTTACGCAAGGGCTTAAACCCAAATAGTTTCTCACGAAAAATTTGGCGAATTGTGTGAGTTGTGTACTGCATCAGTACCGTTTCTTCGCGTCGCGCGCGCTGGTATCGGCGCAGCAGGCGTTCGCTGCCGATTTCCTGCCATTCCGGCGTAGCAGCGAGCAGGTCGGCCAGCGCTTTGGCGTCCTGATAACCGAGGTTGATGCCGTGGCCGGAAAGCGGGTGAATGCCGTGCGCGGCGTCACCGATCAGTGCCAGTCGCGGCGCGACGGTTTGCGGTACGCGCATCAGGCGTAGTGTGAAGGCGCTGGCTGGTGTGATCAGCTTGAGCGCACCGAGTTCGTTGTCGCCGGCTTCGGCGACACGGGCGCAAAGCATTTCTGGAGATAGCGCCAGCAAGGCTTCGGCCTGGGCGTCGGGCGTCGACCAGACCATTGAAATACGATGAGTGGTTTCATTCCCGGCGAGCGGCAGCCAGGCGAGGACGCCATCGTCGCGGAACCACTGTCGGGCGATACCGCGATGCGGGCGCTCACATTCAAAATTGGCGACTACCCCCATTTCGCCGTAAGGTGTGTTGATGGCCTTCAGCCCAACGGCCTCGCGCACCCAGGAGTCACGGCCATCAGCGCCCACCAGCAGCTTTGTCGCCAGCGCCTGACCATCGGCCAGCGTGAGGATGGCCGTCTTCTCGCCTATCTCGACAGTATGCGGCGTGGCCGGGCAGAGCAGGGTAAGGTTGCTTTGCCGCTTGACGTTCTCCCTTAACTCGCAGGCCATTAGCGATGATTCGAGAATCCAGCCGAGTTCAGAAACACCTGACTCGTAGGCGGAAAAATCGAGCTGCGCACCTCCGTCGCCAAGGATTTTCATGGCGTAGATAGGCGCGATGCGTTCGGCGTCCAAATGCTTCCAGGCACCGATGTCACGCAGGAAGTTGGCGTTGGCCGGACTGATGGCGTAGACGCGTGCGTCCCATCCGATGGCTGGTGTCGGGGCACGGTTTTCCACGAGGGCGATTTTCAGGCGCGTATCGCGCAGGGCGCAGGCCAGCGAGAGTCCTGCCAGGCCGCCGCCCACGATGACTACATCAAACGACATCAGTAAACTCCGGTAAGCCGCGATTGTGCCCTGTGGTGAAGGCGTTTTACAAGCGCGGCGGTGCGTGTTAGAAGTGTCACCCATGAAAGATGTTCCTGCAGATCGCTATTTCCCAGCCATTCTCTGTGCCGAATACGACTCGCCAATCGACGCGCTGATCGGTCTTTGCGTGCCGCAGGACGAGGCGATGAATCTGGTCGCTGCTTCCTGGCGAAGTGGCGAAGCGACGTGCATCGTAACCACCGTCGACGGCGGCCGGAGCGTCGCCGTGTTGCGCACGCCAGAAGGCCGCTGGGCGGCGTGTAATGCCTTCCTCGATGCGTGCTGTTCAACGCGCAGCGATGCCGAGCGAGAGCTTCAGAAACGGCTCAAACGTGGTCGGCGGGGGTATGTGGCGTTTTTCCCCAAGGGGTGAGTTCACTCGGGCGTGAACGTGCTTGCGATCTTGGCGCGACGCAGCCATCAGCACACTCGGTTGCGACCCGCTTCTTTGGCTTTGTAAAGGGCTGAATCGGCTTGTGCTACCAGAGATTCGGCAGATGATTCAGTCAACGGAATACAGGACGCCACACCCAGGCTGATGGTCACTACGGGACTGACGGGTGAGGCGAGATGGGGTATGGCTAGCGCCTCGCAAGCAGCACGTAAGCGTTCAGCCATGCTTCTTGCTGCGGTAGTGTCTGCCCCCGGCATCAGAAAGACTATTTCCTCGCCGCCATAGCGCGCGGCAAGGTCACCCGCTCGTCCCGCCGCCTGCAAGAATACGTCGGCGACTGCTGCCAGGCAGTGGTCACCTTCCTGGTGGCCCAGTGAATCGTTGTACAGCTTGAAGTTGTCAATATCGGCTATCACCAAGGCGAGATTCGTCTGAGAACGGCAGGCGCGACGCCATTCCTCATCCAGCGCCTCATTGAAGCGGCGCCGGTTGGCCAGCCCGGTCAGTGCGTCCACGAACGAAAGTCGGGAGAGGTGCTCATTGGCCAGCCTCAGCTCTTCGGTCCGTAGTGCCACCAGATGAACCATCTCGTCTTGCCGAACTCGCAGACTGCGGGTGCGTAGCCTGAACAGGGTCACAATGATCATCGCGGCCATGAGAGCTGCAACAGACAAGAACCAGAGCGTTTGATAAAAGTAGGCTCTGTACGCGAGGCGTGTTGGTAACGCGTCAACCCATTGATTCGTCGGACGTTATGCGATAGATCGAAATAAGCAAATTACCGCCCGTTTGAAACCTACCGATTTTGCCCGAGTTTGCCATTCCGTTCAGCAGTTTTCTGCGCCGGAATGTTTTTCATTGCGCAACGCACTCGACAAGCGAGAAAGCCAGATCGAAGAAGCAGTAATGGTTCGAGATCAGATTCACGCGATCCAGCGCTGCCTGCACTGCGGCGGCGAATTGTTTGTTAAGTGGGGGCACA
>JBBQAT010000132.1:0-11806 GCA_038316625.1 Burkholderiales bacterium
TGAAATGGTCATGCCGGGCGACAACATCCAGATGACGGTCAAGCTGATCAACCCGATCGCCATGGAAGAAGGTCTGCGTTTCGCCATCCGTGAAGGCGGTCGTACCGTCGGTGCCGGTGTTGTCGCTAAGATCATCGAGTAAGGAAACATAGACGTCAGGACGTTCCGGTAACGGAATGTCCTTTGTCTCTGCTGCAGGGGTATAGCTCAACTGGCAGAGCGTCGGTCTCCAAAACCGAAGGTTGGGGGTTCGATTCCCTCTGCCCCTGCCATCACTATTAATTAAGCTGACGAAATGGCCGATAAAATCAAGTTTGCGTTGGCGCTGTTGCTTCTGGTTGCTGGCGTGGCTGGCTTTTACCTGCTCGCTGAGCAGGCAATGATCCTGCGTGTGCTGGCTGTTCTGGCTGGCGTTGGTTTGGGGGCCTCAGTCGCGTGGCAGACCGAACCCGGACGTCAGTTCTTTGGTTTTGCCAAAGAGGCCTCGAACGAAGCAAAAAAAGTAGTCTGGCCGTCGCGTAAGGAAACCTTGCAAACGACAGGTTTGGTGTTTGCGTTTGTTGTTGTCATGGCAATTTTTCTCTGGCTGACTGACAAGAGCATTGAATGGGTGCTGTATGACCTGGTTCTTGGGTGGAGAAAATCATGAGCAAGCGCTGGTATGTGGTTCACGCCTATTCAGGCTTTGAAAAGAGCGTACAGCGTGCGCTTGACGAGCGCATTCAGCGTCAAGGAATGCAGGATGTCTTTGGCCGCGTTCTGGTTCCAGTTGAAGAAGTCGTTGAATTGAAACTAGGCCAAAAGAGCATCTCGGAGCGCAAATTTTTCCCCGGCTACGTGCTGGTGGAAATGGAGATGAACGACGAGTCGTGGCATCTCGTGAAAAGTACTCCAAAGGTTACTGGTTTCGTTGGCGGCTCCGCCAACAAGCCAACCCCGATTTCCGAGAAGGAGGTCGAAAAGATCATGCAGCAGATGCAGGACGGTGTCGAGAAACCACGTCCCAAAGTGCTATTTGAGCCGGGTGAGATTGTTCGAGTCAAGGAGGGGCCGTTCACCGATTTTCATGGTTCGGTTGAACACGTCAATTATGAAAAAAATCGCCTTCGCGTGTCAGTGACTATTTTTGGTCGTGCTACGCCGGTGGAGCTGGAATTCGGCCAAGTCGAAAAAGCCTGATTCTGCTTTGATTGTGGCGCGCCAGATTTTCTAGCGTGCTAGTAAGTGCGGCCCCTGGGTCGCGTTTGTCGTTGGGGAGCGCCGTAAAAAGCGCGCTTGAACCCGTTTAAAGGAGTTATACCGTGGCAAAGAAAATTGTCGGCTTTATCAAGCTGCAAGTGCCGGCGGGCAAGGCTAACCCCTCGCCCCCGATCGGTCCAGCGCTAGGTCAGCGCGGCCTTAACATCATGGAATTCTGCAAGGCCTTCAATGCTCAGACTCAAGGTCTCGAGCCGGGTTTGCCGATTCCGGTGGTGATTACCGCTTTTGCGGATAAGAGCTTTACCTTCATTATGAAGACGCCGCCGGCGACCATTCTGATCAAGAAGGCCGCTGGAATTCAGAAGGGTAGCCCGAAGCCCCATACCGACAAGGTTGGAAAACTGACGCGTGCCCAATGCGAAGCCATTGCTACGCAAAAAATGCCCGATCTGACCGCCGCCGATATGGACGCCGCAGTTCGCACGATCGCTGGCAGCGCCCGTTCGATGGGCATCACCGTGGAGGGCCTCTAACATGGCAACTCTGAGCAAGCGCCAAAAGGCGATGCAGGGCAAGGTCGACCACAACAAGAGCTACGCTGTTGGCGAAGCGCTGAAACTGGCCAAGGAATTTGCTACTGCCAAGTTTGACGAGTCGATTGACGTTGCTGTCAGTCTGGGTATCGACGCACGTAAATCGGATCAGCTGGTACGTGGTTCTGTCGTGTTGCCGGCAGGTACAGGCAAGACAGTTCGCGTTGCTGTTTTCGCGCAAGGTGAAAAAGCTGAAGCCGCCAAGGCGGCCGGTGCTGATATCGTCGGCTTTGAAGACCTCGCGGCCGATATCAAGGCCGGTAACATGAATTTCGACGTGGTCATCGCCACGCCCGATGCCATGCGCGTTGTCGGACAGCTCGGCCAGATTCTAGGACCACGTGGCCTGATGCCGAACCCGAAGGTTGGTACCGTTACCATGGATGTGGTGACTGGCGTTAAGAACGCCAAGGCTGGCCAGGTCCAATACCGTACCGACAAGGGCGGCATTGTGCATAGCACGATCGGTCGCGCGTCATTCGATGCTGAAAAACTCGAGCAAAATCTGAAAGCGCTTATTGAGGCACTGTCCAAGGCCAAGCCGGCCAATTCCAAGGGGCAGTACTTGAAGAAGATCGCCGTATCCAGCACGATGGGTCCGGGCGTGCGCGTGGATTCGTCGACGCTGTAAGAATGTAATGCAGAGCCGATCAGTCGGCTCTGGACTGAGCTTTGGGCTGTCGGTAAGCGGTATCGCCGGCAGATCGTCAAAGACCGCAGGTGCCGAACGGCTGAACATCGCCTGATGGTTTAAATGTGCAAGCGGCCGGCGTAGACGGTGAGCCCCGAACAGGATTTTCTGGCAGTTGCAAAACTGCCGGCGCTCTTGGTTCAGGTCGCCGTGGGTGCGATATGTCCAACCGGGCATTTCGTGTGTTGACTTGATAGGAGAAAGGGCCCATGGGTCTCAATCTTGATGAAAAAAAAGCCGTCGTGGCTGAGGTGTCGGCTCAAGTAGCTACTGCCCAGACTATCGTCGTGGCTGAGTACAGCGGTATGGAGGTGGCTCACCTCACCAAGCTGCGCGCTCAAGCTCGGAAGTCTGGTGTGTATCTTCGCGTGCTGAAGAATACCCTGGTGCGTCGTGCTGTTGCGGATAGTTCGTTTGCTGGCTTGGCTGAGCAAATGACAGGCCCGTTGATTTATGGTATTTCAGTTGACCCCGTTGCAGCGGCAAAAGTGCTGAATGACTTTGCTAAAACCAATGAGAAGCTAGTTCTGAAGGCTGGCGGATATGCCGGCAAGGTGCTGGACAAGGCCGGTGTGCAGGCACTTGCTTCGATCCCAAGTCGCGAAGAACTGCTCGGCAAGTTGCTCGGTATCATGCAGGCACCGGTTACCGGTTTCGCTTGTGCCCTTGCTGCGTTGGCCAAGCAGCGTGAAGAAGCGGTCGCTTGACCGCTCTTTCGTTAACTTACTGACCACTTTTACAAGTATCCAGATTTAGGAGTTTATTGATTATGGCTATTACCAAAGACGACATCCTCGAAGCAGTTGGCTCGATGACTGTTATGGATCTGAATGACCTGGTTAAGGCGTTCGAAGAGAAGTTTGGCGTGTCCGCTGCATCCATGGCTGTTGCTGGCCCGGCTGCTGCTGCAGCTGCTGTTGAAGAGCAGACCGAATTCACCGTCATGCTGACTGGTTTTGGTGAAAAGAAGGTTGAAGTGATCAAGGTTGTTCGCGCTGCGACCGGCCTCGGTTTGAAGGAAGCTAAGGACCTCGTTGATGGCGCGCCGAAACCCGTCAAGGAAGGCGTTTCCAAGGCTGATGCTGAAGCGCTCAAGAAGTTGCTCGAGGATGCTGGCGCTAAGGTCGAGATCAAATAGTCTCGGCTTTGCAAGTTGGGCTGGCCGCTTTTTAGCTGCCAGCCCTTTTGTGCTTTTTCGGAAACGACACGGTTTTCGCGTCGTTTCTACCGATATTGAAGTGCAGTTTTGTAGCGTGCAAATGCAAGTACGAATGTCAGAGATCAAGTAAGTGGACGTAATCGCTTTTTTTCTGACCAATTGTTCTTATGTTTGTCCGTTGCGAACCGACTGGAGTTTCTCGACTCTTGACGGGATGCGCTAAAGGATTTTGCTTTCTGAGCTCGGAGCGACCATGACCTACTCCTACACCGAGAAAAAACGTATCCGCAAGAGTTTCGCCAAGCGCGCCAATGTGCTTGACGTTCCATTCTTGCTGGCAACGCAGCTGGAATCTTTCACCGCTTTCCTGCAGGCAGCCGTTCCGCCCGCACAGCGCAAGAACCAGGGGCTGCAAGCCGCGTTCTCCTCGATCTTCCCGATCGTTAGTCACAGCGGCAATGCCAGGCTGGAGTTCGTCAGCTACGCGCTTGCCGAACCCGCTTTTGATGTCAAGGAATGTCAGCAGCGCGGGTTGACCTTCGCTTCAGCCCTGCGTTCGAAGGTTCGCCTGATCATTCTTGATCGCGAAGCTCCCGATACGATTAAGGAAGTCAAGGAGCAGGAAGTTTACATGGGCGAGATTCCGCTCATGACTACGACCGGATCTTTCGTCATAAACGGCACCGAACGTGTCATCGTGTCACAGTTGCATCGGTCTCCCGGCGTCTTCTTTGAGCATGACCGCGGCAAGACGCACAGCTCTGGCAAATTGCTTTTCTCTGCGCGCGTGATTCCGTATCGGGGTTCGTGGCTCGACTTCGAGTTTGACCCGAAGGACATTCTCTTCTTCCGCGTTGATCGTCGGCGCAAGATGCCGGTAACGACCTTGCTCAAGGCCATCGGTTTGACGCCGGAGCAAATCCTGCGCGAATTCTTTGAATTCGATACTTTCCAGATCAACCGGAAGGGATTCGAGTTTCATCTGGTTCCCGAACGCTTGCGTGGTGAAGTGGCGCGTTTCGACTTCAACGACAAAGCCGGCAAGGTTATCGTTGCCAAGGACAAGCGTATTACCGGTAAGCACATCCGTGAGCTCGATGCCGCCGGAATCAAGCAGATCGCTGTGCCGGAAGATTTCATTATCAGCCGTGTGGTCGCGCAGAACATCATCGACAAAGAGACTGGCGAGATTCTTGCCAATGCCAACGAAGAAATCACCGAGGCGCTGCTGACCAAGCTGATTGAGGCCGGCATTGATACGCTGCAGACTCTATACATCAACGATCTGGACCGGGGAGGCTTTATCTCCCATACCCTGCGTACGGACGAAACGGTTTCGAAGCAAGCCGCGCGCGTGGCCATCTATCGAATGATGCGGCCAGGCGAGCCGCCTACAGAAGAAGCCGTTGAGATTCTGTTCAATGGCTTGTTCTACTCTGACGACCGTTATGATCTTTCCGCCGTCGGCCGGATGAAATTCAACCGCCGTGTCGTCCGTCAGGATGTCGTTGAGCACAAGGTTATGCTCAAGCACGTTCCGGCCAAGCGTGACGCGATTGTCGCCGCTATCATCGAGACAGCAGGTGGGTCTGTCGCCGCCGTTGAGCTGTTGCTGAGCGAGTTGTCCTATGGCATGCGTGCCGTTGCTGAAAACCTGACGCTGGAAGGCGCGACAGAGCTGTCGGCTCAACTGAAAAGCCTCGGAGTCAGCAGCGAAATTCGTGATCAACTGACCTTGTCGCCGCGCGACATCGTAGAAGTCATCAAAATACTTGTCGAACTACGCAATGGTCGTGGCGATATCGACGATATCGATCACCTTGGCAATCGACGTGTGCGTTCCGTTGGCGAACTGGCCGAGAACCAGTTCCGTGCCGGTCTTGTGCGTGTTGAGCGGGCTGTCAAGGAGCGCCTCTCTCAGGCTGAGTCCGATAACCTAATGCCGCACGATCTGATTAACGCCAAACCGATCAGCGCGGCGGTCAGAGAGTTCTTTGGCTCCAGCCAACTCTCGCAGTTTATGGACCAGACCAACCCGTTGTCCGAGATTACGCACAAGCGCCGCGTCTCGGCCCTCGGGCCGGGCGGGTTGACTCGCGAGCGTGCCGGTTTTGAAGTGCGCGACGTGCATCCTACACACTATGGTCGTGTTTGCCCGATCGAAACGCCGGAAGGCCCGAACATTGGTCTGATCAACTCCTTGGCGCTTTTCGCCCGCACCAATGAGTACGGCTTTCTCGAAACTCCGTATCGGAAGGTTGTTGATAGCAAGGTTACCGACCAGATTGAATATCTGTCCGCGATTGTCGAGGGCGGCTATATTATCGCTCAGGCCAATGCATCGCTTGGTGACGACAATTTACTCAGTGACGATCTGGTGACCTGCCGTGAGAAAGGCGAGACCATTCTCGCCGAGCCGGCTCGTGTGCAATACATGGACGTTGCGCCAGGGCAGATCGTTTCGGTCGCTGCCTCGCTGATTCCTTTCCTTGAGCATGATGATGCGAATCGCGCATTGATGGGCGCGAATATGCAGCGTCAGGCTGTTCCTTGTCTGCGGCCGGAAAAACCAGTTGTTGGGACCGGCATTGAGCGTACCGTAGCTGTTGACTCGGGTACGGCAGTGCAGGCATTGCGTGGCGGTAAGGTCGATTATGTTGACGCTTCCCGCGTTGTTGTTCGCGTTAACGATAATGAAACCGTTCCGGGTGAAGTCGGCGTTGATATTTACAATCTTGTGAAGTACACCCGTTCCAACCAGAACACCAATATTAATCAGCGCCCGCTGGTTCGTGTCGGTGACGTCATCGCTCAGGGCGATGTGGTTGCGGACGGTGCTTCGACCGACAAGGGTGAACTGGCGCTTGGCCAGAACATGCTGATCGCGTTCATGCCGTGGAACGGTTACAACTTCGAAGATTCGATCCTGATCTCTGAGCGTGTTGTTGCCGAAGATCGTTTTACTTCGATTCACATCGAAGAACTGACGGTTGTGGCGCGCGATACCAAGCTCGGCCCCGAAGAGATCACCCGCGACATTGCCTCGCTTGGCGAATCGCAACTGTCGCGTCTGGATGAATCGGGTATCGTATATATCGGCGCTGAAGTAGAAGCCGGCGATGTTCTGGTTGGCAAGGTCACGCCGAAGGGTGAAACCCAGCTCACTCCGGAAGAGAAGCTTCTTCGGGCAATCTTCGGAGAGAAGGCTTCCGACGTCAAGGACACCTCGCTGCGCGTACAGTCCGGCATTGCAGGTACGGTTATTGATGTCCAAGTGTTTACACGTGAGGGGATCGAGCGCGACAAGCGTGCTCAGTCGATCATCGATGACCATTTGCGCGGCTACAAGCTTGATCTTGCTGACCAGCTGCGTATTGTTGAACGCGACGCGTTTGCTCGCGTTGAGCGCTTGATCGTTGGCAAGATTGCCAATGGCGGTCCGAAGCGTTTGCCCAAGGGCAGCGAAATCACCAAGGACTACCTCGGCGAAGTCGACGCGCATCATTGGTTCGATATCCGAATGGCCGACGACGAAGTCGCACAGCAACTCGAATCGCTTCGTGAGGGCCTGGAGCAGACACGCAAGGACTTTGACGTCGCGTTCGAAGAGAAACGAAAGAAGCTGACTCAAGGCGATGAATTGCCGCCAGGCGTGCAGAAGATGGTCAAGGTTTATGTAGCAGTAAAGCGTCGCCTGCAGTCGGGCGACAAAATGGCCGGTCGCCACGGTAACAAAGGTGTGGTTTCCCGTATCGTGCCCGTTGAGGACATGCCACACATGGCCGATGGCCGTCCAGTTGATATCGTGCTGAACCCGCTGGGTGTCCCGTCGCGGATGAACGTCGGGCAGGTGCTCGAAGTTCACCTTGGTCTGGCAGCCAAGGGTCTTGGCTTCAAGATTGGCGATATGCTGCGTCGCCAGGCCAACGTCAAGGAAGTGCGCGGTTTCCTCGAACAGGTTTATAACAGCAATGGCAAGCCTGAAGATCTTGATCAGCTCAACGACAAGGAAATTATGGAGATGGCCGGTAACCTGGAGGCTGGTGTGCCTTTTGCTACGCCTGTTTTCGATGGCGCCAAAGAAGAAGAAATCAAGGATATGCTGAGACTGGCCGGAATGCCGGAATCAGGCCAAATGACCTTGTTCGACGGCCGCACCGGCGAGCAGTTTGAGCGCAAGGTCACGGTTGGCTACATGCACGTGCTCAAGTTGCATCACCTGGTCGATGACAAAATGCACGCTCGTTCGACGGGGCCGTACTCGCTAGTGACTCAGCAGCCGCTGGGCGGTAAGGCACAGTTCGGTGGCCAGCGCTTCGGTGAAATGGAAGTGTGGGCACTTGAAGCCTACGGTGCTGCCTACGTGTTGCAGGAAATGCTGACGGTCAAGTCGGATGATGTGAATGGCCGCACCAAGGTGTATGAGAGCATCGTCAAAGGTGACCACAAGATTGAGGCCGGCATGCCGGAGTCCTTCAATGTATTGGTCAAGGAAATTCGCTCGCTGGCAATCGACATTGATCTTGAGCGGTTTTAAGTTGTTGAGCGACGACGTCTGCGGTTTCGGCCGCAGCAAAGAGAATTTGTATTCTCACCCCGAACGGAGTGAAAGATGAAAGCACTGCTTGATTTGTTTAAACAGGTAACGCAGGAAGAGCAATTTGATGCGATTACCATTGGCCTAGCCTCGCCGGATAAAATCCGGTCGTGGTCTTACGGTGAGGTCAAAAAGCCTGAAACGATCAATTATCGTACCTTCAAGCCGGAACGCGACGGCTTGTTCTGCGCCAAGATTTTTGGCCCGATCAAGGATTACGAGTGTCTGTGCGGCAAGTACAAGCGCCTCAAGCATCGCGGCGTAATTTGTGAGAAGTGCGGCGTTGAAGTAACTCTGTCCAAGGTGCGTCGCGAGCGCATGGCGCATATAGAACTGGCCTCGCCGGTTGCCCATATCTGGTTCTTGAAGAGTCTGCCGAGCCGTCTAGGCATGGTGCTCGACATGACGCTGCGTGACATCGAGCGGGTGCTCTACTTTGAGGCCTTTGTCGTTTGCGATCCGGGAATGACGCCGCTGACTCGCGGGCAGTTGCTGACAGAAGATGACTGCCTAGCCAAGGTTGAGGAGTACGGTGACGACTTCTATGCAGCAATGGGCGCAGAAGGCATACGCGAACTCCTGCGTTCGATTGACTTGGTCAGCGAAGTAGATCGTCTCCGCGCTGAACTTGAAACCACGACGTCGGAAACCAAGAGCAAGAAGTTCTCTAAGCGCTTGAAGATTCTCGAAGGCTTCCAAAAATCCGGTATCAAGCCGGAGTGGATGGTGCTTGAAGTCCTGCCCGTTCTGCCGCCAGATCTACGCCCGTTGGTTCCGCTCGATGGCGGCCGCTTCGCCACATCCGATCTGAACGATCTGTATCGCCGGGTGATCAACCGTAACAACCGTCTGAAGCGCCTGCTCGAACTAAAAGCTCCGGAAATCATCGTTCGCAACGAAAAGCGCATGCTGCAGGAAGCCGTTGATTCGCTGCTTGACAACGGTCGTCGCGGCAAGGCCATGACGGGTGCTAACAAGCGTCCGCTGAAATCGCTGGCCGACATGATCAAGGGTAAGGGTGGTCGTTTCCGCCAGAATCTGCTTGGTAAGCGCGTCGATTATTCAGGCCGTTCGGTTATTGTGGTTGGCCCACAGTTGAAGTTGCACCAATGCGGCTTGCCGAAGCTGATGGCCCTTGAGTTGTTTAAGCCATTTATCTTCAACAAGCTCGAACTGATGGGGCTGGCGACGACCATCAAGCAGGCGAAGAAGATGGTTGAAGTGCAGGAGCCCGTGGTATGGGATATCCTCGAAGATGTGATCCGCGAACATCCGATCATGCTCAACCGTGCTCCGACGCTACACCGTCTTGGTATTCAGGCTTTCGAGCCGACCTTGATCGAAGGTAAGGCCATCCAGTTACACCCGCTCGTTTGCGCGGCGTTCAACGCCGACTTCGACGGTGACCAGATGGCTGTTCACGTCCCCTTGTCGCTTGAGGCGCAGATGGAAGCGCGCACGTTGATGCTGGCCTCGAACAATGTGCTATCGCCAGCGAACGGTGAGCCGATCATCGTACCGTCCCAGGATATTGTTCTTGGTCTGTACTACGCGACACGTGAGCGCATTAATGCCAAGGGCGAAGGGATGATTTTCCCCGACCTGGCCGAAGTCACCCGCGCCATGCAGGCAGGCGAGCTCGATGTGCATGCCAAGATTTCTGCGCGCATCAAGGAATACGAGAAGGACGGCGAAAACGGCTGGAAGGAAAAAATTACCCGTTACAACACAACAGCGGGTCGTGCTTTGCTGTCAGAAATCTTGCCAAAAGGCTTGCCGTTCAGCGTTCTTGATAGGCCACTTAAGAAGAAAGAGATTTCGAAGCTGATCAATTCCGCCTTCCGTCGTTGCGGACTGAAAGAAACCGTTGTTTTCGCCGACAAGTTGATGCAGAACGGCTACCGTCTCGCAACGCGTGCCGGTATCTCGATCTGTTCGGATGACATGCTCGTGCCGACGCAGAAGGGCGAGATTATTGCCGCTGCGGAAAAAGAAGTTAAGGAAATCGAAAGCCAGTACACCAATGGCCTGGTGACCAACGGTGAGCGTTACAACAAGGTCGTTGATATTTGGGGTCGTACCGGTGATCAGGTGGCCAAGGTCATGATGGAACAACTCGGCCACGAGGAAGTGATAGATCGCCATGGCAAGAAAGTCAAACAGGAATCGTTTAACTCCATTTACATGATGGCCGATTCAGGCGCACGGGGATCGGCGGCGCAGATTCGTCAGTTGGCCGGCATGCGCGGGCTAATGGCAAAGCCGGACGGCTCGATTATTGAGACGCCGATTACCACCAATTTCCGTGAAGGCCTAAACGTTCTTCAGTACTTTATTTCGACGCACGGTGCGCGAAAAGGTTTGGCGGATACGGCGCTCAAGACGGCGAACTCGGGTTATCTGACTCGCCGTCTTGTCGACGTGACGCAGGATTTGGTAGTTATCGAGGATGATTGCGGTACCGAAAATGGTGTCACCATGAAAGCCCTGATTGAGGGCGGTGAGGTAATTGAGGCTCTGCGTGAGCGCATTCTTGGTCGTGTCACTATTGGTGATGTAGTGAACCCGGAAACGGATGAGACAGTCATTGAAGCCGGTACGCTGATTGATGAAGATCTATGCGATCTGGTTGATCAACTCGGCATCGACGAGGTCAAAGTTCGTACGCCGCTCACCTGTGATACTCGCTATGGCCTGTGCGGAAGTTGCTACGGTCGTGATCTTGGTCGCGGGACTCCGGTTAACGTAGGTGAGGCGGTTGGCGTTATCGCAGCCCAGTCAATCGGCGAGCCGGGTACGCAGCTCACCATGCGGACCTTCCACGTTGGTGGCGCAGCATCGCGAGCAGCGGTGGCCAGCCAAGTTGAAACAAAGAGCGCGGGTATTGTGCGCTTCACCGCTTCCATGCGTTATGTGACCAGTGCCAAGGGCGAAAAGATCGTGATTACGCGTTCCGGTGAGGTTTTGATTACCGATGACAATGGTCGCGAGCGCGAAAAGCACAAGGTGCCTTATGGTTCCACGCTTCAGGTGGCTGATGGGCAGCAGGCCAAGGCCGGCACCAAGTTGGCAACTTGGGATCCGCATACCCGTCCGATCATTGCCGAATACTCGGGATTGGTGAAGTTCGAAAACGTCGAAGAAGGCGTAACGGTTGCCAAACAAATCGATGAGGTGACCGGTCTTTCAACACTGGTCGTCATCGATCCGAAACGTGGTGGCAAGGCGCAGACCAAGGGTTTGCGTCCGCAGGTCAGGCTTTATGATGCCAATGGTGAAGAGGTTCGGATGCATGGTAGCGACCATGCAGTGACGATCACTTTTCAGGTTGGGGCAATTATCACGGTGCTCAATGGGCAGCAGATTTCGGTTGGTGATGTGCTGGCGCGCCTCCCTCAGGAGTCGGCCAAGACCCGGGATATTACCGGGGGCCTGCCGCGCGTCGCAGAACTGTTTGAAGCGCGTACGCCCAAGGACGCTGGCATGCTCGCTGAGTTTACCGGCACCATGTCATTCGGCAAGGATACCAAGGGTAAACAGCGCTTGGTTATAACCGACCTTGAGGG